>JBBSHB010000019.1:0-34370 GCA_038253515.1 Gemmatimonadales bacterium | reverse complement strand
CGCCCTCGCGGTGTTCCTCGCCTGGCTGGCGGCGGCGCACCCCATGGTGACGGCAGGCCTCGTCGCCGTGCTGGTGGTTCTGGCCCTGCTGGTGATCTGGCGGTTCTTCGGGCTGTTCCGGCGGCTGGTGCTGCGGATGGGGGGAGGAGCCTCGGGAGCGACGGTGGTGGGCGACTAGCCTTAGGGCACTGTCATCCCAAGGAACGCAGCGACGAGGGATCTTGCCGGGCCGAGTTCGAACTCCGGGGGAGAAGATCCCTCGCTGTGCTCGGGATGACAGATTCCGACATGCGCGGGTATTGCAACGCGCCGTTGGACGATCCTACCCGAGCCGAGCTCGGACTCTCCCCCCGACACCCAGGCCAAGCCGCCGGGCCGCCGAGCCGTCACGCACCGCCACCTCCACCGCCCCGCCCGATCCGACGTAGGCCAGTAGCCCGCCGGTCGGCACATCCCCGAACGTGCGGCGGAGCGGTCCCAGGTCGAGGCCCTCGACCTCCATGGTGGCGTACGGCGGGACCAGGTCGGTGTTGAGGTTCGTCACCAGGGTGCCGAAGCGATCGACGTACACGATCTCCCCCAGCACGGACTTCCCCTCGTAATGCGGCTCGGCGTAGACCAGGCGGTGGGGAACGCCCGCGAACGGGCGCCCGAGCGATTGCAGCGGCATAGCGCACGCGAGCATCGCTGCCGCGGGGGCGAAGAGGTCGCGCCCGTGGAAGGTGGGCGAGGCGCCGCGGGGGATCCGCAGCTCGATGATCTCGACCTCGGTGTCGCGGATGACCGGGGTGAAGAGCCCGTTGTCGGGACCGACGAACCAGTGGCCGTGCGCCCGGAGGGCGAGGGCGGCGCGGCTGGTGCCCACGCCCGGGTCCACCACGGCGAGGTGGGTGGTGCCGGGTGGGAAGCGATGCCAGGTGCGGCCCAGGAGATAGGCGCCGGCCCGCACATCTCCCGGGGGCACCACGTGAGTCACGTCCACCAGCACCGCGTCGGGCGCGGCGCTGAGGAGTACTCCCTTGATCTCGGCTACGTAGGAGTCGGTGGTGCCGAAATCGGTGAGCAGGGTGATGAACGGCATCAACCCCGAAGGATCGGCAGCGCGACGCCGCGGCCGGCGGTCTTGGCCTGAAGCTGCTCGGCGATCTGGCGCAGGACCAGCGCGGCGGCGCTCTCCGGCTCCGCGACGACGATCGGGCTTCCGGCATCGGCCAGCTCCGCGAGGCCTGGCTGAAGCGGCACGCTGCCCAGCAGCGGCACACCCAGCTCCTCGGCCAGCCGCTGACCGCCGCCCGAGGAGAACAGCTCGACGCGGCGGCCGGTCTCGGGATCGGTGAAGCCGCCCATGTTCTCGATCACCCCGACGACCGGCACACCCACCCGCTCGAACATCTTGGCGCCGCGGAGCGCGTCACCGACCGCCATTTCCTGCGGGGTGGTCACGATCACGGCGCCGGAGACGTGGGTGGCCTGTACCAGCGAGAGCTGGGCGTCTCCCGTTCCCGGCGGCATGTCGACGATGAGATAATCGAGCTGCCCCCACTCCACGTCGCGCAGAAACTGCTGCACGATCTTCATGATGATCGGGCCGCGCCAGATCGCCGGGGCATCCCGCTCGACCAGGAAGCCAAGCGACATCAGTCGGACACCATGCGCCTCGAGCGGCTGGATCTTTCCACCGTAGACCGGGGGCTTCTCGAAGACACCGAACATGCGGGGCACATTGGGTCCGTAGATGTCGGCATCCATGACCCCGACCTGCAACCCGGCCTGGGCCAGCGCCACGGCGAGATTGACTGCCACGGTGGACTTCCCTACGCCGCCCTTGCCGGAGGACACCGCGATGATCCGGCCGAGGTTCGGCTGCTCCGCGGGCGTCGGAGCCGGCGCTGGCGCGGCGGGTGCCGCACCTGTGGGGGCCGCATGGGTCACCCGGGCCGGTCCCGCGGGGTTGGTGACCGTGATCTTGACCTCGTCCCGCCGCACCCCTTCGACCGCCTGCACGGCGGCGCGCGCCTGCCGCACCAGCGTGGCCGGATCGTCCGCGGCGAGCAGGAAGGTGAAGCTCACCTTGCCGTCGTCGGTCACGGCCAGGTCGCGGATCATCCCGGCGGAGAGCAGGTCGTTGTCCACCAGCGGGTTACGGATGGCCGCCAGGGCCGCGGCAACCCGGGCCTCGATCGATTCCGGCACTAGACGGCCTCCACGTGCTTGACCTCCGGCACCATCTCCCGCAAGCGGCTCTCGATTCCCTGCTTGAGAGTGATGGTGGACGCGGCGCAGCCGTGGCAAGTGCCCCCCAGGCGAAGCAACAGGAGGCCCTCACTTTCGTCGAAATCCACCACCTCCACATGGCCGCGATGGGAGGCGATGTAGGGACGCAGCGTGTCGAGTGTCTTCTCGATCCGATCGATGGTATCCATGGCCCTCAGATGGAATTCCGACTCCTGAATTCGGAATATAGGATACCAGGGACCTCGGTCAACACGTCAGCGCTGGTTGCCCCCGTTGTTCCCGAGAAAGGTCCGAGCGGCGCCGAGCACGGTGGCCTGGACGTCGGCGAGGGTGCCCGGCAACGCCAGCCCGGCCGCCTTGGTGTGGCCGCCGCCGCCGAACTCCTTGGCGAACGCCGCCACGTCCACGTCGCCGACCGAGCGCAGCGAGACCTTGACCCGGCCCTTGCTCACCTCCCGGAACAGGAGCGCCATCCTGACCCCCTCGATCGAGCGAGGGAACTCCACCACCCCATCGAGGTCATCGGACGACACACCGAGCCGCTCGATGGCGCCCGACGGCACGGTGACCCAGGCCAGGCCGTGCTGCGGCTCAACCACCAGGGTTTGGAGCGCTTCGGCGAAGAGGCGGGGGCGTCCCTCGGGCGCGCGGGCGTATACCTCGAGGTAAATCTCCTCCGGATCGACTCCGGTCTCGAGCAGCTCGGCGGCCACCCGCAGGGTACGCGGCCGGGTATTGCTGAAGCGGAATCCGCCGGTATCGGTGAGGATGGCCACGTACAGCCCGCGGGCCGCCTCCTGCGAGAGGGCCCACGAGTTGGCCAGCGCCAACTCGAAGACCAGCTCGCCGGTCGCCGCCGCATCGGCGTCGAGGTAGCGCGGCCCAGGCGGCAGCAGGCCGGCGCTCACGTGGTGGTCCACACAGGCGACCGGGACGCCGCGGTCCCGCACCGTCTCTCCCAGCATGCCGAGGCGGCCGAGGTCGGAGATGTCCAGCACGATGATGAGGTCGGACCTTCGGAGCTGCTTGATGGCCTCGCCGGTGCGATCGACTCCGGGGAGATCCTCGAACAGGAAGCCGAAGCGAGGCGGCGTGGCCGTGGGGTTGGTGATCACCGCGTCGACCCCCCGGTCCCGCAGCAGATGCACCAGACCCGCTTCGCTGCCCAGTCCGTCACCGTCGGGATTAACGTGCGTCGTCAGGCAGACGCGCTGTCCGGGGGCGAGCGCTGCGGCGAAGGCCTGAGCGGCGGCGACGCGGTCGGGCGACAGGATGAACGGCATGGGCCAATATTAATGGTGACCGGCACCAAGTGAGAGGTGATCCCATGCACACGATCGAGGGGGCCGAAACCATGCTTTCGGCCCCCTCGATCGCCGGTGACGCCGAGGTTCGGCTTATCGCCCCACGGGCTCCCGGACCGGAGCGGCCGCCTCCGCGAGCTCCCGCTGCAGCACGCTGTGCTTGCGGCTGTATCCGAAGTAGATGCCGAATCCGATCACCAGCCACACGAAGAGCCGGATCCAGGTATCGCCGGGGAGGGTGGCCATCAACCCGAAGCAGGCGAGGATGCCCAGGATGGGCACCAGCGGCACCAGCGGAGTGCGGAAGGGCCGCTCCAGATCGGGCCGGGTGTTCCGCAGGATCCAAACGCCGGCGCACACCAGCACGAAGGCGAGGAGGGTCCCGATGTTGACCAGCTCGCCGAGGATCTGAATCGGGAAGGTGCCGGTGATGATCGCGACGATACAGCCGACGCCGATGGTCGAGAGGTACGGAGTGCGGAAGCGGGGGTGCACCTTACCCGCCCAGGGCCCCATCAAGCCATCCCGCGACATCGAATAGAACACCCGGCTCTGGCCCAGGAGCATGACCAGCACGACCGACCCGAGCCCGAGCACCGCCCCGACGTTGATGAACGGGCGCAGCCAGGTGAGCTGGGGGATCTGCTCTACGGCATAGGCGACCGGATGCGCCACGTTGAGCCGGTCGTACTTCACCAGGCCGGTGAGCGTCAGCGAGACCAGGATGTAGAGAACGGTGCAGACACCCAGCGACCCGAGGATGCCGATCGGCATGTCCTTCTGCGGATTCCGGGCTTCCTGCGCGGCCGTACTGACCGCGTCGAATCCGATGTAGGCGAAGAAGATGAGACCGGCACCGCGGAAGACCCCGCTCCAGCCGTACTCGCCGAAGGTACCGGTGTTGGGCGGAATGAAGGGATGCCAGTTGGCGGGAGTGACGTAGCGCCAGCCGAAGGCCAGGAACAGGAGCACCACGGAAAGCTTGAGGATGACGATCAGATTGTTCACCTTGGCCGACTCCTCGATCCCGATCACCAGGATCGTCGTCGCCAGGAGCACGATCGCCATCGCCGGGAGGTTCACCAGCGACCCCGTGTTGTTCCATCCCACCTTGGCGCAGTGGGCGACGGCATTGGTGACGTCCGCCGTGCTACAGAAGCGGAGCGGCGCGGAGGTGATGGCCGGGGGCAGGTGAATCCCGAGGTAATCCAGCAGGCTCACGAAGTACCCGGACCAGCCGACGCCGACCGTCGCGGCGCCCATCGCGTATTCGAGCACCAGATCCCACCCGATGATCCAGGCGACGAATTCGCCCATCGTGGCGTAGGAGTAGGTGTACGCGCTGCCGGCGACCGGCACCGCGCTCGCCATCTCCGCGTAGCAGAGGCCCGCCAGTCCGCACGCGACGGCGGCAACCACGAACGAGATCGGCACGGCGGGTCCCGCATGCAGCGCGGCGGCCAGGCCGGTGAGCACGAAGATGCCCGCCCCGATGATGGCCCCGATGCCGAGCATGGTCAGGTTGAGTGCTCCGAGCGTCCGCTTGAGGGAGCGCTCGCCCGTCGCCTCGGCTTCGGCGCGCAGGGCCGTCACCGACTTGGTGGCCCATAAGTTCATAGCGTGATCCTCGATGGAAGGGAGCGCGCCCGCCGGGGAGGCGGCACGTACGTCGGCCTGCTGCGTTTCCACTGCTTAAGCGCTGTAGTTCGGTGCTTCCCGGGTGATGGTGACATCGTGCGGGTGCGACTCGCGCAGTCCGGCCGAGGTGATCTGCACCATCTCTACGTCGCACTGCAGCTGGGGAACGCTGCCGACGCCGCAGTACCCCATGCCGCTCCGGAGACCACCGACCATCTGATACAATACGTCGGCCACGGGACCCTTATAGGGCACCCGGCCCTCGATGCCCTCCGGCACCAGCTTGGAGGGCGCCATCTCCCCCTCCTGGAAGTAGCGGTCGGCCGAGCCGTCCTGCATGGCGGAGAGACTACCCATGCCGCGGATCATCTTGAAACGACGGCCTTCGGCGAGCACCGACTCGCCGGGGCTCTCCTCGGTGCCGGCCAGCATGGACCCCATCATGACCGAGGACGCCCCAGCGGCCAATGCTTTCACCACGTCCCCGGAGTACTTGATACCGCCGTCGGCGATCACGGGAACGTCATCCACGCCGCGGAGGGTGTCCATGATGGCGGTGACCTGGGGGACCCCGACGCCGGTGACCACCCGGGTGGTGCAGATGCTGCCGGGCCCGATCCCGACCTTCACGGCGTCCACCCCGCGACGCACCATCTCGCGCGCACCCGCCTCGGTGGCGACGTTGCCGGCCACGAGCTGAATGTCGGGAAAGGCGTCCCGTAGCTGCGCGACGGTGCTCAGCACGCCCTCGCTGTGGCCATGAGCCGAGTCCACCACCATCACGTCGACGCCCGCGTCGACCAGCCCTCGAGCCCGCGCGAGGGCGTCGGGACCGGCGCCCACCGCGGCCGCGACCCGGAGCCGGCCGTGCTGGTCCTTGTTCGCGTTGGGGTGCTCGCGGCGCTTGAAGATGTCTTTGACCGTAATCAGGCCCTTGAGGACGCCCTGGGCGTCCACCACCGGGAGCTTCTCGATCCGGTGCCGGGCCAGGATCCGCTCGGCGTCATCCAGGCTGGTGCCCACCGGAGCCGTGACCAGGTTCTCCTTGGTCATCGCCTCGCGGATAGGCTGGTCGAGGTTCCGCTCGAACTGGAGATCGCGGTTGGTGATGATCCCGATGAGCCGACCCTGACCGTCCACGATCGGAACGCCGGAGATCTTGAAGCGGCGCATGAGCTGGTAGGCCTCGCGCAGCGGCCGATCGGGCCCAAGTGTAGTCGGATTGAGGATCATCCCGCTCTCGCTGCGCTTCACCCGATCCACTTCGGCCGCCTGCCGCTCGGCCGACATGTTCTTGTGCAGCACGCCCATGCCGCCCCCTCGAGCCATGGCGATGGCCATGTCGGCCTCGGTGACGGTGTCCATGGCGGCGGAGACCAGCGGAATGTTGAGCGAGATGCTGCGGGTGAACCGGGTGGCGGTGGAGACGTCGCGCGGGTGCACCGCCGAGTATCGCGGAATCAGGAGGACGTCGTCGAAGGTGAGGCCGGGTTTCGGTCTGATAACTGTCATTCGTTCGACGAGCCGGGGAGGAGAAGCAATCCTCGATGCACCACGGCCCACCGAGCCCTCTCGAGGGCGATCGGCAGGCCGGGAGCGCATGGGTCCATCTCCAAGTGTAGGGCGCGGGCCCGGGGAAATCAAGCGCACCCAACTCCGTTTGCTGGCGCTCGATTACGACGTTGCGGGTCGGGATCTACGCCAGAGGAGGTACACCGGGATCCCGGCCGCAACGATGAGCAGTCCCGGCCAGGTGTAGAGCGGCCGCTCGACGAGCAGCACCAGCATCAGCCCGCCCACGGCCACCAGGTACAAGGCGGGCAGCACCGGGTATCCGAACGCCTTCACGGGCCGCGGCAGATCCGGCCGGATCCGCCGCAGTCGGAAGAGCGCCACGGTAGTGAGAAAGTAGAAGACCAGCGCGGCGAAGATCACGTAATCGAGGAGCTGGTTGTACGTCCCGCTGATGCAGAGCACCATTGCCCACAGGGCCTGGGCGATGAGCCCGAAGATGGGAGTGCGATACGTCGGATGCAGCGTGCCGGCCCGCTCGAAGAAGAGGCCGTCGCGCGCCATGGCGTAGTACACCCGCGGGCCGGAGAGGATGAGCCCGTTGTTGCACCCGAAGGTGGAGAGCATGATCGCGACAGCCATCACGGTGGCCGCGCCCGCGCCCATCGCCACCTCGATCGCCGCGGTGCCCACCCGGTCCTGGGCCGCGTACTGGAGCCCGCGGGCCAGGACGTCGTTGCCGTTGGGGTCCCCGTAGAACGGCAGGATGTTCAGGTAGGCGACGTTGGCCAGGATGTAGAGCAGGCTCACCGTCCCGGTGCCGATGGCGAGGGCCCGGGGCAGGTTCCTGGTCGGGTCCTGCACCTCGGCGGCGGCGAAGGTCACGTTGTTCCAGGCGTCGCTCGAAAAGAGCGAGCCCACCATCGCGGCGCCGATGATGGGCACCACCGCGAGACTCCAGGTGCCGGTGCCCCAGAAGTTGGAGAAGTTGGTGGCCGCGATGTCGGGCTGCCGGAACAGGGTGAGCCCGAGCAGCACGATGGCCGCCAACGCCCCGATCTTGGCGACGCTGAAGACCGTCTGGATCGCGGCGCCGAGCGTCACGCCGCGCATGTTGGTGATGGTGAGGACCGCGATCATGAGCATCGCCACGATCCGCTGGGCCGAGAGGCCGAGCTGGATGGCATCGCTGCTCCCCGGCAGATCCACCTGGCCGAGCTGCAGAAACACGTCGGGCGAGACGCCCGGCACCAGGGCTCCGAGGAACTTGGCGAACGCCACCGCCACCGCGGCGATGGTGCCGGTCTGGATGACGGTGAACAGCGTCCATCCGTAGAGGAATCCCGCCAGCGGGGAGAGTCCCTCCCGGAGGAAGACGTACTGCCCGCCGGCCTTGGGCATCATGGCCGCGAGCTCGGCGTAGGCCAGCGCGGCCACCACGGTCATGGCGCCGGTGATGACCCAGACGAGGAGAAGCGCCCCCGGCCCCCAGACCCCCACCTGCCGACCGATGTCCGCGGAGACGATGAAGATGCCGGAGCCGATCATCGAGCCCACCACCAGCGAGATGGCGGCGAGCGGACCGATGCCGCGGATGAACTCCGGTGACTGGCCGACCGGGGCCGACGCCTTCGCGGGGGCGACCACTCAGCTCCCCGTGTCGGACTGGGTCTTGGCCGGTTCGATCGCCTTCGGGGGACCTTCCGCTGCCTTTACCGCCTCCTCCACCACCGCCTGCCCCGCGGCCGCCAGACCCTTCATGACCTTGGCGGCGCTGTCCATCAGGCCCATGGTGCCGCTGATCGCCTGGAGGGGGAGCTTCCCGGCCCGCATGGTATCCTCGACCGTCTCGGTGAATCGGGCGAAGATCCCGCCCGGCCGGGACCGCTCGGCGTACTTGCTGTCGAGGAACTCGATGTAGTCCAGGATCTGGTAGCCGCGCTCGTCGCTCAGGTTGTCGAGCAGGCGCGCGATCCGCTGCTTGAGCAGGTCGTTCATCGGATGGCCTCTACTTTCCGTCGATCCCGGATACCACGGACACCAGCTCGGTCACCGGCGTGGTGAGATACTTGGAGCGGGCCGCCCGGACCGTGAGCCGCAAGACCAGCTCGGTCAATGGCGGGAGGGCCTGGAACTCGGCGATCCGGGCGGCGGGGATGCTGACGTAGACGAAGCCGGGCTCGGGCAGAGGGCCGCGGGTGAGGAGGTACGGCTGTCCGGGGGGCATCTCCGCGCGGAGCTCGTCCGCCGTCTGTACCGCGATGAGCTGCAGCCGCCAGTCGATGGTCTGTCCCACATACCGGTTCGGCGCCGCGCGGACCTCGGCGCTGCTGACGCCGACCAGCGTCCCGCCGTCGCTCGCCTTCAGGTCGGCGTCCTTGACCCAGCCGTCGAGCTGTACCCTGGCCCAGCCGTTCGAGCGGCTGACCACCCGGGCGGGTGTGCCGCTCGGGAGCGTGGCCAAGGCGCCACCATCGGGGACCGCGCTGAGGCTGGTCTCCCTCGCGGTCTCGACCCGATCCTCACCGGCGGCTGTGTCCGCCTTCGACGCCCGGGAGCCCGCGGCCGCCGCCGCGCGGGCCTGCGGCGGCTTCGCCTGCGTGCCCTGGGGACGCGCCGCGGGACCGACGGCACGGCGCGGGACCCAGCCTGCCCGCTTGACCCTGGTCCAGCGCCCGTTCACGCCCACGCGCTTGAGCAGCGTGCCCTCGCGCACCCGACCGACCACCGGGCCGTTCGGGGCCCGGCGCAAGTTCTCCCCCCGGTCGGGCGTCACGATCAGATCGAAGCCGTCGCGCCGGGTGGGCGAGGTTGACGAGGTGCTGATCCAGCCCTCGACCGTCACCTGATGCCAGTCGCCCCGCGGGCGGCCGGGCACGACCGGCGCCCCGGCAGGAAGGGAGACGAGCGGCGCTCCGTCGGGCTCGCGCTGCAGATCTGCCGGCGTGGAGAGGGGCTGCTCCTCCTGCGCCCGGAGCGGCGCGGCGAGCAGCAGGCAGGCGATGACGCAGGCTGGTAGCCGAAGCAGGCCGGGACTAGATTGCGGCGCGTAACTCACAGTCCGGCATTGTAGAACACGCGGAGAGCCATGTCAAACGGCAACGCCCGGAACCGGGTCGTTTTGGTGGTTCTGGACGGCTGGGGATTTCGTCCCGAGCGTGAGGGGAACGCCATCGAGCTCGCCGCCACCCCGGTCTGGCACCGGCTCTGGGACTCCTTCCCCCGCACTCTTCTCGATGCCAGTGGTCTGTCCGTGGGGCTCCCTGAAGGACAGATGGGCAATAGCGAAGTCGGCCACCTGAACCTGGGCGCCGGCCGGGTGGTGCCGCAGGACCTGGTGCGGATCTCCCAGAGCTTTCAGCGCGGCGAATTCTACGACCTGCCGCCGCTGGTGGAGCTGTGCAGCGGACTCCGGCAGAGCGGCGGGACCCTTCATCTCGTCGGCCTGCTCGGACCCGGCGGCGTGCATGCGCTCGACCGGCATCTCCTGGCCTGCGTCGAGCTCGGTGTCCGCCACAGGGTGCCGGCGATCGCGATCCACGGCTTCCTCGACGGGCGCGATTCCTCCCCGACGCTGGGCGCCGAAGTGGTGCGTACCCTACTCCAGGACATGCGGCGCATCGCCGGGAACCGGGTGGAGATCGCCTCGCTCACCGGCCGCTACTACGGCATGGACCGGGATCACCGGTGGAACCGCACCCAGCTCGCCTACGAGGCCATGGTGCACGGGGTGGGCACCCCGGTCGAGCATCCGGTCCAGGCGGTGCAGGCGGCGTATCAGCGGGGCGAGACCGACGAGTTCATCAAGCCGCTGGTCCACTTCCGGCAGGGGCGCCCGGTGGCGACGATGCACGACGGCGACGGCGTGCTGTTCTTCAACTACCGCAGCGACCGGATGCGGCAGATCGTCGCCGCGCTGGCGATCGAGGGGTTCGCCGAGTTCGACCTGGGGAACCGGCCGCGGCTCGCCTGCGTCACGATGACCCAGTACGACCAGACCTTTCCGATCCCTCCGGCGTTCCCGCCGTTCACGCTGGCACGCCTGCTGGCGGACGTGCTGGCCGGCTGCGGCCGGACCCAGTTCCGGACCGCGGAAACCGAGAAGTACCCTCACGTCACCTATTTTTTCAACGGCGGCCACGAGCCGCCGTTCCCCGGAGAGGAGCGCTGCCTGATCCCGTCACAACGCGTGGCCACGTACGACCTGGCGCCCGAGATGAGCGCGGCCGGAATCACCGAGGCGCTCTGCCGCACGATCGAGTCCGGGGAGCACGATTTCCTCCTCTGCAACTACGCGAACGCCGACATGGTGGGGCATACCGGCGTGCTCCCGGCCGTCATCCGGGCGGTGGAGACGGTGGACCGCTGCCTGGCCCAGGTGCTGACCAGTGCGGAGAAGGCGGGCATCAGCGTCCTCATCACCGCCGACCATGGAAACTGCGAGATGATGATCGACCCGGTGACCGGCGGGGTGCACACGGCACACACCACCAACCCCGTGCCCTTCGTCGCGGTGCGGTCCGAGGCCGGCTCGCTCCGCGCCGGCGGGTCCCTCCGGGATGTCGCGCCCACCGTGCTCCGGCTGCTCGACATCGCGCCGCCGTCCGAGATGACCGGCCGTGACCTTCGTGATGCTTGATCGTGGGGGGTGGGGACGGCGGGTGGCGCCCGCCATCGCGGCGGTCGGCTGCCTGCTGCTCGGCCTGCCCGCGGGGGCCCGGGCCCAGGTGGGGCATCCGCCCAACGCCTCGCCGTACCACGATATCCGCCGAGGACACACGATCACGCCGCTGGCGGGGTACTTCAGCGGGGACGGGGGCCGGTTCGGCATCGCGCCGCACAGTGGCTGGATCTACGGCTTCCGCTATGACATCCGCACGGCGACCCCGATCGAGATGGGTCTCGGCTTTGCCCGCGGGACCCTCGATCGGCTCATCGTGGACCCGTTCGTGGAGCTGGTCAACCGGGTCTCCGGTCCGGTGCAGCAGACGGTGACGTTCGCGGAGTTCGACCTGCAGCTCAACCTCACCGGCGGCAAGACCTGGCACCGCCTCGCGCCCTTCGTCGGCGCCGGAGTCGGGCTCACCTTTCCTAGCGGGACCGCCGCGGATACCAGCGGGTTCAAGTTCGGCCACAAGTTCTATTTCGCCCCGGGGGCGGGCGTGCGCATCTTTCTCACCGACCGGCTGCACCTGCGCGGCGAAGCCCGGACCACCTTCTGGAAGGTGAAGTACCCGACCAGCTTCACCCAGGAGCCGGCGCTCGAGCCGGGGACCACGGACAACCCCAACGCCGTGATCACCGACGGCAACCTGAGCGAGTGGACGACGAGCTCCTTGCTCCAGGTGGGGCTGGGGTACTCCTTTTCTCCCTGAGCGATGTCCACTTCTCTCACTCGCGTCGTCGGATTTCACGCCGTGCACCGCCTCTTCCGCCCCGACTGGACCGAGGTACAGAACCGCGAGGCATTCGGACCGCTGTCCGACCCGCCGGGGCACGCCCACGACTACCGGTGCGCCGTGACCGTCCGTGGCCCGATCCACGACGCGCGCGGGATGGTGCTCGACCTGACGCTGCTCGACCGGATCCTCCAGGACGAGGTGGTGGTGCCGTTCGAGGGAACCAATCTCAACCAGGACGTGCCGGCGTTCGCCGACGGGCGGATGCTTCCTACCTGTGAGGCGATCGCCGCGTACGTCTACCCACGCATCTCCGCCAGGCTGCCGGCCGGCGTCGAGCTGGAGCGCGTGCGCATCATGGAGGACTCGACGCTCTATGCCGACTGCACCGGACTCCCCTGAGCTGATCCGCCCGGCCAAGCGGGGTGGCCGGATGTCCGAGCTGGCCGCGGTCGAGGAAGTCCCGGTCTGGCTCGAGGTGAACGGCCACCCGATCGTGACCTGGATGTGCACGCCGGACCTGCTCGAGGAGCTGGCGATCGGCTGGCTGTACGGGGAGGGATACATCGACCGGCTCGACCAGGTGCATCTCCGCCCCTGTGCGACCGATCTCGGCTTCTGGGCGGAGGTCCCGTCGCAAAACGTCTTGGCGGTGCAGGCCGAGGGACGCCGGCCTGTGTTGGCCTCGGGCTGCGGCGCCGTCTCCACTTTCCTGGCGGAACCTGGAACGGTGGAGGTTCGCCCGCCCCGCGGCATGCCACCCGAATCGGAGCGGCTGCGCGCCCTCTTCAAGGCGCTCTTCGCCCAAGGCACGAGATACAAGGATACCGGCGGCATCCATGCCGCCGCCCTCACCGAGCCGCAGACGGACGCGGTCGAGCCGAGCCTCATCGCCCACGCGGAGGATATCGGCCGGCACAACGCGGTGGACAAGGCGATCGGCGGCGCCCTGCTCGCCGGGCGGCCGATCACGGGATTGGGCCTCCTGGTCACGGGGCGGATCTCGGCGGAGCTGGCCTTCAAGGCGTCACGGGCCGGGATCGACTGGGTCGCCACGCCCTCGGTGCCCTCGACCCTCGCCGTCGAGATCGCGCGGCGGAGCGGCATGGTGCTGGTGGGCAGAGCCGTGAGCGCCGCGCCGCAGCGCCACGGCGCCACGGGCTCCGACCCAGCGGATTCCGGTGCCGCCTGACGGGCAGCGCCTGGCGGAGCTGCTCCGGAGCGCCCGGCAGATCGCCGTGGTCGGCCTGAGCCCCCGGCCCGAGCGGCTGAGCCATGGGGTGGCCGCCTACCTTCAGCGTGCGGGGTTTACCATCATCCCGATCAATCCCTGCGGCGGTACCATCCTGAGCGAGCGGGTCTATCCCGATCTCACCGCGGCGGCGGCCGCCGCCGGCCCGATCGACCTGGTCGACGTCTTTCGCCGCTCCGAGTTCGTCTCCGCCCTGGTCGATCCGATGCTCGCGGTCCATCCCCGTCTCGTCTGGATGCAGGTCGGGGTCCGGGATGACCAGTCGGCAGAGCGACTCGAGGCCGCGGGAATCGCCGTGGTGATGAACCGCTGTCTCGCGGTGGACCACCAATCATTGGGGGGCTGATGCGCGTCCGTGGGTTTGCCGCACTCCTCGTCGCGGGTCTGGCGATTCGACCCGCTCCCGCCGCCGCCCAGCGGACCGGCGAACGCGCGCGGCTGGTGTTCACCGTGTCGGGCGCCTACATCGGCGGCAGCGGACTCTGGACCGTACCCCAGCAGCCGATCGAGGACCAGCTGCCGGCGGACACCTTGTTCCTGAGCCGGAGCATCAAGCGGACCTTCGGCGCCGGGTTCGCGGGCACCTATTACCCGGGAGCGCACGTCGGGCTCTCCGCCGAGGCGTTCCTGATCGGCCTCGGGTACGAGGATACCTGCCGCATCACTCCCGGGGATAATGCCCGAAACGTCTCGGCCTGCCGATCGATCAATCTGCGGGACAGGTCCGCGGCATCGGTCGCGTTCTCGGTTGGGGGCATATTCCGGGTAGCGAGCCGGGAGTTCATCTCGCCCTTTGTCAGCGCGGGCGCCGGCTTTCTCTTCAACAACCAGAGCTCGATTCTCACGTCTGGGTTCGTCAGTACCAGCACCGAAAACGGCGAGTTCGTGGTCTACGACGACGACAACCGGACCCGCATCCGGCCCGCGTTCCGGCTCGGGGGCGGCGCCACCGTGGCCCTGGGCAAGGCGTATCACCTCCGGATAGAGGTCCGGGACAACATTGTGGGGATCGAGCGGGTCACCGGCGTCAAACCCACGCTGGACCAGATCCCCCCGCACGAGAACGTCTATAAGAGCCTCTGGAGCCTTCACGTCGGCGTGGACGTCATCCTGGAGCGGCAGCGCGGGAGACGCTACTGAGCGGGGCGGCCGTACGGGGCGCCATCCTGGCGGGCGGGGGCGCGACCCGGTTCGGCGGGAGACCGAAGGGACTGGAGGTCGTGGGCGGGGAGCGGATCCTCGACCGGCTCGACCGAACCATGCGGGCGGCGCTAGGGGAGCCGCCGCTGCTGGTAGCCAATGCCCCGGATGCCGCCACCTGGCGGCCGGACCTGCGAGTCATCTCCGACCTCCGTCCCGGCCTCGGCGCCCTGGGCGGCATCTACACGGCGGTGGCCGGCGCACCCGCTCCCGTCGTCTGCGTCGCCTGGGACATGCCGTTCGTCACCTCCGCCCTGGTGCGAGCCCTGGCCGACGGGCTCGCCCGGCACGACGCGGTCCTCCCCGAGAGCGACGGCCGCCGCGGCGTCGAGCCGCTTTGCGCCGCCTACGGTCCGGCCTGCCTCGAGGCCATCGCCGGGCGGCTGGACGCCGGCGATCTCAGAGCCATCGCCTTCCACCCACGCATCTCTGTCGGTATCCTCCCTCTGGCCGAGGTTCGGACTTTCGGCGACCCCGCGTTCCTGTTCTTCAACGTCAACACCGCGGACGATCTCGCGACGGCGGACGAACTTTGGCGGCGACACGGATCATCTCCATAGTCGGCCGGAAGAACGCGGGCAAGACCACGCTGGCCGTGGCGCTCGCCAGCGAGCTCGCGCGCCGGAGCCGGCGGGTGATGACGATCAAGCACGGCCACCACCTGGTCGACGTCGATCGACCCAAGTCCGACAGCTGGCGTCACTTTCACGAAGGCCGAGCGGAGCGGGTACTCATCGCCGGGCCGGACCTGCGGGTGCTGTTCGAGCGGACGCCCGACGACTACGATCCGATCGGGCTGGCGCGCCGCTATCTGGGTGACGCGGACATCGTGCTGGTCGAGGGCTTCAAGCGCGCGCCGCTGCCCAAGATCGAGGTGTTTCGCCCGGCCGTATCCCCCCAGCCGCTCTACGACTCCGAGTCGGTGGAGGCGTCCCGGTGGGCCGCCATCGTGACCGACGATCCGGACTACGATGCCGCCTGCATGGTGCTCCGGTTCCAGGACACGATGTGGTTGCAGCTCCTGGCCAACCTGGCCTGGGATCGGGCGCTGGTACTCGATCCGTGATGGAGCCGCTGGCCGCCGCGGACGCGGCCCGACGGATCCTCTCGGAGGTGCGGCGGCAGCCAGCGCTCCGGGTGCCGCTCGACGACGCGCTCGACAGCGTGCTCGCCGAGCCGGTCATCGCTCCACTCGACATTCCCGCCTGGACCAACTCGGCGATGGACGGCTACGCGGCGCGGGGCGCCGACGTGCGCGGCGCCTCCGACACCCGACCGGTGCGGCTCCGGGTGGTGGAGCAGCTGCCGGCCGGCACGTTCCCCACTCGATCGCTGGGCCCTGGTGAGGTCGCCCGGATCTATACCGGCGCCCCCCTCCCGGAGGGCGCCGACACGGTCATCCGGCAGGAGGACACGGACTACGGCGCCGAGACGGTGACCATCGTGCGTGACCGGGATATCGGCGTGAACATCCGCCGGGCGGGCGAGGACATCAGGAAGGGCAGCACCGTGCTCGCGCCGGGAATGGAGCTGGGGCCGGCGCACCTCGGCGTGCTGGCATCGCTGGCCGTGGCGCACCCGATGGTCTACCGGCGTCCCCGGGTGGCGATTCTGGGCAGCGGGGACGAGATCGTGGACGTCGACCAGCCGGAGGAGATCCTCAGCGGGCGGAAGATCGCGAGCAGCAACACCCACACCCTGGTCGCGCTGGTGCGTCTGGCGGGCGGAGAGCCGGTCAACCTGGGCATCGCGCGGGACACGCCCGCGAGTCTCCGGGAGCATCTGCGGCGCGCGCTGGACTGCGACCTCCTGGTGACGACGGCCGGCATCAGTGTGGGCGAGCACGACTACGTTCGCACGGTGCTCGACGAGCTCGGCGCCGAGCAGCGGTTCTGGAAGCTGCGCATGCGCCCGGGGGCGCCGGTGGGGTTCGGGCTGCTGGGAGTTATTCCCTGGATCGGTCTGCCCGGCAACCCGGTCAGCACGATGGTGACCTTCGAGCTCTTCGTCCGCCCCGCTATCCGCGCGATGTCCGGCCGCGCCCTGCCCTTCCGGCGGAGCGCCCCGGTACGGGTCGGGGAGCCGATCAGCGTCAAGCCCAAGCTGCAGCATTTCCTGCGGGCCATCGTCACGGAAGGGCCTGGAGCGACCGAGGCTCGGCTCACCGGGCCGCAGGGCTCCGGCATTCTCACCTCTATGGTGCTGGCCAACGCGCTGCTGGTGATCCCGGAAGGCCAGTTCGAGACCCCCTCAGGGGCGACGGTGCCGGCCCTCCGCCTCGACGACCCGGTCCACCAGGCCGACCCGGCCTTCTGACGGCAAAATAGTTGACTGGCCCTCCGTGACGGGCTAACTTTTCGGCACAAGAAGGGGAGTAGCTTATCCGCCGGATGGCGGACGCCTGGATCGTCAAGACTGCTCGCCCAGGCGAGCACGGTCCAGCAGGGTCGGGGCGGCGTCATGCGCCTGCCCGCGCACCAGAGCGAGACCTTCGTCCAACGCGAAAGCGGAGCGGACGGGGTCTCGCTCTTTTTGTTAGACCCCATCGAAGGGGTGAGGAGTCTATGAACAACGTCAAGACGATGGTCCTCATGGCCGGACTCATGGGGCTCTTCCTGCTGGCCGGCCAACTGCTCGGCGGCTCGCAGGGGCTGGTGCTCGCGCTGGTGGTGGGCGGCGCCTTCAACTTCATCATGTACTTCTTCTCGGACCGGATGGTGCTGCGGATGTACGGCGGGCACATCGTCACCGAGGCGGAGGCGCCCGAGCTCTATCGGATGGTGGACCGGCTGCGGCAGCGCGCCGGTCTGCCGATGCCCACCCTGGCCGTGGCGCCGCATGAGCAGCCGAACGCCTTCGCCACCGGGCGGAATCCGGAGCACGCGGTGGTGGCGGTGACGACCGGGATTCTCAAGTACGTGCCGCAGGACGAGCTGGAAGGCGTGCTGGCGCACGAGCTGGCGCACGTGAAGAACCGGGAGATCCTGGGCCGGCCGATGCCGCTGGCCCAGGTGAATCCGCTGGCCGCGCGCCAGGGCGGACTCTCCGGGCTCTTCAGTACCCACCCGCCCACGGAGGAACGGGTGGCTCGGCTCGAGGCGATGGCCGTGGGCCGGTAAGTTGGGACACCATTCGACCACCGTCTGGCTCGGCTTCACCGTGCTGGTGGTCGGGCTGCTGGTGCTCGACCTCGGAGTGCTCAACCGGCGCTCGCACGCGCTGGGGTTCAAGGAGGCGATGAGCTGGAGTCTCGGGCTCATCGCCCTCGCCTTTGGATTCGGGATGTTCATCCTCTGGCGAGAGGGGGGGCGGCACGCGCTCGAGTACTACACCGGGTATCTCGTCGAGCTGTCGCTCAGCGTCGACAATCTCTTCGTTTTCCTCCTGATCTTCACCTATTTCGGCGTCCCGGCCGCGGCGCAGGCGAAGGTGCTCAAGTGGGGGATTCTCGGCGCGGTGGTGATGCGGTTCATCATGATCGCGCTCGGCGCCCTGCTGCTGCAGCGCTTCGAGTGGATCGTGTACCTCTTCGGTGGCATCCTGGTGCTGACCGGCGTCCGGATGCTGGGCGGCAAGGAGGAGCGAATCCAGCCGGAGAAGAACCCGGTGGTCCGCCTGGCGCGCCGGCTCCTGCCGTTCTCCGACTCCTACGACGGCAGTCGGTTCTTCTGCCGCACCCGGCGCGGCCGGGTGCTCGCCACGCCGCTCCTGCTGGTCGTGCTGGTGGTCGAATGGTCGGACCTGGTGTTCGCCATCGACAGCATCCCGGCCATCTTCGCCGTCACCCGCGACCCCTTCCTGGTCTACAGCTCCAACGTCTTCGCCATTCTCGGGCTGCGGGCGCTTTTCTTCGTGCTGGCCGGCATGATCGACAAGTTCGTCTACCTCAAGCCCGGCGTCGCCCTCATCCTGATCTTCGTGGGGCTCAAGATGGCGTTGAGCCACTGGGTCCATCTGCCGACCGTCGCATCGCTCGCCGTCGTGGTCACCATGCTGGGCGGCGCCGTCGCGCTCTCGCTGCTTCGGAGCGGTCGCGAGGATCGTGGGAAGCGCTGACTGGATGACCTAGGAAAGCAGAGCAGCGGGAGCTGCGCCGCGGTCACTCATCTCGGCCAGCTCGTGGATCAGGCCCTCGACGCTCCGCTTCAGTTCCTCCAGGACGCTGGCAGCGAGGATCAGGTCCCCATCGCCGGCGGCGATCTCGAGGCGGAGCGCCGCCTCCACCGTCTCCGTCGCCATGAAGTTGCCAGCCGAGCCACGCAGCGAATGCGCCACGGACTTGAGCGCGCCGCCGTCGCCCCGGACCATGGCGCCCTCGATGGCGACCATCCAGCGGGGAGCTTCGGCCCGAAAGAGATCGGCGATCTCAAAGAGCAGCTCGGGATGCTCCGCGTACCGTTCCAGCAGGGCTGAGCGGTCCAGCACCGCGGGCCGACAGAGGATGACGGCCGCCGCCGTGGGGCCGTCCCTGACCTCTTCGACGGGCAGGTGGCCAACGACGAGTGATTCGATGGTCGCGAGCAGCAGCGCGGCCGAGATCGGCTTTGCCACGTAGGCGTCCATGCCGGCTTCGAGGCAGCTTTCCCGATCGCCTGCCATGGCCCGGGCGGTCATCGCCACGATCGGAATGTGACTCGCGCCGCCCAGTTCCGCCTGGCGGATGGCGGCGGTGGCCTCGAATCCGCCCATTTCCGGCATCTGCACATCCATGAGAATCAGGTCGAACCGTTCTCGTTGCCAGGTCTCCACCGCCTTCCGGCCATTCACCGCCAGGACGACCGAATGACCGCGTTTCTCCAGCAGCCTGATCGCCAGAGTCTGGTTGACCACATTGTCTTCGGCCAGAAGGATGCGCAGCGGTCGACGGTTTTCCCGCATTGAGTGGACCGTGACCAACCCTCCTGCCGGTCCCACCGAGGGCCCCCCCAGGCTCGTCAAGATGGCGTCGAGCAGCTCGGATTGCCGGATCGGCTTGGTGAGGTAGGCCGTCACGCCGAGAGCCCGGCAGCGGGCGGCATCGCCTCGCTCACCGCCGGAGGTGAGCATCATGATGGTGATACTGGCGAGATCCGGCTCTTGCTTGACCCGCTCGATCAAGGTGAAGCCATCCACGTCCGGCATGTTGGCGTCGGTGAGGAGGAGGGGGAAGGGCTGTCCCGCCCGGCTGGCGTCCCGCAGGTGCCGGAGCGCATCTTCGGCGCCCGACACGACGTGAGGTCGCATGCGCCAGCTGCCGACCATCTGCTCGAGAATGCCCTGATTGGTCGCATTGTCGTCGACGATCAGTACCCGCAGGCCACGCAGGTCTACCGGATGCTCCGGCCGCCTGGCTTCGGGCGTTGCGACCGGCCGGCCGAAGCGCGCCGTAAAGTGGAAGGTGCTTCCCCGTCCGACCTCGCTCTCGAGCCAGACGTGCCCGCCCATGAGACTCACCAGTTGCGTCGAGATCGCGAGCCCCAGGCCGGTGCCGCCGAACTTCCGGGTGGTGGAACTATCGGCCTGGCTGAACGCCCCGAAGACGCGCTCCTGTTGCTCCGGGGGAATGCCCATGCCGGTATCGGTGACCGAGATGTGCAGGAACATCTCTTCCTCGGTGGCGGATTCGATGGCCACCGCCACGATCACTTCTCCCCGCTCGGTGAACTTGATGGCGTTCCCGACCAGGTTCACCAGAATCTGCCGCAGCCGCCCCGGATCGCCCAGCAGCGTGTCGGGGATGTGGGCCGGAACGGAGCAGGCCAGCTCGAGCCCCTTCTTGTGCGCCCGGACGGCCAGGGTCTTCACGGTGTCCTCGAGCGTGTAGCGGAGATCGAACTCGATGCGTTCGAGATCCAGCTTGCGCGCTTCGATCTTGGAGAAGTCGAGAATGTCGTTGATCACCATCAGCAAGGCGTCGGCCGAGCTCCTCACGATACCGAGGTATTCCCGTTGATCGGGCGAGACCTCGGTGTCCAGGGCGAGCTCGGTCATGCCGATGATGCCGTTCATCGGCGTCCGGATCTCATGGCTCATGTTCGCCAGGAACTCGCTCTTGGCTCGACTCGCGTCTTCGGCAGCCTCCTTGGCCACCCGCAGCTGCTCTTCGGCGCGGCGCCGCTCGGCGACCTCCACCTCGAGGGCACTGGTCCGCTCCTCCACCAGCGCCTCCAGCTTTCGGGAGCCTTCCTGGATCCGGCGGACTCGAAGGCGGAAGCCGAGCACACAGCCAATCACCAGAGCCAGGCTGCACAGCGCCTTGAACCACACCGCCTCATAGAAATGCGGCCGCAGCCGGAAGGCCACCGTGGCGCCGACCTGGTTCCACACTCCGTCGTTGTTGGCCGCGATGACCCGGAACCGATACCGGCCGGCAGGCACCTGGGTGTAGTACGCCACGCGCCGAGTGCCTGCGTCCACCCAGTCGCGATCGTAGCCCTCGAGCATGTAGCGGAAGCGGACCCGTTCGGGAATGAGCAGGCTGGTGGCGGTGTAGTGGAACTCGAGTCCGCCACGAACGGGGGGCAAGTCCAGGCGGCCGTCGAGCTCCACCGCGCGGCCATCCACCAAGAGCTGCTCGATGTGGACCGGCGGTGGTAGCGGGTTGCTTCGGAGGTGTGCCGGATCGACCACCACCAGCCCCTTGATGCTGGGGAACCAGAGTCGGCCGTCCGGGCTCTTCCAGCCGGCATTCTGAGTGGCGCCGTTGAACTCGATCCGGCGCATCCCATCGAGCGATACCATCTCCTGCAGGTCCACACTGCCCGGGTGGCCGGCGGCGGCCAGCAGCGCGCCCTGGCTCACGCGGGCCAACCCCTGATTGGAGCTCAGCCACAAGTTGCTGATGTCGTCCTTGAGAATCTGGAAAATGTCGGTCATGAAGACTGCGGCACTGAGCGGAAGGATGGTGATCCGCCCGTCTCGTACCAGGTTGAGACCTCTCACGGTGCCCACCCAGAGGCCGTGCTCGTCAGCGTACAGCGACTCGACTACATCGTTCGAGAGTCCGTCCTTCGTGGTGAACCTCGTGAACCGGCCGTTTCGCAGGCGGATCAGTCCACGGCCGTGGGTGGCGATCCACAGGCTCCCTTCGTGATCCTCGACCATGGCACGGACGTTCGCCGTGGCGCTGCCGGCCTCCTGGGAATAGTCGTGCAGCCGGCCATTCTTCCACCGATAGAGACCCTGAACCGTGCCGATCCAGACCGCGCCGGTGCGGTCCTCCAGGAACGCCGAGATGCGCCCGCTGGGAGATACTCCTGCTGCACCCAGGTTTTCCCAGTGTCCGTGACGAAGCCGGGCGATCCCGTTAGTGGTCCCGACCCAAAGCACACCATCCGACGTTTGCAGTAGGGCGAACACCGAATTGATGGGGAGGCCGTCGTTGACAGTGTACCTGGTGAAGCGGCCGCCCTGGAAATGGTTGAGTCCGCCGCCCAGGGTCCCGATCCACAGGCCCTGCCGCCCATCTCCCGACACCGACCAGAGGACGTTCGCCGAGAGCCCCTGGCGCGTGCTGTAGATGGTGAGAATCGGCTCCCGGAAGCGGTTGAGGCCGCCGTTCTGGGTTCCCACCCAGAGGCTTCCTTCCCGATCCTCGAGGAGCGCCGTGACAGCGTCATCCGACAGGCCGTCCCGGGTGGTGAACCGCTCAAACCGCCCAGCGGCAAACCGGGCGAGTCCGCCACCGTCCGTGCCGATCCAGAGCTGGCCGTTCCGGGTCCCGGTGATCACTCTGACGCCGCCCGACGGAAGACCGTCGGCGGTCGTGAAGCGATCGAGCTTTCCGTTGGCCGCACGGTAGAGCGCGGAAGGCGTGCCGAACCAGAGGGTTCCCTCCCGGTCCCGGTAAATACTCCACACCGGTCCCTCGATCCGGCCACCCTCTGGCTGCCAGGGAACCAGCCGATCGTGCTGCCAGGCCCGAAGCCCGCCCTCGCTTCCGATCAAGAGGGTGCCATCGACGTCTTCCGCCAGCGTGTACACATCCCGTTCCATGCCGGGGACCGGATGAAACCGCCCACCGATCCATCGCGCGAGCCCAGCAGCTCGCCCCGCCCAGAGTGTGTCGGCGTGGTCGCGGTAGAGGCAATTCACGATCGAGCCAGATGCCCCCGGTGCACCGGTGGACTTACCCCCGCTGAAGCGAAATACGCCGCCGACCCACGTGCCTACCCAGAGATCGTCCGCCCCATCCACCAGGAGCGAGCTCGCGTAGTTGTCCGGGAGCCCACTTGTGTTGGTCGAGTTATAGGTGGTGAACGCGACCCCATCGAACCGGGCTAATCCTGCTTCGGTCCCGAGCCAGAGATACCCGTCGCGGGTCTGTGCCATGGCGAACACGCTGCTCTGAGGCAGGCCCTGATCGATCTGCCAGACGTCGTGGACGTACTGGGTGATCGGTTTCTGGGGGTCGAGCCCGGGCGCCCGGGTCTGTGACCGCAGAGAGGAGACGGGAAGACCTAGAAGCAGGGCGCAGCCGAAGCCGAGCGCGCGTTTGATCGAGGCGGAACCGAGGAGCCGACGCAATGGAGGCATATCGTCCCATTGTCGGCCGGCGGGCGGTATAGCATGAGGCCGGAAGGGTTACCGGAGTCTCTTGAGGACCTCGACAGCGTTCTGATTGCCCGGATTGAGGGCCACCGACCGCTCATAGTTGCGGATGGCCAGATCCGCCTGTCCAGCCTTGAGATACGCTTCCGCCAGGCTGTCATAGACGTTCCAGGAACCGGGGTAGTCGCCCGCGTTCAGCTTGAAGACGGCGATCGCCTCGTCCTGCCGTTTCTGTTCCAACAGCCGGTACCCCAGCCCGTTGAGCGCGGCCTCCGTATCCATGTAGCGGTTCCGCGGGTCCGCCTTGTAGGCGCGGTGGCTCTCCACGACCAGGGGGAGGCCTCCCCGGTGAAGCGCCTGCTCCAGCCGCTCGGCCAGCGGCGGTGTGGTCCGGTAGGCCAGGATTGCCTCCAGCGCGGGGTCCCGGTTCATCCGATAGTCATCGAAGGAGAGGTCGACGGCGATCTCCGGCGGGGTCCACGGCCGGGTGTCGCGCGGGTCGGAGAGTTGCCACCAGAGCGACGATACGCGCACCGTGATCCCGCTGTTGGGGAGCGTGATCCGATGGGAGTCGCCGTAGGCGTTGCCGCGCGACGCGGTCGGCTCGCCGACGAAGATGGTGCTGGTGTAGTTCTCCAGCTGGGTCACCAGAAACTGCGCGGCCGACCAGGTGCGCCGGCCAATGATGGTGAAGAGTCGGCCCCGTACGTCAAGGCTCTCCGCCCTGATGATGCCGAGCAGGAGTGGCCGGTTGAGCGACCCGTCGCCGCCCGCGTTGAGCCGGAGGTCGAGGACGAAGCGCCGGACCGGCCGCCGCCGGGCGAAGGCGAAGAGCCGCCGGGTGAACTGCTCCACCGTCTCGTCCGGCTTGTTGCCGACCTCGTTGAACTGGACGTAGAGGGTGCGGGAACCGGGCAGGTACCGGTAGCGGAACTTATCTGATGGGTCCTCCAGCCAGAGCGGCGTGGGGCGGCGGGCGCGCTGCCGGGCATCGATCCAGCCCGGCGGGACGACCCAGCTCCGGTCGGTTCCCGGTGCCATCATCGGAGCCGGACCGGCCGGCGCGAGCGCGACCTCGAATCGGCCTCCCTGGCGCTCGAGGGTGAGCTCCGCACGATCCATGTCCGGGATGAGTCCGGTGCCCTGAAGGACCTCGGGCATGGTCAGCAGGAAGGGGGCGAAGAATTTGACGCCCATCTCGTTGTCTCGGCCGATCAGCGGCCGGACGGCGGCGTAGGCTTGCTCGACGGTGTGCCCGCCGATCCGGACGACCCGCGCCCCGACCAACTCGGCATGGGCCGAGTCGGCGGCGCGGATGTAGAGTCCGTCGCTGAAGAAGTAAAGGGCGATCGGATAGCTGCGGAAGCCGATCCTGGGGTCGCGAGTCGGTGCGACGTTGGTGTGACCATCACCCACCAGGGCCGCGATGCGGGCGAGCTCCAGGATGACCTGGTGGCGCCGAAGGGTCGGGATGCGGGCATCGAGCGAGGCCACGGCGCTGTCGAACGACGGTCGGGAGATCGTGTGATGGAGGTTCCGGTGACGTTCGGCCATCTGGACCGCCATATACCGGAGGTCCTGCCGCCAGGCGGTAACGGCCGCGCTGTCGAGGGGCGCGTCCTGCGCAACGCTGGTCCGGTTGGACGAGGCGACGGCCAGGGCCGCCAGCAACAGCGCGGTCGAGTGACGAGGCACCGGAGACTCCGTTGACGGGGGACAGCACGGCGCGCTGACTCCCCTTGGACAGGCCGGGTCGCCCGAGAGTTGTATCTTGTCCCGATGTCCCGCCTATCCTTTCTGGCCCGCCTGGGCCTCGACCGGCCCGAGCTCCGTGCCTGGGCCATGTACGACTGGGCCGCCTCCTCCATGCAGACCACCATCATGGTGGCGGTCTTCCCGATCTACTTCGTGAAGGTGGCGGGCGCCCATCTGGTCCAAAGCCGCGCCACCCAGCAACTCGCCACCGTGAACACGGGGGCCCTGGTGCTCATCGCGATCGCGTCGCCGATACTGGGTGCGGTGTCGGACTACAGCGGGAAGAAGAAGCCGCTCCTGGCGGCCTTCATGGGCGTGGGCGTGGCCGCGGTGGCCGGGCTCTTCTTCGTCCACACCGGCGACCTGGCGCTCGCCTCCTGGCTCTTCATCCTGGCGCTCATGGGGGTGACCGGAAGCTTCGTCTTCTACGAGTCGCTGCTGCCGCACATCGCCCGCCCAGGAGAGATCGACCGGGTCTCCACCGCCGGCTACGCGGTCGGGTACATAGGCGGCGGTCTCCTGCTCGCGCTCAATCTTGCCTGGATCCAGCAGCCCGCCTGGTTCGGGCTCCCCTCCGGCCCCGGGCTGGACGAATCGGCGGCCACCCTGCCGGCCCGACTCGCCTTCCTCTCTGTCGCGGTCTGGTGGGTGGTGTTCTCGATTCCGCTATTCCGCCGGGTGCCTGAGCCGCCTCGGAAGCTGGAACCCGACGAGTCACGGAACGAGAAGCCGGTGCGCGCGGCGTTGCTGCGCCTGGGCGAGACCTTCCGGGAGTTGCGCGGGTACCGGCAGGCGTTCCTGATGCTGCTCGCCTTCCTGATCTACAACGACGGCATCCAGACGATCATCAAGATGGCGACGGCGTACGGCACCGAGCTGGGCATCCGGCAGAGCGCGCTGATCGGGGCGATTCTCCTGGTGCAGTTCGTGGGGATCCCGTGCTCGTTCCTCTTCGGCATGCTGGCCGGGCGGATCGGGGCGAAGCGGTCGCTCTTCCTGGGGCTGCTGGTCTACACGGCCATCAGCATCCTCGGATTCTTCATGAAGACGGCCCTGCACTTCTACGTGCTTGCCGGGCTGGTGGGGATGGTGCAGGGAGGTACCCAGGCGCTCAGCCGCTCGCTCTTCGCCAGCATGATCCCGCATCACAAGTCGGGCGAGTTCTTCGGTTTCTTCAGCGTGTTCGAGAAGTTCGCCGGGATCTTCGGGCCGCTGATCTTCGCCGGGACCATCGCGGCCACGGGGTCGAGCCGGAACGCGATCCTGTCCGTCATCGCCTTCTTTGCGGTGGGCGCCGCCATCCTGGCGTTCGTGGACCTGGAGGAGGGACGGCGCCAGGCTCGCGCGGCCGACCAGGTTACGGCATAGCGCCGGGGCTCCCGCAGAGGACATCGAACCGGACCTGCACGAGGGTGCCCGCCCGCGCCTCGAACAGCTGCGGATTGCCGCCCTCCAGGACGCAGTTCTGCGCCATGTCCTTGAGCGAGATCAGGTGCCCCCCGAGCTCGAGCCTCTCGAAGGTCTCATCGGCGTCGATCGGGATCGGCCGGATGGGCGCACCGGCCACCGCCAGCCGGTAGCCATCAGGGTCGGGGGCATCCCCGCTGGTGCTGACGATGATCCGAAACCCCTCGGTCGAGGCGGGTCCGCAGGTCACGGTGAAGCTCACCGACGCTCCTCCGTCCGCACCCACCACCACGGAGCGCGGGTTGTCCCCCTGCACCGCGCAGTTGACCGCGATGCCCGAGAGGAGCAGCGTATGGGTGCCCGGCGCGAGCCCCTCGAGCGCGATGCTCCCCCCGCTGGAGACGCCACGGGTCTCGCCGCCATCCACCGTCAGGGTGAAGCCGTCCGAATCGGAGCCGGAGCCGGCGGTGGTGACGAGGACGTGGATGATGCCGTCGGAAGACACGGAGAAGGCCGACTCACATGCCACTACCGCCGCAACTGAGAGCAGGAAAAGCAGAACCGATGGAGCACGGGTCATGAGGGTCCTCCTGTCCGCGGGAAACACTTGCCCGCCGATACTCCCTATCCTAACTTGCGCTCTCACTCAATTCTACGGCGAGCGTGACGGCGATGACTACCACGAGCGGAGCTCGGTCGGCGTAAGGACGTCTCGACTATCCCTCGACCAGGAGCCCCGCCGCGCACTACGCCGGCGGGGCGCTTTCATTCCATGGACGCACTCGAGCTGACCCGGGCCCTCGTGGCCCTCGAGACCCCCACCGGGGCCGAGGGTCCGGCCACCGATCTGCTCGAGGGCGCGCTCCGGCAGGCCGGGTATCGGGTGGTGCGGCAGCGGGTGACCGCCGGGCGGGACAATCTCCTGGCGTACCGCGAGACCCCCGAGCTGGTCTTCACCACTCACCTGGACACCGTGCCGCCCTACCTCCCGCTGAGCGAGGACGAGCAGGCGATCCGGGGCCGGGGAAGCTGCGACGCCAAGGGGATCGCGGCGGCGATGGTGGCGGCCGCCGAACGACTGGCCGGCGGTGGCGAGCGCCGGGTCGGTCTCCTCTTCCTGGTGGGCGAAGAGAACGGCTCAGACGGCGCCCGCGCGGCGGGGGACCTGGAGCCGCGGGGCCGGTTCATCATCAACGGCGAGCCGACGGAGAACCGGCTGTCGATCGGCCAGAAGGGCTCCCTCCGAGTCGATCTCGAAGCCACCGGGCAGGCGGCTCACTCGGCCTATCCCGACGAGGGCGTGAGCGCGACGGCGGCGCTGCTCGATACCATCGAGCGGATCCGGCGGATGCCGCCGGCCACCGACCCGCTGCTGGGCTCCTCCACGCTGAACGTGGGGCTCATCGGCGGCGGCATCGCGCCCAACGTGCTCGCCCCCCACGCCACCGCGCAGATTCTCATCCGTACCGTGGAGCCCACCGATGGACTCAAGACGACGATCCGCGGACTGGCGGCACCCGGCGTCTCGGTCAGCTTCCCGGTCGAGCTGCCCAGCCACCGGGCAACGGTCATTCCGGCCGGGTGGGACACCACGGTCGTGAGCTTCGCCAGCGATCTCCCGTTTCTCGCGGCGTGGGGCGAGGGCTATCAGCTCGGGCCCGGATCGATCCGGGTGGCCCACACCGCGCAGGAGCACATTCTCAAGGCCGACCTGTTCCGCGGCGTGGAGCTCTACGTGCGACTGGCCACCGATCTCCTCGCCTCCGAGGTGGCATGACAGCCAAGATCCCGGTCACGATTCTCGGGGCGACCGGCACCGTCGGACAGAAGTTCGTGCGCCTCCTGGCCGAGCATCCCTGGTTCGAGGTGGCGGCCGTGGCCGCCTCCTCCGCCAGCGCAGGCAGGCGCTACGGCGAGGTGGTGCGCTGGCGGGAGGCGGCGCCGCTGCCCGAGCGCATTGCCGCGCTCACCGTCCAGGAGTGTACCCCTCCGCTGGCCGGACCGATCGTCTTCTCGGCGCTCGACGCGGACGTGGCCGGACCGATCGAGCAGGCGTTCGCACGGGCGGGCGCGTACGTGGTGACCAACACCCGGAACCACCGCATGGATCCGGACGTCCCGCTCCTCATACCGGAGGCCAACCTCGATCACCTCCGGCTGGTGGAGCGGCAGCAGGCGACGCGCGGGTGGTCCGGCGCGATCCTGGCCAACCCCAACTGCTCGACCGCGGCGCTGGTCCTGGCACTGGTGCCGCTCCACCGGGCGTTCGGCATCGAGAAGCTGTTCGTCTCCACCATGCAGGCGGTCTCCGGAGCCGGCTACCCGGGGGTGGCGTCGCTCGACATCGTGGGCAACGTGGTGCCGTATGTCGGCGGCGAGGAGGAGAAGATCGAGCGAGAGAGCCGGAAGATCCTGGGCACGCTGAAAGACGGCGGCGTCACGCCCGCGGCGTTCGCGGTGAGCGCGCACACCAACCGGGTGGCGGTGGTGGACGGTCACCTCGAGGCGGTCAGCGTGGGGTTCCGGCGACGGGTGAGCCCGGACGAGGCGATCGCGGCACTCACCGCGTTCCGCGCACCGGAACGGGTGGCGTGCCTGCCCAGCTCGCCGGCGCTCCCGATCGAAGTCGATTCGCGGGTGGACCGGCCGCAGCCAAGGCTCGATCTGGAGCGGGGCCGGGGCATGGCGGTGACGGTGGGGCGGGTGCGGCCCTGTCCCATCCTCGATCTCCGGCTGGTGCTGCTGGGCCACAACACGATCCGGGGAGCCGCCGGTCAGGGGGTGCAGATCGCGGAGCTCCTCGTGGCCGAGGGACGGGTGACGCGCGGATTATGATCGTCGCCAAGTTCGGGGGGACGTCGGTCGGCACCGCGCCGGCCGTCGCGCGGCTGGTCGAGATCGTCCGCGGCCGGCGGGCGGACCGTCCGGTGGTGGTGGTCTCCGCGCTGGCCGGCGTGACCGATGCGTTGCTGGACCTGGGCGGTCAGGTGCTCGCCGGGAACGCGGCCGCGCTCGACGCGGCGCTCGCCCGCCTGGTCGCGCGCCACAGGGACACCGCGCAGGGCCTCGGCGGCACCGAAGCGGCCTTGGCGGAAATCGCGCGGGATGCCGCCGCCCTCGGGACCGAGCTCCACCTGGCACTCGGACGGAGGCTCCGGCCTCAGGAGTTGGACGCCCTGGCCGGCCGGGGCGAGCTCTGGAGCTCGCGGCTGGTGGCGGCGGCGCTGGAGGGTGCCGGGCTCCCGGCCACCTGGGTCGACGTGCGCACGGTCATGATCACGGACGACCGGTTCACCCGCGCCACCCCCGACGTGCGGGCGGTCGCCGAGCGGGCGCGGATCTGTCTCCAGTCCCTGGCGGAGTCGGGCCGGATCCCGGTGACCCAGGGCTTCATCGGCGCGACCGCCGGCGGCATCCCCACCACGCTGGGCCGGGGCGGCTCGGATTTCACGGCCGCGCTGCTGGGCGCCGCGCTCGAAGTCGACCGGGTGGAGATCTGCACCGACGTGGACGGCCTCATGACGGCCGACCCGCGCATCGTCCCTTCGGCGCGCACCCTGGCGGAGGCGAGCTATGAAGAGGCCGCGGAGCTGGCCACCTTTGGCGCCAGGGTGCTCCACCCGGCCACCGCGCAGCCACTGGTGCGCGCGGGGATCCCGATCGTGGTGCTCAACTCGACTCAGCCGGAGCGGCCGGGGACGACCATCGAGCCGTCCGCCGTCCTGGAGCGGATGGGTGACTCCCCGGTCCGATCGATCTCCTGGAAACGCGGCATCACCGTGGTCAACATCCGCGCGCCCCGCATGCTGGGCGCCTTCGGCTTCCTCAGGGCGCTGTTCGAGGTGTTCGAGCGCCACGAGGTCGTGGTGGACGTGCTCGCGAGCAGCGAGGTCAGCGTCTCGCTCACGGTCGAGGAGCGCTCCCATCTCGAGGCCGTGGTGCGCGACCTCGCGGAGCTGGGTGAGGTGTCGGTGGACCACGGGCGCGCGGTGATCGCGGTGGTGGGCATCGGGCTCCGGCACACGGCGGGACTCGCGGCGCGGCTCTTCCGCGCGGTGCAGCCGGCCAACGTGGAGGTCATCTCCCAGGGCGCCTCCGCGATCAACATGACCTTCGTGGTCCGGGAGGAGGACGGGCCGGGCGTCGTCCAGCGGCTGCACCAGGAGTTCTTCGGCACCTGCTGACCCAGCACACCGCGGAGCCAATGACGTCGATGCGCATCGTGATCGTGGGCAACGGACGGATGGGGCGGGCGGTGGCGGCGCTGGCCGAGCAGCGGGGCCACACCATCCACGGCGTCATCGAGGCCCAGGAGAACATCGGTGGCCGGGCACTCACGCCGGCCCGGCTGACGGACGCCGACGTGGCCGTCGAGTTCACCCGGCCCGACGCCGCGCCGGCCAACCTGGAGCGACTCATCGAGGCCGGCATTCCGACCGTCACCGGCACCACCGGATGGAGCGCCGAGCTGCCCCACATCACCCGGCTGGTCGAGCGGCGGGGCGGCGCGCTGCTCCATGCCGCCAACTTCTCCGTCGGCGTGCAGCTCTTCCTTCGCGCCGCGCGCGACCTGGGCCGCCGGTTGGCCGGGCACTCGGAGTTCGATGCCTTTATACTGGAGCAGCACCACGCGGCAAAGCTGGACGCGCCGTCGGGCACGGCGCGTGTGCTTCAGGATGGGCTTCGACAGAGCGACCCCGCGCGCCCGTTCCCCATCACCTCGGTGCGCGCGGGCGCCATTCCGGGCACGCACTCCGTGACGTACGACGGACCGTACGAGACGGTGTCGCTCACCCACGTGGCCAGGAGCCGCGAAGGATTCGCGGCGGGCGCGCTGGCGGCGGCGGAGTGGCTGCCGAGCCACCCCGGTGTGCACACGTTCGAGGATATGCTCTTCGGAGGGGCCGGATGACACGGTTCCAGGGCTGCGGCACGGCGCTGGTCACCCCGTTCACCGACAGCGGTGAGCTCGATCTGGACGCACTCCGCGCTCTGGTCGAATGGCAGATCGCCGAGGGCATCGACTTCCTGGTGCCTTGCGGCTCGACCGGCGAGGCCCAGACGCTGGACGAGACCGAGCGCGAGCGGGTGGTGACGCTGGTGGTCGAGGTGGCCGCCGGCCGGGTGCCCGTCATGGCGGGCGCCACGAGCAATGATACCGCGCTCGCGGTGCGCGAGACCCGGCGAATGTGCGGACTCGGCGCCGACTACATCCTGAGCGCGACTCCCTACTACAACAAGCCCACCCAAGACGGACTCTACCGCCACTTCATGGCGGTGGCCGACGCCTCCACCAGGCCGGTCTGCCTCTACAACGTCCCCGGCCGCACGGCGGTGAACCTGAAGCCGGCGGTGGCGCTCCGGCTGGCGGAGCATCCCAACGTCATGGGCATCAAGGAGGCGAGCGGCGACCTCAGGCAGATCATGGACCTGCTCCGCGGGCGGCCGGACGATTTCTCGGTGCTCTCGGGCGACGACTGGCTCGCGCTGCCGCTGATCAGCGCCGGCGGCGACGGCCTCGTCTCGGTGATCTCCAACCAGGTGCCGGGATCGATGACCGGCCTGGTCCATCTCTCCCTCTCGGGCGACCTGGAGTGGGCGCGCGAATGGCACTACCGGCTGCTCCCGCTGATGGACGCCAACTTCCTGGAGACCAATCCCGCACCGGCCAAGGCCGGACTGCACCTCATGGGCCGGGTGCGGAACGCGCTCCGCCTGCCGCTGGTGCCGGTGAGCGCCGAGACCGGTGCGGCGCTGGCCGCCGCGCTCCGGGTGGCTGGTGTCGAGGGTGTCTGAGCTCTCTTCGTTGCGTGGGGACATCGAGCGGTACAGCGCGGGAGTGCCGGCGGGCGAGGAGTCGGCCGCGCGCGCCGCGTTCGTCCGGCTCAAGGCGGCGCTCAACGCCGGGACGCTGCGCGCCGCCGAGCGGGAGCCGGATGGCACCTGGCGGGCGAACGCGTGGGTCAAGGCGGGCATTCTGCTCGGGTTCCGGCTGGGGAGCATCCAGCCGGCCGCCACGGGCGGGCCATTCCCCTTCTACGACAAGGACACTCTCGCGCTCCGGCCCATCGGCCCCGGCGACGGCATCCGGATCGTGCCCGGCGGCTCGGCCATCCGGGACGGCTGCTACGTGGCGCGGGGCGTCGTCTGCATGCCGCCGATGTACATCAACGTCGGGGCGTACGTGGATGAAGGCACCATGGTGGACTCGCACGCGCTGGTCGGCTCGTGCGCCCAGATCGGCCGGCGGGTGCACCTCTCCGCGGCGGCGCAGATCGGCGGGGTGCTGGAGCCGGCGGGGGCACTGCCGGTGATCGTGGAAGACGAGGTGTTGGTGGGCGGCAACTGCGGCGTGTACGAGGGGACGATCGTGCGGGAGCGGGCGGTGCTGGCGCCGGGAACGATCCTGACCGGCGGGACCGCCGTGTTCGACCTGGTGCACGACCGGGTCTATCGCCGCGACGGCGACCGCCCGCTCGAGATCCCCGCCGGCGCGGTGGTCGTCCCGGGGACCCGGCCGGTCCGATCGGGGGCGGGGCGGGAGGCGGGCATCGGGCTCTACACGCCGGTGGTCGTCAAGTATCGCGACGAGAAGACCGACACCGCGGTCCGGCTGGAGGAGCTGCTGCGCTGATGGCCGCCCACACGCACTACCTCTGGTTCGAAACCAGGAAGCGCCAGGAGATCATCGACATCACCGACGAGGTGGCGGAGCAGGTGCGGGTGAGTCGGGTCAGGGAAGGGTTGGTCCTGGTCTCTGCGATGCACATCAGTGCCTCGGTCTTCGTCAACGACCACGAGTCGGGCCTCTGGCAGGACATTCTCACCTGGCTGGAGGAGACCATCGCACCGTGGGACCCGGACCGCTACCGTCACAACGAGACCGGGGAGGACAATGCTGCCGCCCACCTCCGGAGTCTGACGGTGGGACACGAGGTGACCGTTCCGATCACCGGGGGCAAGCTGGATCTGGGCCCGTGGCAGCGGGTGTTCTACGGCGAGTGGGACGGGCAGCGGCGGAAGCGGGTGATCATCAAGGTGCTGGGGGAGAGCTAACGCATCCGGTCGCAGAGCGGCACGCCTTCCTCCCCCGCCATCTCGTGATCCTCGTCGGTTCGTGGCGCCTCGGCGCCGTCGAGCGACCCCGCGAAGATCACACAGCTCCGCCCCGGCTGCCCCTGGTAGGTGGCCTTCGCCTGCCAGCCGCTCGCGCTCGCGGCAAGGATCTCGACCCGCACGCCCGACTCCGGCCGGAGCTCGAGCCGCTGGGCGGAGGCGGCGTACGTCTGGTTGGAAACGTGGTAGCGCGCCTGTGCCGCCCCGACGGCCCGGAGCGTGTTCTTGAGCATCGACGCGGGGCTCATCTGCCAGGCGGCCGCGGTGGTGGTCTGGCCGTGCGCCGGCGCGGCGAGTGCCAGCGAGACCAGGGCCAGCAGCGAGCCTCGGGTGAAACTTCGAAGCGAGTGCATCCGTTCCTCCGGTATGGAGCGGGGGCTCTTGTTCAGTCTGTCCATCGTCCCCGGGCTACGCAATCCGCAGGAAGCAGACGCCGACCAGTTTCTGCCATAGACCGGCCGAGGCTCGTCGAAACGAGCCGCCAACCCGCTCAGCGGCCCTCGGTTGAGGCGCTGCAAGCGGCGGCAGCATTCGACCTGCGGCTGGATGCAGCCCTGGCGCGATGAGGCCTGGAGCATACATTCGCCAGCATCCCTCTCCTTCGTTCTCGAGGAATTCTTCCGTGCTTCGCCTCCGCCTCGCCGCACTCGCCTGCGTCCTCGGTTGCGCCGGGACCCCGCCATCAGCCTCGCCGTCTCCCGCGGCCGGTGCCGCCACCGTGATGCCCGACAAGTCGACCAAGGGCTCCCCGCTCACTGGCGCGGACAGCGCAAAGAAGTCGTCCTACGAGCCGTTCGCCGACCTCGTCGCCGGCGGGCTCGAGCGCCGGGGCTTCTTCGACACGTACGAGAAGGACGATCATCTCTATCTCGCCGTGCCCAAGGAGCGCCTGGGCCACGAGTTCCTGCTCACCACCGAGATCGCGCAAGGCATCGGCACCCGGGGCCTCATCGGCGGCACGATGCTCAACATCTTCGAGGGCAGCATCGTCGCCCTCGAGCGCCACGGCGACCACATCTTCCT
>JBBSHB010000018.1:0-36994 GCA_038253515.1 Gemmatimonadales bacterium | reverse complement strand
CTGGCCGCCGAAGCATTCGCTGGTGGAATCGGCCAGCGCGTCGTCGTCACAGGTGATCGGCGCCCGCAGCGAGCCGAAGGTGGCGTGGCCGCGCAGTGCGACCACGACGCCCCCGAGGCGGCCGAAGCTCTTCCCCACCGAAAGGCCGAAGAGGCTGGCCTTGACCCCATTGACTCGGACTGGTGGAACCCAACTCGCCTGGAGGGCGAGTCCCAGTGGGAGCGGCATGGTGAAGCGCGGCCGGGGGAGCGTTGGAAGCAGGTTGGTGTTCTCGGGCCCCTTCCCCGGTCGGCAGATCGTCGGTGTCGACGTCGCGTCGTCCACGTTAGGCAGCGAGGCCGTCTCGAGCCCGATCCGGAACCCCGGCAGCAGGTCCGGGGCCCCGGCCGGGCTGAAGGCCAGGGGCACGGCGAAGATCGCGAGAGCCTTCGCTTCGTGCGAGCTGGCTCCCGGGAAGCAGTCTCCCTGCGCCCATGCCGCGGCGGGAAGCCCGACGCCGAGGGCGAGTACGGCGGCCGCTCGCCACATCACTGCACCACGACGGTGCCGCGCATCCCCTCGGTCGGGGAGCCGTGAACGCTGCAGAAGTAGAGGTAGGTCCCCGGCGTGAGGAAGATGAACGAGTAGCTGTGTGGAGCCGCGACCGGGTCCCCGCTGCTGGGGAAGCTGGCCGCACCGGTGGAACTGACGTTGTGGAACCCGCCAATCCAGGTCCAGGTCACCTTGGTTCCCGCCGGGATGGTCACGTTCGCCGGCTCGAACCGGTTGCCGCCGCTGGTGAGCAGCCGGATCGTGACCTCGGCGGGCGCGTCCCCGGTCGCGGTGGCGGCGAAGGTCACGGGCGAGCCCTCGGCGCCCCCTTCCACCAGCGCATGCGAGGTCTGGGCCTCAACCTCGGTGCCGAGGTGCCAGACACTGCTGGAGATCCCATCCGAATCCGTGGTGTCGACGCTCGGCGACATGGAGGCGCCGGTCCCGGTCGCGCTCCAGGTCACCACGGCGCCCTTCTCCACGGCGCCACCCCGCGTCACGACGATCCGCAGCGGGCTCGTCAGGTCCTGCCCCGCCGCCCCGGTCTGGCCATCACCGCTCGGCTGGGCCCGCGCCGCTGATAGCGCGGGGGGCGTCGGCCCGCTGCCCCCGTTGTTGTCGTTGCACGCGGCGAGAGCCGCCGCGAGCATGAGCGCCGACTGAAGCGCGAGTCCTCTTGCCCTGTTGACCATTCTGATTCCTCCCCTGGTGGTGCTGCTTCCCGACTCCACGCTCTCACGAGACGCGTGAAGAGTAGGTCCCGGGCGAGTGGGCCGAAATCAGCGCGAGGCCGAGTTGGGGGAAGGGAGTTGGCGGATGAGGGTGTAGGCTGCGGGACTACAGAGGACGCGACGAGCAGCGTGGCGGAGACCTCAAACGTGGGCTTCCCCTCGGCCCGGAGCAGAGGCTCGTGGTGGAATGCGAGCCGCAGGGCGTCCAGAATGCCAAAGTGCCGAGTATGGAACTGGCCGCCCTGCCCCTCGCTCAGTGCCGCGTGGCCTGCAGGTAGAGGTACAGGCCGAAGCCTCCTACCCCGGCGCCCGCGATCGTGATCAGATCTTCGTCAACCAGCAGCCCGGTCACGATCCCCGCCGCCCCTACGATCATCAGGATCTCCCCCTGCCGCCGGTTGCCGCGGCTCTGCTGGGGCATCAGCTCGCCTGCGCGGGGCACGAGCGCCAACGGCGGGCTGGCGGGCAAGCGTAGCTGGGCGGCGGCATTCAGTGTCGTGACGCTGGGAGCGATCGTCATACCCCTGGGCGCTTGCGCGACCCCTCTGCCTGGCGCGGTCGCGAGGCCAAGAAGAGCGAGGCCAGCCATCAGCATGAATCTCATGTGTCCTCCAAGGTGGCGGGTGCATCGTGGCAACTCAGGGACCATTGGTGAGACGTGCGAATCTCTCGTCGTTGCGGAGTGAGGCCCAGGTCGGCTCGATCCGGAGCCACGCCGGCGACACGTCATGCGGCACCGCCAGCATCGCATCGAGCTGGTCCAGGGCCCGCGCCTTGTCGCCCAGGGCCAGGTACAACCGTGCCATCACCGACTGAAGATAGGGGAGGATCCGCTGATCCTTGGTCGCCCGGCCGAGGGCGAGCCCGCGTTCTCCTGCCTGCACGGCGGCATCCCGTCGTCCCAGGTATGCCAGCACGAGCCCGCGAAACAGGTTCAGCTGCTCGCCGTTCGGCGTCCCGCGCAGCAGCCGGTCGAACGCGCCCAGCGCGGAGTCGGCGTAGCCGAACTGGTCAGGCCCCAGGCGGTCAACAGTGTCATAGCGATTCAGTACTACGAAGTTTTGCTCGATGACAGCCGCAAGTCGTTCGGCGTCTCGGCGGAAGATCACAACCAGTCGAGCGCCAACAAGGTCCTGGAGATCGTGCACCGATGAGGCGAGAAACGACACACGCTCGATCTTCTCGGCGATCGAAGGCCAGGTCTTTATCCGTGACTGAATCGGGAGCCGAGCGCGATGCCTGATGAGTCAATAAGCTGTTTGAGTTGGCGGACTACTTCGTCGGCGAAGTTGGCTGCCAGCGGCACCAAGGCCTGGTACTCTGCTTGAAGATTGCCGAGGTTCGAGGCGCGGGCAGCTTTCGAGGCCTTCTTTCTTTTCGCAGCCATCCTAGCTCACTCTCCGAGCTCCTGGGCCTGCCTGACGACTGGAGCATCAGCTGAAAACGACCAGCCATTAACCAATGCTTCCTCAGTCTGACCAGATGGTGGTTGTGCAGCGCGACGCTGACGCGAACGGGCAACCTAGGCTAGATCAAGGGCGACTGCGAGAGCTTGATTGAGTTGCCTTAACTTTTCGGGCTTCAGGGTGGCGACGAAATTGGTGAGCTTGGCCTTCTCAATGAGGAAGAGTTGATCACTCTTGATCACACAATTCCATTTCAGGCCGTCGCCCTCACCTAGGGGAACCTCCGTAGACAAGCCATCACTGTCGCTGGGAATCGCCGCCACCACAACTTTGGGGAATCTTGATCTGCACACTGCTTCCCGGCTGACAACGACGCAGGCTCGCCGCGATTTAGGGTCCTTAGGGTCGGGCGGTGGTGACAGGAGGTATATCTCACCCCGCTGAATCATGAGAAGGGATCGGCCTGCAGCCTCATGAGATCATCCGTCTCGCGGTCAAGTTGGTCAGCGCGAGCGTCCAGTATCGCAAGATCGTGAGCCGTCCGCGCGCGGCGTATCCGGCGACGCAACTCGCGCCGGAGAGCAACTTCAACAAACTGGGATCTTTGCTTGGAAGGCACTATGAGGTTTATCCCCTCAATGATCTCACCAGCCAAGGTTACGGAAGCAGGAACTTTCCTCTTCCTTCTGCGCAGCAAACTATTGAGTTTCAATAGCTTATCATAATCAATAGTATGTCTCATAACAGTAAATATAATATACAATATCCTATATGTCAACCAGGTGTCCACAGCCGTGCAAAAAGCCTGCGGGAACGAGCGAGGATTTCAGTGCTTCCTCCGTGCGCGCAAACGGCAAATATCGAGGCGCCATGGAGCCCCTCACCCACCCCCCTGCCCCACTCCCAGTTTCGTAGCTGTAGTGAGTACTACCACCTCCACCCCACCTCCCTCCAGCACCCCCCTCCCCCCCTCCTCCCGATCCACCACCGCCAGTACCCCCAGCACTCTCCCCCCTGCCCCAACTACCGCCTCGATCGCGCGCCGCGCCGATCCGCCCGACGTGATCACATCCTCCACGATCACCACAGAATCCCCTGCCCTGAAATTCCCCTCGATCTGCTGCCCCGTCCCGTGCGCCTTCGGCTCCTTCCGAACGCTGAACGCATTGATCTCGGGCTCCGTCCCGTGGCTCGCCGCCGCGATGCCGTACGCCACCGGGTCAGCGCCCATGGTGAGCCCGCCTACCGCCTTGGGCGCCCACCCCGCCCGCCGGATCGCCGCCAGCCCCATCCGCCCGATCAGCACCATCCCCTCGGCGCTCATCGTCGTGAGCCGACAGTCTATGTAATAGGAAGAGCGTTGCCCGGAGGAAAGAACGAAGTCGCCGTGCCGTACCGACCGCCAGAGGAGCAGCCGCCGAAGCGCCTCCTCGTCCGTCAATCCCCACCCTTGCGGAAGAGCGACGCCAGGAAGCCCCCCTTCTTGGAGCCCTCCTGCCGCACGGCCGTGCAGAACTCCCGCGCGAACTCGTCCACTGTCTTGAAACGTTTGGAGAGATCCCGCTCCAACCCGCGCATCACCGCCGCCTCGACGGCCGGCGGGAACTTGATCCCCTTCACCGCCTGATTCAGCGGCAGAGGCGGTTGGGAGAGTAGTTGCTGGAACAACTCTCTGGGGCTGCGCCCCGTCAGCGGGAACGCCTCCGTCAGCAGATGGTAGGTGATCGTCGCTAGGCTGTACACGTCCGCCTGTTCGCTCACCAGCTCGCCGCTCAGCGTCTCCGGCGCCACGTACTGGAGCGATCCCACGAAGAAGCCGGCTCTGGTGAGGCGCTCCTCCGAGCTGAGCTCCGCGTCCCGCGCGATCCCGAAGTCCAGCAGCTTGGTGGTCTGGGTGGCCGGGTCGTACATGATGTTTTCCGGCTTGAGATCGCGGTGGATGATCCCGGCCTTGTGCGAGGCCGCCAGGGCCGCCGCGAGCTGCTCCACGATCGTCGCCACCAGCGTCGGCGCCAGCCGCCCCGAGCGGCTGGAGAACTTGGCCAGCGGCTCGCCGGGCGCCCACTCCAGCGCGAGATAATGCAATCCGTCAGTGGCCCCGAAGTCGTACGTCTGCACGATGGACGGATGCTTCACCCGCGCGCCGTACTCGGCCTCGCGCAGGAAGCGCTTCACCGCGACTGGATCCTGCGCCAGCTTCGGCCGCAGGATCTTCACCGCCGCGGTACCGCGTTGCGGGTGCTCGGCCCGATACACGGTGGCGGTGCCACCCTCGCCGATGTACTCTGCGAGGTGGTATCCCGCCACCGTGCGGCCGACCAGATTGTCAGTGTTCATGGCTAGGCCAAGCTACCGAATCTTCGACCGGCCAGCAAGTTGCGCGATTTCCGCGACGGCGCTCGATGCTTGACGTCTCTCGACCGCCGCCGCTAACCTTCCGCCCGTTCTCGCTGTGGGCGGATCCACACGGCTCTGCCGGGGGTGGTGCCATGCGTCGGCTCGTGTTCTCGGCAGTGCTCCTGAGCGCCGCGCTCGGGTGCGGCAACTGGAAACGGGTCGGCACCCAGGCCGCGCCCGCGCCCTCCGACCAGCTCACCGCACTCCTCAACACTGCGCAGTTCTATCAGCGGCTCGGGCGCCTCGCCGCCGGCGACCCGCTCCCGTTCGTCGGCACCGTCGCCTTCGCAGGCGCGCCCGCCGACTCCGTCTTCGCCGTGCTCGGTCTCTCGCTGGAGAATCGGGCGCTCGCCTTCCAGCGCGAGGGCAACGTCTTCGTCGCCCGCTACCGTGTCACCATCTCCTTTCAGCGGGAGGGCACCCGGTCGGTCGACCTGACCCGGGAAGAAGTCGTCCGCGTGCCGACTTTCCAGGAGACCCAGCGGGCCGACGAAAGCGTCCTGTTCCAGCAGGTGCTGCGGATGACGCCCGGCACCTACAAGGTCGCCGTGGCCCTGCGCGACGCCGGCTCCACCTCCGAGAGCCGAGCCACCGGAGACTTCACGGCGCCGGCCTTCGCGGCGGGCAGCATCTCCGCGCCGATCCTGGTATACCAGGCGACGGGGCGGGGGAGCCTCGCCGATCCGCTGTCCCTGGTCCTGAACCCGCGTGGCGCCGTCGGCTACGGCAGCGATACTCTGCTGGCCTACATCGAGGGCTACCACTTCTCCGCGCCCACCACCGTGCCGTTCGAGGTCCAAGACGAACAGCAGAAAGTGGTCTACTCCGACTCGCTCCATTTCCGCGGCGGCCGCCCGGTGGAGAGCCAGGTGGTGCGGGTGGCCCCCGACAGCATCTCGCTCGGCGAGCTCCGGCTGGTGGTCGGAAGCGGCCAGGGGCAGCGCACCACCTCGGCCCTGGTGTCGTTCACCCAGGCCTGGATCGTGACCAACTTCGACGAGATGCTGGACCTGCTGCGCTACTTCGGCCAGGATGAGAAGCTCAACGCCATGCGGAAGGCACCGGCCTCCGAGCGCTCCCGGCTCTGGCGGGAGTTCTATACCTCCACCGATCCCAACACTGCCACCCCCGAGAACGAGGCGCTCAATCTCTACTTCAGCCGCGTGAGCGCCGCCAACGCCCGCTTTACCGACGAGGGGATCCCCGGCTGGCGCACCGATCGGGGTGAGGTCCTCATCAATCTCGGACAGCCCGACGACATCATCGAGAACAGCCCCGGCACCGCCGACCGGCGGGTCGTTCGCTGGGGTTATAACAACTACCGGCTGGAGCTCTACTTCCAGGACGAGACCGGGTTCGGCCGGCTCCGCCTGACCCCCGGCTCACGGGCCGAGTACGAGCGGGTGCTGACCCGGCTGAGGCGGGCCGGGACATAGCGGGGCAGGGGGGCGGGGCTAACTTTCAGCATGGCCAATCACAGCCCCCCGCAGCTCTTCCTCATCGACGGCTACGCGCTGATCTATCGCGCCTTTTACGCGATGATCTCCCGGCCGCTCCGCACCAGCAAAGGAGAGAACACCTCCGCTGCCTGGGGCGTAGCCAACTTCCTCCTCCGCCTGCGCGAGAAGTATCGGCCCGACTTCGTGGCCTGGGTCAACGACGCGGGCACCTCGTTCCGCGAGGAGCGCTACCCCGACTACAAGTCCACCCGCGAGAAGCTGGACGACGAGCTCCAGGCCGACTTCGACCGCGCGATCGAGCGGATCCGCACCATGCTCGAGGCCTTCCGCATCCCGCTCGTCGCCGTCCGCGGCTATGAGGCCGACGACGTCATCGGCACCCTCGCCACCGCCGGCGCCCGCCGCGGGCTTCAGTCGGTGATCGTCTCGGGCGACAAGGACTTCTACCAGCTCATCGGTCCCGGGGTCACCCTGCTCAACCCGGGTCGCGGGGGCCCCGCGGCGGTCGACGAGACCTGGGTCGACGAATCCAACGCCAGCGAGCGCCTCGGCGTTGGCCCCCGGCAGGTGGTCGACTTCCTCGCCTTGGTGGGTGACTCCTCCGACAACATTCCTGGGGTCAAGGGAATCGGCGAGAAGGGCGCCCAGAAGCTCCTGGCCGAGTACGGCGACCTGGAGAATATCCTCGCCCACGCCGCCGAGGTCACCGCCAAGCGGAGCCGCGAGGCGCTCCTCGCCCAGGCCGACAACGCCCGGCTCTCCAAGGAGCTGGTCACCATCAAGTGCGACGTGCCGATCGAGCTCGCGATCGACGACATGGTCCTCCGCGAGCCCGATCGGGAGGCTTCGATCCGCATTCTCACCGAGCTCGAGTTCTTCTCCCTGGCGCGTCGCCTGGGCAGCCAGAGCGAGGTCGCTTCCGCCACCCTGGTCGAAGCGGAGGGCCGAACCCCCGTCGGGGCGCCGGTCGCCTCGCTCGCCGCGCTGGATCAGGCCGACGCCGGCGCCGGTCCCGCGCTGCTGACCGACGATGCGCCGGTCACCGCCGCCGACTGGCTGGCGCTCGACGAGACTCCCGCGCTCGATGTCGTGGTGGTCGACGATCCCGACGATCTGCCGGCGCTCGTCCAGCGGCTCCGGGCCGCCCCGCTCGTGGCCGTCGACACCGAGAGCTCGTCGATCGAGCCGCACGACGCCGAGCTGATCGGTCTCTCGCTCGCCGCCAGTCCGACCGAGGTGTGGTATCTCCCGTTCGGGCACCGCCCCCCGGCGGGGGAGCTCGCGGCCCCGATGCCGGTGCGGAACCTTCCGCCGATCACCGACTTTGCCTGCGCTCCGCTCATGGCGCTGCTTACCGATCCGGCGGTGCCCAAGGCCGGGCACAACATCAAGTACGACTGGCAGGTGCTGCGCGGGGCAGGGGTGGAGCTCGAGGGCGTGGCCTACGACACCATGCTCGCGAGCTTCGCCCTGGACCCCGGTCGCCGCTCCCACGCCATCGACACCCTGGCGCTCGAGCACCTCGGCCGCACGATGCAGAGCTACGACGAGGTGGCGGGGAAGGGAAAGGTGCAGATCCCCTTCGCCGAGGTGCCCCCTTCCTCCGCGGCCGCCTATTGTGGGGCGGACAGCGCGACCGTGCTCGCCTTGCACGAGTTCTTCGCCCCCGCGCTGCAGGAGATGGGGGCGGAGCCACTGCTCCGCGACATCGAGCTGCCCCTGGTCGAGGTGCTGACCGACATGGAGTGGGAGGGGATCGCCATCGATCCCGCCGTCTTCGCCCGGCTGGGCCAGGAGCTCGGCATCGAGCTCCGCCGGCTCGAGGGGGAGATCGCCGCAGCGGCCGGGGAGGTGGTCAACCTCAACTCGCCCAGGCAGCTCGCCGCGATTCTGTTCGAGAAACAGCAGCTACCGGTGCTCAAGAAAACCAAGAGCGGCCCCTCGACCGACGCCGACGTGCTCGAGCAGCTCGCCGCCATGGGGCACCAGCTGCCGCGTCTCATCCTCGACTATCGCGAGCTCCAGAAGCTCAAGAGCACCTATGTGGACACCCTGCCCGCGCGGGTCAACCGGCAGACCGGCCGGATCCACACCAGCTACAACCAGATCGGCGCCGCCACCGGCCGGATCAGCTCGCAAGAGCCCAACCTCCAGAACATTCCGGTCCGCACGCCCCGGGGCGAAGCCATCCGCCGCGGCTTCGTCCCCCGGGTGGGCTGGTCGTTCCTGGTGGCCGACTACTCTCAGATCGAGCTCCGGCTCATGGCCCACCTATCGGGCGACCCCTTGTTCATCGAGGCGTTCCGGCAGGGCGGCGACATCCACCGGCAGACCGCCGCGTTGATCTTCAACTGCCCCTTGGAGCAGGTGACCGGCGAGATGCGGGCCCGGGCCAAGACGATCAACTTCGCTACCATCTACGGCCAGGGTCCGTTTGCGCTGAGCCGCCAGCTCGGGATTTCCCAGGAGGACGCTCGGAGCTTCATCACCCGCTACTTCGAGCGGTTCGCCGGAGTGCGCGCCTTCCTCGACCGCCAGGTGCAGCTCGCCCGCGAACTCGGATACGTGGAGACCATCTTCAAGCGGCGCCGCTATATCCCCGAGATCAAGGACCGCAACTTCAACATGCGCGCCTACGGGGAGCGCAACGCCCAGAACTCGCCACTCCAGGGCTCGGCCGCCGACCTCATCAAGCTGGCCATGATCCGGATCCATCACGCGATCGGCGAGCAGCGGCTGCAGAGCCGGATGCTGCTTCAGGTGCACGACGAGCTCGTCTTCGAGATCCCGCCGGCCGAGGTCGAGCCGATGAAGGCGCTGGTCTCAGAGCACATGGAGGGCGTGGTGGAGCTGCGGGTGCCGCTGGTGGTGGACATCGGCGTCGGGCCCGACTGGCTGGACGCCAAGCGGTGACCCACGCGGCGGTGCGGTTCACCTGCAGCGACCCCGAGGCGGGGGACTTCGAATTCAGTGATGTCGAGGCGGTGCTCGACGCGCTCGAGGCCGGTCTGGTGAGTGCCGGAACCCCGCTCTTCGATGCCGTGCGGCAGAGCATGCAGCCGCTCGGCACCCATCCGGAGATCCGCGCCGCCTGGGTCGCCCGGAGCCGGTACCAGCCGATCGGCGGGCTCTCCCTCCCCGACCTACCTTCGATCACGGCCATCGTGCGGGCCATCCCCGAGGCCGATGAGCAGCAGGAGCGGCGCCGCGCCGCCTTTGCCGCCGTGCGTGCCGGTGCGCCGCACGCCGAGCCTGGCGCCGGGGGCCGCCCGCGGCCGATCGCCGTCGCAGCCCTCCTCTGGGGCCTGCTGCTGCTCGGCCTCGTGGGCGCGGCCATGGTGATCTTCGCTGCCCGTCTTATTGACCTTGCCGCCGCGGCCGTCGGACGGGTGACCGGCCATTGAGCTCGCCGCCGCGCGGCTGGTAGCCTTCGCTCAGGGCCTCGGGTACTCGGCCGATTTGCGCGGCACCCCGCGCACGCCGGGCCACCAGTTCCATCGCCCCATCGCCTGCATGATCGCGGGAACCAGCACCATCCGGATCACGGTGGCATCCAGCAGCACCGCCACCGCCAGCCCGAAGCCCATGAGCTGCATCGGGAGCACCCGCGAGAAGGCGAAGATCCCGAACACCAGGATCATGATCAACGCCGCCGAGGTGATGACCGAGGCCGTCGCGCTCAGTCCCTCCATCGTGGCGATGGTGTTGCGGCCGCTGCGGTCGAACGCCTCCTTGATCCGGCTCAGCAGGAACACCTCGTAGTCCATGCTGAGCCCGAACACCACCGCGAACACCAGCACCGGCACGGCCACGAAGATCGCCGAGGTCGGCCCGTCGAGTCCGAAGAGCCTCGAGCCCATGCCGTACTGGAACACCAGCACGATCAGGCCGAACGTCGCGCTCACCGACAAGGTGTTCATGATGATGGCCTTGATCGGTACCAGCACCGACCGGAAGGCGATGGCGAGCATCAGCCCGGTGGCGCCGAGAATGAGCAGGACGAGCAGGGGAAACCGCGCCAGCAGCTCTCTCTGGAAGTCGAGCGCCGCGGCGGAGTAGCCCCCGACCCGGATCTCCATCCCTTTGGTGCCGCGGAGTCCCTCCTTTGCCAGCCGGCGCGCTCTGATCACCACGTCGGTGGCCGAGGTCAGCGAGGTCGTGTCGGTCAGGATCACGTCGATCAGGGCGAGCCGCCGGTCGGAGCTGAGATAGGCATCCAGCAGGTCCGGATACCTGGCGCGGGCCGTGGGGAGGTCGCTGTAGAGCACCGAATAGCCCAGCAGCGAGCCATTGGGCTGGACGTTCACCAGGCTGCGCAGCTCGCGTACCCTGGGGTCCGCCCGGAGGGAATCGGCCATCGTCATCAGTCCCCGAAGCGAGGCGGCCGCCACCGCGCTTCGGCCCGCCGGAAGCTCGACCAGCACACGCACCGGCTGGATGTACCCCGCCACGCCCATCCGCGAGAGCGCGTCCAGTCCCTCGCCGGCTTCGGTGCCGGTGGGCCACCAGTGCCGGGAAGGGAGCCCGATCTTAATCCAGAAGACCGGAAGCGTGAGCAGTCCGATGACGGCGCCGCCGTAGACCAGCGCCCGCACCGGGTTCCTGGCCAGCGTGCGGGCCCACTTCTCCCAGGTCTGCGGCGCGTGGTACCAGGCGAGCCGCCGCGCCAGCCAGCGCGGCCGATCGATCTCCCGGCCCAGCACGGCCAGCAGGGCGGGGAGCAGGGTGATCGAGAGCAGCACCGCCACCGCCACCACGATGAGACCTCCGATCCCGACGCTCCGGGTCTCGATGAGCGGTGTGAGCAGCAGCGCGCCGAACCCCACGACCACCGTGAGCCCCGAGGTGATCACCGCGCGGCCCGCGGTCGCCAGGGTCCGTGCTGCGGCTTCCCGCCGACGGGTGCCGCGGGCCAGCTCCTCCCGGAAGCGGGTGACCACCAGCAGCGAGTAGTCGATGCCGACGCCCAGCCCGATCATGGTAGTCATGTTGAGCACGAACACCGACATCGGGGTGAACCGCGCGACCACCCCGATGATGGCGAGCGAGATGGTGATCGCCAGCACCCCCACGATGAGCGGCAGTGCGGCGGCCACCAACGCGCCGAACGCCAGCACCAGGATGACCAGCGTGAGTGGCAGGAGCCGCTCCTCGCCCTTGGCGCTGTCACGCGTCACCACCGTTCGCACGTCGAGGTCCAGCGGCGCCCGGCCGGTGACTCGCGCCCGGATCCCGGCCGCGTCGGGGGTCCGTGCCAGCGTGGCCTGCACCAGCGCGCGCACCGGGGTCACCAGGGCTCCCACACTGTCGCCCCGTGCCGCCTTGAGCGCCACGATGACGAAGGTGGCCCGGCGGTCCCGGCTTAGGAACGTGGTGTCGTTGGTGGAGGCATAGGAGATGAGACCGCGGATGTATGGCTGGCGCCCGAGCGCCGCGAGCAGGGTGTCGAGCGCGGCGCGGGGCCCGGGTGTCTCGAACGACCCCGGCGCCTCCAGCGTCACCGCGTAGAACTCGCCGATCGGCCGGCTGAAGCGTGAGTTCAGCAGGTCCTCGGTCCGGGAGGCCTCGGTTTCCCGCTCGCTTCCGCCTCGGATGTTGAGGAGCCCGGGTGTGGCGGGAGCCCGCACCGCGGCGACCGCGCCCGCGAGGGTCCACACCGCCAAGACCACCCAACGCCAGCGCACCAGCGCCTGGGCGAACCGATCCATCAGATTCAGTGAGCCCTCCGACTCCAAGCCGGCGCGGCCGCTCGCGGTGTGGAGGGCGCGGTGGCAAATGTTAGACGGCTGCGGCGGTTGGCGCCAGCGGCTCAGCTAGCGGGGTGGCGCATCCCTTGCCCATATTGATTCCATGCGCCGCTTCGTGCTTCCGGTCATCACCCTGGGACTCCTCCTCCTCGTCTTGGCCGACCGGATCTCCGCCGTCTTCCGGCAGATCGGCGGGCGCGGGTCGGTGGTGCAATCCACTGCAACCGGCACGGGCTCCCCCGACGTCCGGGCCAGCAGGCAGAATGCACGAGCCGGCACCCCGGGTGAGGACAGCCGGCTCGCCCGTCTGGCTGCCCGGCAGCAGCTCACCCGGGAAGCCGGCGCCACCTACCTCGACTCGCTTATCCTGAGCACCGACTCGGTGGTGCGGCGCTGGCCAGACCGCTTCGGGAAGCCGATCCGGGTCGCCATCGTGGAGGGCGGGGTGGATGGATACGACCCCAAGATGGCCCGGTACGTGCGGGAGTCGCTCGATCGCTGGGAAGCCATCGGCATCGGGATCCGCTTCTGGGTCGTGGCCGACACCGGCACCGCCGACGTCGTGGTACGCTGGATCGACCACTTCGACTTCGACCGCGCGGGGCAGACCGACCTCACCTGGGACCAGTCCGGGCGGGTGCGCCGGGCCTTCATTTCCCTCGCACTGCGGACCAACGCCGCGGTAGCGCTGCCCGACGCCGCCCTGCTCGCGGTCGCGGTTCATGAGACCGGGCACGCCCTCGGCCTTCCCCACTCCTCCGATTCCAACGACGTCATGTTCCCCGCGACCCGGACCGGCACCCTCTCGGATCGGGATCGTCGGACGGCCGCGGTGCTCTACCGCCTGCCCCCCGGGCCGGTGCGCGACGTACTGGCCGACGGGCACTGAGCCGGCCGCCGCCGCGCCCAGGCACGATCGTTGCCCTGGGTCTAGGGTTTGGACCAATGACGACCGTCAGCCGGAGAGAGACATGGGTGCCACCACGCGGGGATGCCGGCTGCTGTCTGGACTGCTTGCCATGACGCTGCTGGGTGCCTCCCCCGGCCAGGCCCAGTCTTTCGGCGAAATCGATGCGGCGGTGCGCTCCGGAATCGAGGCCGGACTCTACCCCGGCGCGGTCGTGGTGATCGGCCGGCGTGACTCGCTCCTCTATGCCCGCGGCTACGGTCATTTTACCTGGAACCCCGCCTCGGCTCTACCCGAGCCCGACTCGACCCTCTGGGACATCGCCTCCATCAGCAAAGTGGTCGGCACCACCAGCGCCGCCATGCGACTGGTGGACCGGGGGCAGTTGGAGCTCGACGCCCCGGTCCGCCGCTATCTGCCCCGCTTCTCCGGTGGACCCAAGAACCTGGTCACCGTGCGCATGCTGCTGGATCACACCAGCGGCCTCAAGAGCTACGTCCCGATCTATCTCAAGGCGCATGGCCGCCGCGCCCGGGCGATCGACCTGCTCTACGCCCAGCCGTTGCTCCGCCCGCCCGGCGAGTCTGCGGAGTACAGCGATCTCAACGCGCTTCTGCTCGGGCTCATCGTGGAGAAGGTGGGCGGGATGCCGCTCGACCGGTTCGCCACGCGAGAGGTCTTCACTCCGCTCGGCATGCGGCAGACCATGTATCGGCCAGCGGCAAGGCTGCGCCGGCGCATCGTGCCCAGCGGCATATGGCGGGGACAGCCGGTGCCCGGCGAGGTGAACGATCAGAACGCCGTGGCCTTCGGCGGAGCGGCGGGACACGCGGGGGTGTTCTCGACCGGGATGGACCTGGCGCGATTCGCCCAGGTATGGCTCCGTGGCGGCGTCGGACCCGACGGGCGTTGGGTGAGCGGCGCGACCATGGGCCGCTTCCTCGCTCGCGGCAGCAACAGCGGCTCCCGCCTCCTCGGCTGGGACACTCCCGAGCTCAACGGCGACGAGCCCAGCGTCTTCGGGACCCTCATCAGTGAGGCGGCGTACGGCCACACCGGCTTCACCGGCACCGAGCTCTGGATCGATCCGTCACGCGATCTCTTCCTCGTCTTCCTGACCAACCGGACCTTCGATCCCAAGGCGCACGACTCCATCCACGGTCTCAAGGCGGTGCGCGCCTCGCTCTCCGACGCGGCCGTCCGACTGGTCCCCCACAGCTGCACCCAGGAGCTCGTTTCGAAGTGCTGAGCCGGCCGGTCCTGCTGTACGATGGGGACTGCGGGTTCTGCCGGAGGTGGGTGAGCCACCTGCAACGCTGGGACCGCCACCGCGTCGTCGACTACGTGCCCGCGGCCGATCGCGGTGCGGTGGCCGGCCTGCCTCCGCTCTCCGACGCCGCTCTCGACCGGGCCATGCACCTGGTGACGCCTGACGGTCGAGTCTATCCCGGTGCCCGGGCGCTTCCTGCCTTGCTTCCGCTCCTCCCCGGCGGTCGACTTCTCACCCCCATCCTGGGGGTGCCGGGCGTGCAGCCGCTTGCTGACCGGGTCTACGCCTGGGTGGCCGCTCGACGCCACCGCTTCGGCTGCGGCCCCACCACCTGTTAGCTTTCCGGATGATGAATACACGAGAGGCTCCCATGCTGACCCCAGACACCGTTCGGAAGGCGCTCCGGGCCGTCAAGGACCCTGAGCTCAATCTCAACATCATCGACATCGGCCTGGTCTATGACATCGAGGTCGGACCGGCCGGGGAGGTCGAGGTTCGAATGACCCTCACTTCGCCCGGCTGTCCGGCAGGCACCGAGATCATCGACGACGTGAAGCACGTGGTATCGGACATGGAAGGCGTCAAGAGCGTGGAAGTCGAGCTGGTGTGGGATCCCTACTGGACCCCGGAGAAGATGGACCCCAGGGTGCGAGCGTTCCTCGGTTTCTGAACCTTGGCGGCGAGCCTAACAAGAATCACCAGGCAGACACCATCGACCCACTTCAGAGACCCAAGTAGCACATTCCGCCATCTTGGCACAAAACCGCCGCTCGGTCCCTCGGATTTCCTTATTCTCAGGGCGCGGCAGGCTGCGGCAACGTCGTCAGCAGTTCGTCTCCGAGCTCCCGAAGCTGCCACCGCCGGAGCTCGGGAATGCCGCTCATCCCTTCCCGCGTTCCCGGGTTGGCCCGGGCGATCGCCTCGAGCGTGCCGTTGGGACACAGCACGCCCGGGGGAAGGTCGTATCGCATGGCCAGCGCGTTCCGAACGGCCTTGAGCCGCTCCATTCGCGCCTCGAACGCCGGGTCGGCCGGCCGGCGCGGCGGTCGCTCCAGCCGCGGCAGATCGCGGTCCGGCACCTCCAGTCCCCGCTGCACCGCCGCCAGGATCTCCCGTCCCCTCCGTTCCACCTGCTCCGCGCTCAACCCCCGCGTTGCCTTGAGGGACTCGGCATCTGTGGGCGGGTTCTTGGCCATCAGGATCATCGGCTCGTTGTTGAGGATCCGGAACGTCGCCCGATCGGCGCGCTGCGCCGTCGCTTCGCGCCATTCCCAGAGCTCGCGGAGCACCACCAGCTCCCGCCCGCGGAGCGCCTTCGCGCCCTTGAGGCGCAAGTAGCCCGGCTCTGTCGCCGGAGCCGGCGTGAAGCGGATCTGGGTCAGGAGGAGGAACTCCTCCTCCGCCCACTGGAGCCGGTTACGTGCCCCGAGCTGCTCCCGCAGGATGTCTCGCAGCTCGGGCAGGTGTCGAGTGTCGGCGGCGGCGTACTCCAGCATTTCGCGCGACAGCGGCCGAGCCGACCAGTCGGCCCGCTGGAACCGCTTGTCGAGCCGCACGCCGAGATACTTCTCCAGCAGGGCGGCGAGCCCCACCCCGGGCTCGTTCAGGAGCTGGGCCGCGATCCGGGTATCGAAGATGTTGTTGGGATGAAAGCCGTACTCGCGGTCGAGCAGTCGCAGGTCATAGTCGGCGTCGTGGAAGACGATCTCGACGGCCGAGTCGGCCAGGATGGTCGCGAACGACTCGAGGGTCCCGACGGACAGCGGGTCGACCACCGCCGTCTCCGAGCGGGAGGAGACCTGCAGGAGATAGATCCGGTCTTCGTAGCGGTGAAAGCTGGCGGCCTCGGTGTCGACCGCCAGCAGCGGGGCCAGGCGAAGACGCTGGGTGAGATCCTCCAGCTCCGCGGCCGTCTGAATCAGTTGCACGCGCGGCCTTAATCGGCCTTCGAGACGAGCTCGAGACCGGCCGCGATCTCATCCAGCGCCTTGGAGAGCGCCTTGAAGAACTCGGCGTCCGGCTGCGGCGTGCCTCCCATCGCGGCGTCCATCTGCAGCTTGCGGGCGAGCCTGGCGGCATGGCGGATGTAATCGGTGGCTGGTTTCATGTGATGGTGGTGGAGAGCGGGTGATGGGCGCGTTGCGCGCCTAACCGAGAGGGCCAGCGTATAGTATATCTACTTGGTCCGATTTGGGCCCGTCGGTGGGACGCACCGGGTGACCCTCGCGCAGAGCTCCGCGGCCATGCCCCATCCCGAGATCGACCTCACCGTCTATCCCGACGAATGCGACGCCTTCGGTCATCTCAACCAGGCCTCGTTTCTCAGTCTGTTCGAGCGCGCCCGATGGGAGATGTTGATCCAGGGGCCCGGCATGGACGTCTTCACCCGCGCCGGCGCCTGGCCGGCCGTGCGCAAGACGGTGATCGACTATCACGCCGCGGCACTCCCCGGCGATGTCCTCCGCTTCCACCAGGTGCTCACCCACCATGGCCGGACCAGCTTCACCATGCGGCAGACCGCCCGCCGGGTGAGGGACGATACCCTCATCGCCACGGCGGAATTCGTCTTCGTGTGCATCAATCGCGAAGGCCGGCCGGTCCCGGTGCCGCGCGAGTTCGGCGAGTTCATGACCGCCAGCCCAGCGGGCCCTGGCGGAGTCGAGCGGGTGACGGTCCACGGCGTCAACCTGGCCGTCGATGCGCGCGGCGAGGGACCGGCGGTTCTCTTCGTCCACGGGTATCCGCTCGACCGGACCCTCTGGACCCATCAGCTCGAGATGCTGGAGGGCTTCCGCCGGATCGCACCCGACCTGCGCGGCATGGGCCTGTCCGATGCCCCGGACCTGGGGTATGGGATGTCGATCTATGCCGATGACCTCGCGGCGCTGCTCGACAATCTCGGGGTGGACCAGGTGGTCCTCTGCGGGCATTCGATGGGAGGCTACATCGGGTTCGAGTTTCTGCGACGGTGGCGGCGGCGGGTGCGGGCGCTCGTGCTGATGGACACGCGGGCCGAACCCGAGTCGCCCGAGGGCCGCCGCAGCCGCGACGCGTTCGCGGCCATGGCCAAGGAGAAGGGCGCGGCCGCCATCGCCGAGGCGATCCTGCCGAGACTGCTGGCGCCGGAAACCCTGACCGGCGCGCCGGAGGTGGTCGACCGGGTGCGTGCCATGATCACCGCGATGCCGGTCGCCGGCATCGTCGGGGCTCTCGCCGCCATGCGCGATCGCCCGGACAGCACGCCACTCCTGCCGACCCTCGACCTGCCGACGCTCGTGGTGGTCGGCGAGGCGGACGAGGCCACTCCCCCAGAGGAGGCGCGCCGCATGGCGGAGGCGATTCCCGGAGCCCGCCTGGTGGTGATTCCCGGCGCCGGTCATCTTCCGGCCGTCGAGCGTCCCGCCGCCACCACCAGGGCGCTGCAGGAGTTCCTCCGCCTGCTCGGCTGAAACCTTTCGCGGCCCCACCGCGTCGGAGTCATTTCCTACCACAACAGGCTCCGGGGTCGCGGCCATGCAGTTCGATCCCGGGGCCGCTCTCCATACGCGAGCGACCCTCCGCTGACTGGTCCGCGGAGGGTCGCCTTGCCTCAGAGGAACGAGGGCTAGCGCTTGGGGCGGCCCGGGGGCGAGTCGCTGTTGAACACGTCCCGGTTCTTCGCGATATACGCCGTCATGTTCTCGGGCACGTCTTCCTCGGGGAAGATGGCGGTTACCGGGCATTCGGGCTCGCAGGCGCCGCAGTCGATGCATTCGTCGGGCTGGATGTAGAGCATGTCCTCGCCCTCGTAAATGCAGTCCACCGGACAGACATCCACGCAGGCGCGGTCCTTCACTCCGATGCAGGCCTCGACGATCACGTAGGTCATTGCTGCGGTTCCTCCGGGGACTGGCCGCCACGACGTTCGCCGCGGGGTGGGCGCGTCTGCGAATAGGTATACGAAGGTCGGTGGGGGTGGCGCAAGGGGTGCATGCGACCGCGAGGCGATGCTCGGTGTCATGCTCAGCTTTCCGCTCAAGAGACCCCTCCTCGGCCGGCTGGAGCTCGCGGGTGGACGGACCGCCACTGGAGGGTCGCTTTTCGGTGCCGATGGCTGGGTCGGGGGCATCAGGGCGGGAGTCGGCGCCGAGACGCCGCTGGGACCACTTCGCTTCGAGTACGGGCGCGCTACCGGCGACCGTGACGCGCTGTTCGTGCGGCTCGGCCGCTGGTTCTGAGCGGCTAGAGCAGGCCGGTGAGCGAAGTGGCGTAGCTCGCGCTGCGTGCTTCCGGCGGCCCGTATCGTGAACCGGGGCCGTGCAGTCGGTGCCACTCCTCCCGGAGACAGAACGGGTCGAGCCCGTACGGCCGATCCACCGCCAGCACTCCATCCAGATGATCGATCTCGTGTTGCAGCAGCTCGGCCCGATCACCCTCCAGCTCCACCTCCGCCCACTCACCTTTCAGGTCCTGATATCGAATCCGGATGCGGTGGGCCCGGGAGACGCGTACCAGGAGGTTGGGAAAGGAGAAGCAATCGTCCCACACCGCGAAGTCCTCGGTGCCGATGTCCACGATCTCGGGATTGATCAGCGCCCACGGCTGGTCCATTTCGACGTAGACCATCCGCACGGGGGCGCCAATCTGGGGGGCCGAGATGCCCCGACCGCTCCCGAAGCGGGACTGCCAGTCGCGCAGGGTTTCCCGCAGATCGTCCATGATGACCCGGACGGCGGTCGAGCGAGGTCGGGTGATCGGCTCGCAACTGGCTCGCAAGATGGGATCGCCCAGTAGCCGGATGCGATGGATGGTCATCGTGCCCTGCCTCTCTACAACGAGCCCGCGTGTACGCCGGTGGCCTTTTCCGATCACAATATGGGAAACCGACGGCATCCAGGCCAGCACTCCCACTCGCCCTCGTCCTCAGGTTTAGGAGTCGCTTGTAAAACTACTCTGTACTGGCGACATCGCCTGATGGAGGTCAGTGGGCTCGTTACATTCTGCCGCCATCGGGAATGGCTTAAAGCATTACAGGTAATGCATATGTACGTTCACACCAAGAATACTGCGCGAATTGACAATCCCGACTAAAACACTATCATTCGACCATGGGTACGCCGCTTCCGATCGTTCCAGGAACCAACGGACCACTCGGTCAACGGGGACCGCGGGGTCTCGTGCTGGGTCAGCTCAAACGTGAGCAACGGCTCACCGCCAAGCAACTTGCTGCCCTTCTGGGCAGTTCGCTGAACGCCGCGCGGCACCATCTCAAGGAATTGGAAGCCGAGGGACTGGTCGAGTACGAGCGGGAGCACCGGGGGGTCGGGGCGCCTGCCTTCGCCTACCGGCTGACTGCGGCTGGCGAGGCGCTTTTCCCACGGCGGTACGCCGAGACCCTCACGGTCGTGCTCGACCATGTGGTGGCGCGGGAGGGGCGTGAGACCGCGGTCACCCTGCTGGAGGGGTATTTCGCCGCCCTCACCCATCGTCTGCAGGAGGAGCTTCAGGGGAGCAGCCCCGGCGAGCGGCTGCGCGCGGTGGCCCGGACCCTCTCCGAGGAGGGCTACATGGCGGAGGTGTCAGGCGAGGGGGCACACGGCACCCTCACCGAGCACAACTGCGCCATTCCCGCCGTGGCTGAGCGATTCCCGGAGATCTGCGCCGCCGAGGCCCGTTTTCTCGCCGAGGTGCTCCACGCCGACGTGGACCGTCGCGAGCACATTCTGAACGGCTGCAGCGCTTGCGAATATCACGTGCGGTTCAAGCCCGCACAGGAGACACTATGAGCACGTCGGTCGAGACGCTGGTCAACACGGCATACAAGTACGGGTTCGTCACCGACATCGAGTCGGACGTCGCTCCCAAAGGCTTGAACGAGGACATCGTCCGCCTCATCTCGGGCAAGAAGCACGAGCCCGAGTGGCTGCTCGAGTGGCGACTCAAGGCCTTCCGCGGCTGGCAGAAGATGGTCGAGCCGCACCACTGGGCCAACGTGCGCTACACCCCGGTGGACTACCAGTCCATCAGCTACTACTCGGCGCCGAAGAATCGGACGAAGCTCGGCAGTCTGGACGAGGTCGATCCCAAGCTGCTGGAGACGTACCAGAAGCTCGGCATCCCGCTCTCGGAGCAGAAACTCCTGGCCGGCGTGGCGGTGGACGCCATCTTCGACAGCGTCTCCGTCGGCACGACGTACAAGGCCAAGCTCGCCGAGCAGGGGATCATCTTCTGCTCCTTCGGCGAGGCGGTGCAGGAGCATCCCGAGCTGGTCCGGAAGTATCTCGGCTCCGTGGTTCCGGCGAGCGACAACTTCTTCGCCGCCCTCAACGCCGCGGTCTTCAGCGACGGGTCCTTCGTGTACGTGCCGAAGGGCGTCAAGTGCCCGATGGAGCTCTCCACCTATTTCCGGATCAACACCGCGGAGACCGGGCAGTTCGAGCGCACCCTGATCATCGCCGACGAAGGTGCTTCGGTGAGCTATCTGGAGGGCTGCACCGCGCCCAAGCGCGACGAGAACCAGCTCCACGCGGCGGTCGTGGAGCTGATCGCCCTGGATGATGCATCCATCAAGTACTCGACGGTGCAGAACTGGTACGCCGGCGATGAAGCGGGTCGGGGTGGGATCTACAACTTCGTCACCAAGCGGGGCAAGTGCGCCGGGAACAATTCCAAGATCTCCTGGACTCAAGTCGAGACCGGCTCGGCGATCACCTGGAAGTACCCCAGCGTGCTGCTCCAGGGGGACAACTCGGTCGGTGAGTTCTACTCGGTGGCGGTGGTGAACGGGTGGCAGCAGGCGGACACCGGCACCAAGATGATCCACATGGGGAAGAACTCCCGTAGCACCATCGTGTCGAAGGGCATCTCGGCCGGTCACGGGCAGAACAGCTACCGTGGCCTGGTCAAGGTGCTCCCCAAGGCCACCGGTGCACGCAACTACACCCAGTGCGACTCGATGCTGATCGGAAACGCCTGCGGGGCGCACACCTTCCCGTACATCGAGGTGCAGAACGCCTCCTCTTCGACCGAGCACGAGGCGAGCACCTCGAAGATCGGGGAAGACCAGATCTTCTACCTGAAGCAGCGCGGACTCAACACCGAGAACGCGATCTCCATGATCGTGAACGGTTTCTGCAAGGAAGTGTTCAAGGAGCTTCCGATGGAGTTCGCGGTGGAAGCGCAGAAACTGCTCGGAGTGAGCCTCGAGGGGAGCGTGGGGTGATCGAGATCCGGAACCTGCACGCAAGCGCCGGTGGCAAGGAGATCCTTCGCGGGATCGACCTCACGGTGAACGCCGGCGAGGTGCACGCCGTCATGGGCCCGAACGGCTCCGGCAAGAGCACGCTGGCCCAGGTCCTGGCGGGGCATCCGGCGTACGAGGTGACCGAGGGAACGGTGATCTATGAGGGACAGGACCTCCTGGACCTGGAACCGGAAGTGCGGGCCCAGGCGGGCGTGTTCCTGGCCTTCCAGTATCCGGTCGAGATCCCCGGCGTGAGCAACGCCTACTTCCTCCGCGCGGCGTACAATGAGATCCGGAAGGCCCGCGGGCTGGAGGAGGTCGACTCGATGGACTTCCTGGACCTGCTGGAGGAGAAGCTCAAGGTGGTCGAGTGGGGCCCCGAGATGATGAGCCGCGCGGTCAACTCCGGATTCTCCGGCGGCGAGAAGAAGCGCAACGAGATCCTCCAGATGGCCGTGCTGCAGCCCAAGCTCGCCATCCTGGACGAGACCGATTCCGGACTGGACATCGACGCGCTCCGAATCGTCGCCGCCGGCGTCAACACGCTCCGCCGCCCGGACAACGCGACGATCGTGGTGACCCACTATCAGCGCCTGCTCAATTACATCGTCCCGGACTTCGTGCACGTCCTCACGGCGGGCAGGATCGTCAAATCGGGCGGCAAGGAGCTGGCGCTGGAGCTGGAGGCTCGAGGCTACGAGTGGTTGGAGGAAGCCGTGGAGTCCGCGTCGTGAGCGAGACCTTCGTCCAGGAGTTCGAGGCGCTCAGCACCACGGCCACGGCCCAGTCGCCGGAGTGGCTGGAGCCGGTGCGCCGGTCGGCCATGGAGCGATTCGCCCGGACCGGCTTCCCGGCCAGCCGGGACGAGGAGTGGCGGTTCACCCCGATCGCGCCGATCGCCCAGGGAAGCTGGCGGCCGGCGGCGGCCGCCCCGGTGGAGGTCTCCCGGTCTCAACTCGATCCCTTCATCTTCGGGCACGCGGAGTGGACCACCCTGGTCTTTGTGAACGGCGGGTACTCCGAGGGCCTCAGTGCCATCGGCGAGCTGCCGGCGGGCGTTCGAATCGGGAGCCTGTCCGAGGCGCTGCGCTCGGATGGCGCCCTGCTGCAGAGCCATCTCACCCGGCACGCCCCCATCGAGGGCAGCCCGTTCACGGCGCTCAACACCGCGTTCCTGCGCGAAGGCGGGCTGGTCTACGTTCCCGCCGGCGTGGATCTGGCTCGGCCGGTTCACCTGGTGTTCGTCACGACGGCGGACGCGGGCGGCACGGTCACCCATCCGCGCAACCTGCTCGTGGTCGAGCGTGGGGCCCGCGCCTCGGTCATCGAGAGCTACGTCACCCTGGCTCCGGGCCAGGCCTACTGGACCAACCCGGTCACCGAGGTGTCGGTCGGCGCCGCGTCCTGGCTGGAGCACACCCGGATCCAGCGTGAGAGCGAGCAGGCCTACCATATCGGTCTCACCCAGGTCGACCAGCAGCGCGACAGCCACTACCGGTCCTTCTCCCTGGCCATGGGCGGCGCGCTCGCCCGGCACAACTTGCACGTCCGGTTCAACGACGAGAACATCGAGACCCTGATGTACGGCCTCTATCTCACCCGCGGCGAGCAGCTGGTGGACAATCACACCGCCATCTACCATGATCAGCCCAACTGCCGGAGCTGGGAGGTGTACAAGGGCGTGCTCGACGGCCGGTCGCGAGGGGTCTTCAACGGAAAGGTATTCGTCAAGCCCGAGGCGCAGAAGACCGACGCCAAGCAGACCAACCGCAACGTGCTGCTGGGCGATCACGCGCGGGTCAACACCAAGCCCCAGCTCGAGATCTTCGCGGACGACGTGAAATGCACCCACGGGGCAACGGTCGGCAAGCTCGACGAGGTGGCCCTGTTCTATGCCCGGAGCCGGGGATTGCCGGCGGCCGCGGCGGAGCGGCTGCTGCTCTATGCGTTCGCGGCGGAGGTGGTGGACGAAGTGGCGCTGGCGCCGGTGCGGACCGAGCTCGACCGCCTGATCCTGGAGCGCCTCGGCGGACTCTGACCACGATGACCGCGGCTTCCGTGCCTACCCTCGCCTCAGCAACACCGGTCCCGCTCGATGTCGAGCGTCTGCGGGCCGACTTTCCCATCCTGGGACAGCGGGTGCGGGGAAAGCCGCTGGTGTACCTGGACAACGCCGCCACCAGTCAGAAGCCGCGGGTGGTGATCGACGCGGTCACTCGTTTCTACTCCAGCGAGAACGCGAACATCCATCGCGGAGTCCACTTCCTGAGCGAGCGCGCCACGCTGGCGTACGACGCGGTGCGGGAGAAGGTGGCCCGGTTCCTCAATGCCGGGTCGGCCAGCGAGATCGTCTTCACTCGGGGTACGACCGAGAGCATCAACCTCGTCGCCCAGAGCTTCGGGCGGGCCATGCTCCGGCCGGGTGACGAGGTGTTGATCACCGGCATGGAGCACCATTCCAACATCGTGCCCTGGCAGATGCTCTGCGAGCAGACCGGCGCGCGGCTTCGCGCCGTCCCGATCACCGCCACCGGCGAGCTGGACCTCGAGGCATTCGATCGGCTGCTCGGCGAGCGCACCCGGCTGGTGGCCCTGGTGCACCTCTCCAACGCGCTCGGCACGATCAACCCGGTCCGGGAGCTGGTGACACGGGCCCATGCGCGAGGGGTTCCAGTGCTGGTGGACGGCGCCCAATCGGCGCCCCACCTGGGAGTGGACGTGCGGTCGCTCGACTGCGACTTCTTCGCCTGCTCGGGCCACAAGATGTTCGGGCCGACCGGGGTGGGCGTGCTCTACGGGCGCGAAGCGCTGCTCGAACGGATGCCGCCATGGCAGGGCGGGGGAGACATGATCGCATCGGTCACGCTCGAGCGCTCCACCTGGGCGCCGGTCCCGGCCAAGTTCGAGGCCGGCACACCGATGATCGCCGAGGTCATCGGCCTTGGCGCGGCCGTCGACTACCTCACTGCGGTCGGTCTGACGGCCATCGCCGCCTGGGAGCACGAGCTGCTGGCCGCGGCCACCGAACGGGTGCGGGAGATCGACGGCCTGCGGCTGGTGGGCACCGCGCGAGCCAAGGCCAGTGTACTCTCCTTCGTGATGGAGGGCGTCCACCCGCACGATATCGGGACCGTGCTGGACGACGAGGGCATAGCGATCCGGGCGGGGCATCACTGCGCCCAGCCGGTGATGCAGCATTTCGGCGTTCCTGCGACGGCGCGCGCGTCGTTCGCGGCGTACAACACGCTGGAGGAGATCGACGTGCTGGTCCGTGGACTCCGGCGGGTCCGCCAGGTGTTTGGCTGATGAGTCTCAACGAGCTGTACCAGAACGTCATCCTGGAGCACAACCGCTCGCCACGGAACTATCGCCCGATGGACGACAACGATCGCAAAGCGGAGGGGCACAACCCGCTCTGCGGCGATCAGCTCACCGTCTGGGTGCGGCTGGACCACGACATCATTCAGGACGCCAGCTTCCAGGGCTCGGGCTGCGCTATCTCCAAGGCGTCCGCGTCGCTCATGACCAGCGCCGTGAAGGGGCGGACCCGCCGGGAGGCGGAGGAGCTCTTCGGGCGCTTCCATCGTCTGGTGACCGGAAGGCTCGACCCGGCCGAGGCGGAAACCCTGGGCAAGCTCGCCGTGTTCTCCGGTGTGTCGGAGTTTCCGGTCCGGGTGAAGTGCGCCAGCCTGTCGTGGTACACGCTCAAGGCGGCGCTGGATGCGCCGGGCCACACCGTCTCCACCGAATAACCCAGTAAGGAGTCAGCGACATGCCGTACAATCCCACCCTGGTCGCGCCGATGCGCGAAGAGATGACCCGCATGGGCGCCAAGGAGCTCACCACCGAGGCCGAGGTCGATGGCGCCTTGGGCGACCAGAAGGGGACCACGCTGGTGTTCGTGAACTCGGTCTGCGGCTGCGCGGCAGGGAATGCGCGTCCGGCCCTCCGACTCGCGCTGGACCATCCGGTGCGCCCGCAGCAGATCGTGACCGTGTTCGCGGGACAGGATCTGGCGGCGGCCGCGCGGGCGCGGCAGTACTTCGGTGACTACCAGCCCAGCAGCCCCTCTATGGCGCTGCTGCGCGACGGCGAGGTGGTGCACTTCGTCCACCGGCACCAGATCGAGGGACGCACGCCGCAATCGGTCGCCGCCGACCTCACCTCGGCGTTCGATCGATTCTGCGGGGCCACGGTCTGACGCGGGACGCGATATGACGGGCCACGTCTTCCATCCGGGGCACCACGAGCTGCACGGCATTACCGTAGTGATCGAGACGCACGGGCCACGCACCTATGTCGGCCGCTTCGACAGCGAAGATCAGCAGGGGCTGCATCTGCTGGATGCCGGGGTACACGAGGCGACGGCGGGCGCGTCGTCCAGGGACGAGTATGTCCGCCGAAGCGCGAAGTTCGGGGTGCGCGCGGAGCACAAGCACCTGATCGTGCCGGCGCACGAGGTTGCGAGGATCACCCGTCTCGGAGAGGTGCCGCAGTAATCAGGCGGGCCAGACCTGCTCTTCGAATTCGTCGATCAGGGTGATCGCGTCGACCGGGCAGGCGCGGGCCGCGTCGAGAATCGCCTCGTCGTCCTCACCGTCGGCGTCGATCACCATGCAGACGTTGTCGTCGCCGAGCTGGAACACTCCGGGCGCGAGCCCGATGCACTCGCCGTACGCACTGCACATGGTGCGGTCGATCTTGATCCGATAGGGCATGGGCGTTGGCGTGGGGGTGTCGCTAAGATAGGATCCGGTTCCCGCCCATGCCAGAGGGTCCCACCTCCTCGCCGGATCCTCTATCTTCTCCCCATGACCGACCGATACGACGTGGTCGTGATCGGTGCCGGCCACGCCGGCGCCGAGGCCGCCACCCTGGCGGCACGATCGGGCGCGCGCACTCTCCTGCTGACCCAGAATCTCGAAACCATAGGCCAGATGTCGTGCAACCCCGCGATCGGCGGGATCGCCAAGGGCACGGTGGTGCGCGAGGTCGACGCTCTCGGGGGAATCATGGGCCGCGCGACGGACCTGGCGCGGATTCAGTTCCGGATGCTCAATCGCTCGAAGGGTCCCGCGGTTCGCTCGCCTCGCGCCCAGTGCGACCGCGGCCTCTATCGCCGAGCGGTGCGCTCACTCCTCGAGCGCCGGGCGAATCTCGACACGGCCCAGGGCACGGCCGCCGGCTTGTTGATGGAAGGGCACCGGGTCCAGGGCGTCACCACGCTCGATGGCAGGCGATTCCAGGCGCCAGCAGTGGTGCTCACCGCCGGGACCTTCCTGCGGGGCCGGATTCATCTCGGCCTCGACACTCAGATCCCGGCTGGCCGCGCGGGAGAGGCGCCGTCAGTAGAAATCTCGCAAGTCATTGACACACTTGGAGTTACGACTGAACGCTTTAAGACAGGAACGCCTCCACGCATCGACGGCCGGTCGGTGAATCTCACGCTGTTGGCGCGGCAGGCGGGCGACGATTCTCCTTTCTGGTTCTCCTTCTACCAACGCGCATCTCATCCCCAACAGCTTCCCTGCTATCTGACGCACACCGGTGACCGCCTGCGAGGGATCATCACTCGGCACCTGCGGGAATCAGCCCTGTACGGCGGGGCGATCAGCGGTCGGGGTCCCCGATACTGTCCCTCGATCGAGGATAAGATCGTCAAGTTTCCCGATGCTGAGCGGCATCAGGTGTTCCTGGAGCCCGAGGGCCTCGACACGACGGAGATGTACGTCAACGGACTGTCGACCTCACTGCCGCCAGGCGTTCAGCTCGAGTTCCTCCGTACCCTTCCAGGACTGGAGCGGGTCCTCATGACTCGGCCGGGGTACGCGATCGAATACGACTACTTCCCCCCCACCCAACTCCGACCTACGCTCGAGCTGAAGGACATCGGTGGGCTCTTCATGGCTGGCCAGGTGAACGGCACAACCGGCTATGAAGAGGCGGCGGGACAAGGCGCCATCGCTGGCCTGAACGCCGCGGCTTGTGCGCTCGGTGGCGAAGGCGTGGTTCTGGCTCGCGACGACGCATTCATCGGCGTCCTCGTCGATGACCTGGTGAGTCGAGGCGTCGACGAGCCGTATCGACTCTTCACCTCGCGGTCGGAATACCGACTTCTCCTCCGTCAAGACAACGCCCTGCGTCGGATGTTCCCGCTCGCGGAGCGGCTCGGACTCCTCGAGTGTCAGGAGCTCCGCACCGCCGAAGCCAGGCTCAATGCCGAAGAGGAGATCAGGGATCTGGCCGAGGCCACCTCCCTCGATCCGGCCGACTCGGCGCCGATTCTTGAGCAGGCCGGATCCAGCCCACCAGCGGAACGTCAGCGCCTATCCGAACTGGCTCGGCGCCCCGGTGTCTCGACGTTCGCGCTGCTCCAGGCCGCCGGGTGCGAAGTCGATCCCGATCTGGTTGAATGGGCTGACATCGAATTCAAGTACAACGGATACCTGAGGCGGGAGCGGACCACGGCTTCGAATCTCAGCCGAATGGATGCCTTCGGCCTTCCCTCCGATCTGGACTACGAAAGGCTGCTGACGTTGTCGTTCGAGGCTAGGGAGAAGCTTCAGCGGACCCGACCGATCTCCCTCGGGCAGGCGAGTCGGATTCCGGGTGTCTCCCCGAGCGATGTTCAGAGTCTTGTGATGGAGGTGCTCAAGCTTCGCCGCCGATAGCCGCCGTGTTTCACGTGAAACGGGTCCATTCACCACGCCCACTCGACTCGCCGACCCCATGTTAATTGTTCAGTATGTTTCACGTGAAACACCGAGCGTTGCGCTGGCGCCTTCACTGCCTATATTGCACGCTATCGCCGGTCTCCTTGGCCAGCCCCCTTCCGGCCGGCGAATCGCATATTCAGCTAAGTAGTTACCTCACAAGAACTTAAAGAATAGTATTCATGGCGCATATCATTGCGATTGCCAATCAGAAGGGTGGCGTCGGCAAGACCACGACTGCGGTGAACCTGGCCGCGTCGCTGGCCGTCGCGGAGCGGCGCACCCTGTTGCTGGACGCCGATCCCCAGGGAAACGCCACCAGCGGCGTAGGTATCACCAAGCATGACTTGGAGTTATCGCTCTACGACGCGCTCGTCGAAGGGCGGCCCGCGAAAGAAGTGATCGTCCAGGCCCCGGGTCTCCCCCATCTGTCGGTGCTTCCCGCGACGCAGGATCTGGTCGGCGCGGAGCTGCAGCTGGTCGAGCGCCAGGGTCGTGAGGCGGCGCTCCGTGGCGTGCTGGCCGATCTGCAGGATGACTATGACTACATCGTGGTGGATTGCCCGCCTTCACTGGGACTCTTGACCCTCAACGTGCTCGCCGCGGCAAACGCCGTCGTGATTCCCATCCAGTGCGAGTACTACGGCCTGGAGGGCATCTCGCAGCTGCTCAACACCGTGCGGCTGGTGCAGCAGAACTTCAATCCCGGTCTGGCCATCACCGGCGTGCTCCTCACGATGTACGACTCGCGTCTGAATCTCTGTCGCCAGGTCGCCGAGGACGCCAAGGAATACTTCGGCGCCAAGGTGTTCTCCACGCCGATTCCTCGCAACGTGCGGCTGGCGGAGGCGCCGAGCTTCGGCAAGCCGATTCTGTTGTACGACGTGCAGTCGGTGGGGGCCAAGAGTTACCTCGCCGTCGGCCAGGAGCTGCTTCGCCGAGTGGAGAGCGCTGCCCTCACCGAGCCTTCGGCCTCTCTTCCTGAGGTGACCACATGAGCGAAACCAAGCGGTTGGGACGCGGGCTCGAAGCGCTGCTCGGGCCGGTCTCGCGGGAGCAGGCCGACGCATCGGGTGCGCTCCGTGAGCTGCCGATCTCGAGTGTGCGGCCGAACCCGTACCAGCCGCGCACCGACATCGACGAGACCGCTTTGGCCGAGCTGATGGCGTCGATCCAGTCTTCGGGGCTGCTGCAGCCGATCGTGGTCCGGCCGCGCAACGGCAGCTATGAGCTGATCGCGGGCGAGCGGCGGTGGCGTGCCGCCGGGCGGCTCGGGTGGGGCAAGATCCCGGCGCTGGTGAAGGACGTCGACGATCAGACGCTGCTGACGCTCGCACTGATCGAGAATCTGCAGCGCGATGACCTCTCGCCCATCGACGAGGCGGCCGGGTACCAGCGCCTCACGGCTGAGTTCCACCTTCCGCAGGCGGAGATCGCCCGGATGGTAGGGCGGAATCGGGTCACGGTGGCCAATCTCCTCCGCCTCCTCCAGCTTCCCCCCGAGGTGCAGGCGTTGCTGCATCAGCGGAAGCTCTCGGAGGGGCACGGGCGCGCGCTGCTGGGGCTGGACGATCCCGTCCGGATGAGCGGCCTGGCGCAGCAGGCGGTGGAGCAGGGATGGTCGGTGCGCGAGATGGAGGCGCGCGTCCGGGGAGACGTGAGCGCGGAGCCGCCGGCCGAGGAGCGGCCCCGACGCCCGCGCGCCGGCCCACGCGCGGTGAGCGCCGACGTTCGCCGAGTGGAGGACGCCCTCCGGAAGCACCTCGGCACCGACGTGCGGGTAACGACCCGAAGAAGGGGACGCGGGTTTCTCACCATCAGCTACTACTCCAACGACGATCTCGCTCGACTGCTCGAGCTCATGCTCGGCCGTCCCTTCGAGGGATGAGCCTCGGGTCACGCGCGGTCACCGTCGTCATCCAGCGGGACGGGACGGCGAGGGCGCAGACTCTCCGAGTTCCGCTCTGGGTCCTGCGCGCCGTGATGGCCTTCGCCGGCACCGCTGCGGTCGCCCTCATCGTAGTCGCCGCGCTCTACGGGCCGCTGCTCCGGGCGGCGGCGCGAGTCCCCGCCCTCGAGCGGCAAGTCACTCGGCTCCAGGCCGACAACGCCAAGATCCGCCAACTCTCCGCCGCGCTGGACAGCCTCGAATCCCGCTATGCACAGGTGCGCCAGATGGTGGGCGGCGACATCGTACGCGACCCGCTCACCCTCGGTGCGGCGCTGCCGGTCGCCCCCCAGCTGCTGGCCCGGGTAACCGCTCCCGCCTCGGGGCCGGCCTACGGGCTCACGGTGCCGAGCCGCTGGCCCCTCGACGAGGCGGGCTATCTCACTCGAGGACAGGTCGGCACCGGGTCGGCCGACGAGGCTCATCCCGGCATCGACGTCGCCGTCCCGGTCGGGAGCATCGTTCGCGCGGCGGGCGGGGCGACGGTGCAGCAGGTGGGCGAGGATCCGGAGTACGGCCTCTTCGTCCTGCTGAACCATCCGGACGAGTACCAGACCATGTACGGGCACTTGTCGCGAATCCTGGTGACGGCCGGCGCCGCGGTCGCGCCCGGAGAGGTCATCGGTCTGAGCGGCAACACCGGGCGGTCGAGCGCACCGCACCTGCACTTCGAGATCCGCCAAAAGGGTGTCTCACTGGATCCGCGCACCATGCTCAAGGAGGGCAGCTGATGGGGATTTTCAGCAACCAGGCGAAGGACGAGCAGGGTAACGAGCTTCGCCGCCGACGGACCGACCAGATTCCGTTCTCGATCGTGGCAAGCGACATGACCGTCATCGGCGATCTGGAGACCGAAGGCGTCGTACGGATCGAAGGCCGGATCCGGGGGACGGTGCGGGCGGCAGCACAGGTCCTGGTGGCCGCCGGTGCCGTCATCGAAGGCGACCTCCATACCCAGGAAGCCGTCGTGGCCGGTCAGGTGAGCGGTGCCATCCACGCTCGTGATCGGGTCGAACTCCAGGCGACGGCCGTCGTCACCGGAGACATCGTGACTCCGCGCATCGCCATCGTGGAAGGGGCCAAGGTGAGCGGTGAGGTCAAGATGGATCAGGCCGGCGTACCGGAACCGGCGACGGATTCCCACAAGAGTTGATAAATGGCCCTAAGTTGTGGACAATCATTAATTTGAAAACGATTCTGCGGCCTCGGAGAGCTCGAGTGTGGTTGTTCTGTCGGCATGCTGCTCTATTAGTGGCTCTAGTCGCCTGCTCCGCGCCGGCGGCTCCGGCCGGGGTCCGCGTCGGCCTCATCACCCCCGGCTCCATTGCCGATGCGGCTTGGAACTCCGGCGCCTATCAAGGGCTGAAGCAAATTCACGATTCCATCGGTCTGGCGATCAGCCAGGTGGAGGCGCGCACGCCGGCGGAGCAGGATGAGGCGCTCCGGACCTACGCGGCGCAGGGGTACGATCTGGTGTTCGCGCACGGGTTCGAGTTCCAGGACGCCGCGGAGCGGGTGTCGGCCCAGTACCCCAAGACGGTCTTCATCGTCACCTCCGGGTCCCGGGCGCGGGGCAATGTCGCCCCACTCATCTTCCGCCTGGAAGAGGCCAGCTATCTCGCAGGCATGGTGGCCGGCGGGATGACCAGGAGCAACGTGCTGGGATTCGTTGGCGGAATCGAGTTGCCCCCGATCGAGGCGGCTTACCAGGGCTGGGTCAACGGCGCCACGGCGGTGAACCCCAAGGTGCGGAGCCGGAAGATCTACCTCAACAGCTTCGACGACGCCGCGGCCGGTCGGGAAGCGGCGCTGGCTCTCATCCGGGTGGGAGCCGACATGTTCCACCACAACGCGGATGCAGCGGCCCTCGGGATGTTCCAGGCGGTCAAGGAGTCCCCCGGGGTCTACGTCTTTGGAGCCAACGCCGACCAGTCGAACCTTGCTCCGGCCCGCGTGCTGGGGAGTGCGGTGATCGACCTCCCCCGGGCCTTCCTACTGGTGGCGAGAGAGGTCAAGGCAGGCAAGTTCACCCCCCGGGTCGAGGCGTTTGGGCTGGCGGGCGGCGTCCTCCGATACGTTCCCAATCCCAGGTTGGACAGGCTGGTCCCCTCCGCCCTCAAGTCCCAGGTCCGCGCCGCCGCCGATTCGATAGCCTCTGGTGCCCTGCTCGTCGCGCCCCGGCCAGCCTCGATGCAGGCGATGCGTCCCTGACCGATGAGTGACGGCGTCCAGTTGAGCGACCTGGTCGGGTACCTCGACCGGTATCTCCGCATCGCGGAAGTGCCCGACGAGCGGAACGCGGTGAATGGTCTGCAGGTCGAGAACCGTGGCAGGATCGGGAGCATCGTCGCGGCGGTGGACGCCAGCCAAGCCACCATCGATGGCGTGCTGGAGGAGCCGGACTCCGCCGATCGGGCGCCGGCGCTCCTGCTGGTGCACCATGGACTGTTCTGGGATGGCAACCTCCCGGTGACCGGGCGCCGCTACCACCGGATCGCCGCTCTGCTCGAGCACGACCTGGCGCTCTACTCGGCCCACATTCCGCTGGATCTGCACCCCGAAGTCGGCAACAACGTCGTGCTCGCCGAGCGCCTTGGAATCGAGGTCGAGGGATGGTTCGGCGACTATCGCGGCATTCCGATCGGGGTCTGGGGTACCGCGCCCGCGCGACTGGCACCCCGGGAGGCACTCCTGGGTGAGGTAAACCACGCCCTGGGTACGCTCCGCACGGGGGGGAAGCTCATTCCCGGTGGCCCCGAGCGGGTGGGCCGGATCGGGATCATCACCGGGGGCGCGGGGAACATGATCGGCGCCGCGCGGGAGGCGGGCCTGGATACCTTCATCACGGGGGAAGGAGCGCACTACACCTACTTCGACGCGATGGAAGGAGGACTCAACGTGATCTTCGCCGGTCACTACGCGACCGAGACCCTGGGGGTTCAGGCTCTGGCCTCGCACCTCGCCGAGAAGTTCGAGCTAGAGTGGGAGTTTCACGACCATCCCACCGGGCTGTGACGGCCCCCGACCCCGCCGCGCCCGTCCTCGAGCTCCGCCAGATTCAGAAGCGATTCGGCTCCGTGCAAGCGCTGTGCGGAGCCGACTTCACGCTCGGGCAGGGAGAAGTCCACGCCCTCCTGGGCGAGAACGGGGCCGGCAAGACGACTCTGATGCACGTCGCGTACGGATTGGTCCGGCCCGATGCCGGTGCCGTCGTGCTGGCGGGCGTTTCCCGCGCCGTTGGCTCACCCCGCATCGCGCGCCGGCTCGGCATCGGCATGGTGCATCAGCATTTCACCTCCATCCCGGCCCTCAGCGTGGCGGAGAACGTGGCGCTCGCCGCCGGCTGGCCGGTGACACCGGAGCCACTGCGCCGGCGGGTGCAGGCCCTGGCCGAGCGAGTCGGCCTGCCGCTCGATCCCGATCTCCTCGCCGGGCGTCTCGGCGTAGGCCTGAAGCAGCGATTGGAGATCGTCAAGGCGCTTGCGGCCGACGCGCGCATCCTCCTGCTCGACGAGCCGACGGCGGTCCTGGCGCCCGGCGAGGTCGACGAGCTACTCCGGGTCATCCGGACATTCACTGCTTCCGGTGGCTCGGTCGTCCTGATCACCCACAAGCTGGACGAGGCGCTCGCCGCGGCCGACCGGGTGACGGTGCTTCGTCAGGGCAGGGTGGTCCACACCGGCCCGGTTGCAGGGCAGACGACCGCATCGCTGGCGCAGGCAATGATCGGCGACGCCGAGCCGAGGACCGCAGCGGAGATCACAGAAGCGAAGACCACTTTGCGGGAGAGCGCCGGTATGACCGGGCCGGCGTTGGTCCGCCTCGACGCGCTCGAGGTTCCCCGCGAGAGCGGATTCGGCATCGCCGTGCGCCACGCATCCCTGGTGGTGCATGGCGGCGAAATCCTCGGGGTGGCGGGAGTGGAGGGAAATGGACAGCGCGAGCTGCTGCGGGCGGTGGCGGGGCGTCTGCTCCCGATTCGGGGGAAACTCGAGGTGGTCGGTCCGGTCGCCTTCATCCCGGAGGACCGGACCACCGAGGGCCTGATTCCGGAGCTCACGCTGGTCGAGAACGTGGTCCTCGGTTCCCGGCCGGGCGATCCCTGGCTTCGGCGCGGGCGGATCGATTGGGGCCTCGCCCGCCAGCGCACCGCCGCCCTGCTCCGGGACTTCGCCGTGGCAGCACCCGGGCCGCAAGCGCGCGCTTCGACGCTGAGCGGCGGCAACCAGCAGAAGCTGGTAGCCGCGCGAGAGCTCGCCTGCGCCCCCCGGGTGATCGTGGCCGAGAATCCGACGCGCGGGCTCGACATCCGAGCGGCTGCCGAGATTCACGCCAGGCTGCTCGGGGCGGCGGCCGCCGGGGCGGCCGTACTGGTCCACTCGAGCGATCTGGATGAGGTCCTACGGCTGGCTCACCGAGTCGTCGTGATGGCGCGAGGAGTCGTGCTCCCCGCCGGGCCCAGCCCGACCCGGGCGCGGATCGGTGAGCTGATGGTGACCGGTGCGCGCTAGCGGGTCGGCGGCGGCGCTCGGGCTCGGCCTGCTGGCGCTCGCGCTGAGCCTGCACCTGGCGGGATACGACGCGATGACCGCGCTCGGCTCCCTCTGGCAGGGCGCGTTCGGCTCCTGGTACGCGCTCACCTCCGCGACCCTGGTCCGAGCGGTTCCGCTCATCATCATCGGGCTGGGGATCGCGCTCGCCTTTCGGGGTGGCGCCCTCAACATCGGTGCCGAAGGCCAGTTCTACGCCGGGGCCATCGCGGCCACCTGGGTCGGACTCCACGTCGCTGCCCGTCCAGCTCCCGTCGCCATCGCCGCCGTGTGGGTGGCCGCCGCACTTGCCGGCATGGCCTGGGTCGCCGTCCCGGTCCTGCTCAAGCTCCGATTCGGCGTGCTCGAGGTGATCAGCACGCTGCTGCTCAACTTCGTGGCCGAAGCGCTGGTGAGTCTCGTGGTGCAGGGTCCGCTGCAGGAGCGTCAGCATATCTACCCGCAGAGCGATCCCATCGCCGAGGCCGCCCGGTTGCCGGTGCTGCCCGGGAGCCGGCTGCATGCCGGGTTCGCGCTCGCGCTGGTGGCGGCGGTAGTGGTCTGGTACCTCTTCGCGCGCACCCACTGGGGTTTCAAGCTCCGGGCCGTCGGCGCGGGAGCGCGGGCGGCGGAAATCACCGGCCGGATCGACGCCCGGCGGATCACGGCGGTGGCGCTGTTGGGCTCGGGAGCGCTGGCCGGGCTCGCCGGGGGAGTGGAGGTGAGTGGTGTCTCCTACGCTCTCTTCCAGAATCTCTCGCCGGGTTACGGCTTCACCGCCATCGCCGTCGCGCTGCTGGCGCGGCTCCATCCACTGGGTGTGGTGGCCACCGGCATCCTGTTCGGCGCGCTGGAGGCGGGTGCCGGGGCGATGCAGCGGGACGCCGGCGTCCCTGCGGTGGCGGTCTACGTCGTGGAAGCGGTGGTCATTCTCGTGGTGCTCCTGGTGGATGCGGGCCGCCGTCGCCCCCACGCGGGCAGGAAGGCGCACGCGATGCGGCTGCCGGCATGACCGATCCGTCGGGGCTGATCGGAGGCTTCCTCGCGGCGTCGGTGCGGGTCGCGACCCCGCTTCTCCTGGCAGCGACCGGGGAGACGGTGACCGAGCGAGCGGGGGTCATCAACCTCGGGCTCGAAGGAATGATGCTCGTCGGGGCGCTGGCCGCTGCCCTCGGCGCCGCCTCCTTCGGACCATGGACGGGCGTCGCCTTCGCCGTGGTTGCCGGAATGGCGCTCGCGGTGATCTTTGCGGTTGTGACGATCGGCGCCCGGGCCGACCAGATCATCTCGGGAACGGCGCTCACCCTTGGCGCGGTGGGGCTGACCGGGATGATCTACCGACGGGCGCTCGGAACCGGTGGTGCCGGGCTGGCGCTCGCCACGCTCGATGCCATCCGCATCCCCGGTCTTGCCCGCATTCCCCTGCTGGGCCCGGCGCTATTCGATCAGCCGGCGCCGACATACCTCTCCCTGCTTCTGCTGCCGGTCGTGTGGTGGGTGTTGTTTCGAAGCCGCCTGGGACTCGCCCTCCGCGCGACCGGTGAGTCGGCAGCCATGGCGCGAACGGCTGGCATCCGCACCGGCCTGGTGCGAGCCGGCGCCACCGTCGTGGGTGGGGCTTTCGCGGGGTTGGCCGGAGCGACCCTGGTGCTCGCGCAGGTGGGGACGTTCGCGGAACGGATGACGGCGGGACGCGGGTACGTGGCCATCGCCATCGTGGTGCTCGGCCGATGGCATCCGGCGGGCGTCGCGGTGGCATCGCTTCTCTTCGGGGTGGCCACCGCGCTCCAGTTCGTCTTCCAATCGCTGGGCCTCGCGGTACCGTATCAGCTGTTTCTGATGCTGCCCTACCTGCTCACGCTGCTCGCGATGGCGGGCGCGGTGGGGCGAATGCGCGCGCCGGCCGACCTGGGCAGGGGGTAGAGGCCTCGGGTGTCATCAGAGGGGAACGCTGTCATGTCATCCCGAGCGGATCTGTCATCCCGAGCGGACCTGTCATCCCGAGGAGCGCAGCGACGAGGGATCTTGCCCGCCACTCCCGACCGCGGCTGCCGAGTCCCGATCCCGAGGAGGAAATTCACCACGGAGACACGGAGGACACGGAGACAGCCACGGAGAAAACAAAAAAGTTGT
>JBBSHB010000017.1:0-37308 GCA_038253515.1 Gemmatimonadales bacterium | reverse complement strand
TGGCGATTTGGCTGACTCGGCCAGTCAGCTCTGTGCCTGAACGCAGGAGGCAATCTGGGGACGGACCGTGAACCCAGCGTGAAAATTCACTTGCCGTTCCGTGAATTCCGGGTAGGTTGGTACCGTCCCTTTCGAAGGTTGGTGTCGTGGCCGGTATCGCCCTGACACTGCTGGGCGCTCCCTCCATCGCGTTCGCCGATGGGCGTCCAGTCATGCCGGCTCCAGGCGCCAAGGAGCTCGGGTTGCTGGCCTACCTGGTGCTGGAGGACCGCTCCCACAGCCGGGAAGAGCTGGCGAGCCTCCTGTGGGGCGAGTCGTCCGAGGTCGAGGCTCGCGCCTCGCTCCGGCAGGCGGTCAAGCATCTGCGCGACCGGGTGGGAGGCCTGCTGGACTCCGACCGCGCCAGGCTCGTCCTCACCCAGCCGGTGGACTGCGACGTGCAGCGCTTCCGCCAGGCCATCCGAGAGGATCCGCCTCGAGCAGCCACCTTCGACATCGCCCGATTCCTTGCCGGATTCTCGGTGCGCCACGCGCCCCGCTTCGAGGAGTGGATCGCCGAGACCCGGCGGGTGCTCCTCGGACAATACGAGCAGGTCTTGGGCGACCTGGCGCGTCGGGCCCTCGCCCATGGGCGCTGGCGGGAGGCGATGGAGCTGGGCGACCGGTGGCTGGCTTGCGATCCGCTCTCCGATGAGGCTGCGCGACTCGCCGTTGAGGCGCGGTACCTCTCCGGCGACCGAGGGGCCGCCCTCGCCAGGTTCCGGCAATACAGCGCCGCGCTCCAGCAGGAGACCGGGTGTGAACCCAGTCGCTCGCTGCTGGCGCTGGTGCGACGGGTGGAGGCGGATGTCTCCGCGGCGCCGGCCCGTCCGGCCATCACGGACGAGTGGCCGACGCGGGCCCCCACGTTCGAGTCTGCTCTGATCGGCCGAGACGCCGAATGGAGCACGCTTGCCCGGGCCTGGAAAGCGGTGCGATCGGGGAGCGGCAGGGCCGTGCTGGTCGAGGGGGAGCCCGGGATGGGCAAGTCCCGCCTGGCCGATGACTTTCTGCGGTGGGTGGGAGCCGAGGGCGGTATGGGGCTGCGTGGCCGCGGGGTTGATGGCCGAGGCGGATTTCCCTACGCCTCCGCCGTCGAGATTCTGCGGCAGGCGCTGGACGCCCCGGGACTTGCAGGTGCTGCGCCCGAATGGCTCAGCGAGGTGGCCCGGCTGCTTCCGGAGCTGCGCCAGCGGTTTCCGACGCTCCCCGAGTCCACCGTCTCGAACGATTCGACCGCAGTGTCCCGCCTCTTCGAAGGGACCGCCCAGGTGCTCCTCAGCCTGGCGGCGGAGAGCCCGCTGCTGGCCGTCCTGGAAGATCTCCAGTGGTTCGACGCGGACAGCTGCAACCTGGTGCGATACCTCTTCCGGCGCACGGAAGGTGCCCCAGTCCTCTGGATAGTGACGGTCACTCGGGGCGAACTGGAGCGGGATGCTCCATCGGCGAGGCTGCTTCGCGTGCTCCGCGCCCGGACCAATGCCCAGGTAGTGAGTCTCGCCCCGCTGACGGAGGCGCAGGTGGAGCAGATGATCGCGGAGATGAGTCCCGCCAGCGCGCCCCATGTCACCCATCGCCTGGCCGGCCAGGTCCACGGCGCCACGTCGGGCAACCCATTCTACGTGATCGAGTTGCTCAAGACCATGTTCTCCCAGGGGCTCCTCACCATGGACGAGCCGGGCGGCGCCTGGCGTCCGGGCGCCGAGCTGGAGCGGGAGGGGTTCGAGTTGCCGATGTCGCAGAACGTTCAAGACCTCATCGCGGAGCGGGTGGGCCGGCTTCCGGAGCGCCTGCGAGATATCCTGGTCACTATCGCGGTGTCCGGGACCGGGTGCCAGACACGGGTGTTGTCCCACGTGCACGGCATCTCACGACTGTTCGCCGCCTCGCTCGGCGATGCACTGCTGGAGCGGCGCCTGGTGGTCGAGCAGGGCGGGGTCTATCGCTGTGCCCATCGGCTCATCGAGCAGGCGGTGCAGGACGGGTTGACGGACAGTCGCAGGCGGGAGCTCCACTGGATGCTGGCGGAGGCACTGGAGCGGGCCACGGCGCCTCAGGAAGCGGGACTAGCCGGGGAGATCGCCCGTCACGCCGACCTGGGCGGCGAGCCGGCGCGGGCGTACCGGCAGGCGCTACTCGCAAGCGAGCAGGCGGTCCAGCGCCATGCCTACGACGAGTCCCTCAGCTGGCTCGACCTTGCCGCATCTCGGGCGCAACCCGGGCCCGAGACCGATCTTGTCAATCGCCTCACTGCGGACGTGATGGAGCGTGCGGGGTTACCCAGTGCGATGCCCGCACCCCGGCCACCGGCGCCGCCGGGCCGTGAACCGCCCACCGCGGAAAGCCGGGTCAGCGAGGAGCTCGACCTGAAGGTGCGCGGCTGAGGCGATCGGAGTGGCGTCACCTCGGAATCCGTGGCGGCTCCGCCTCACTTTCCGGGTGGGCCCCGTCATCGGCCTCCATCACGACGACCGACGCTTGGCGAAGTTGCAGATTCTCAATCACTTGCCGGCCCACTCGGCCGAAGCCGCAGACGCGGTAATGGCCTTTGATCTGGTCGATTTCTTGCTGCATGCGTCCTCTCCGCAGGTTGCCACTGAGTTGACCGCCGATGACGTGCTCCAGATGGTGCCGTCCGCGTACGCCGCGGCGCTGACCCCACCCCGACCGCCACAGTGGCGGCCAGAAGCAGGGAGACACGGGTCATCCGTCGATGGAGCTCGACGTCGCCCAGCGTCGCTGTCGAGGGGTAGAGTGGGCGCCGGCCGAAGCAGAAGAGCGGAGGAGGGCACCAGTAGTGCTCCGGCAGACTGGCGCGCGGCCTAACCGCGCAATAGGATCTCGGCAGACAATCCGTACAGCAGATACCGGAGAATCCGAATGGCCATGAGGGATGCGATGCACCCCCAGTTGAGGTTGACCGCCGGCCCCGCCCTCGCCCTGGGGCTCTGTCTGGCCCTGGGCGGCTGCGACAGTCTGTCGCGGACCCAATCGGACAGCAACGGTGGTCGGGCGGTCCTTCCGCCGGTGGATGCCCCAGCCAGCACGGCGCCGTCGAAATCCGGAAAGACGGCTCCACGCGCAGGGGACGCGACCACCGAAGCGTCGAACTTCGAGCAGATACGCCGCAGTCTCCGGCAACTGGTGGCCGCCGAGGAGGCCTTTTACGGCGAGAACGGCGTCTACACCGAGGAGCAGAGCCGGCTCGGCTACAAGCCCGGTGGAGGGGTCGGCGTGCGGTTCCTGTGGCTGGCCCGAAGCGGGTGGGGCGCCAGCGGGACCCACCCTCAGCTCGCGGGCAGGAACTGCGTCATCTTCGTCGGGCGGGAGCATGCCGTGCCGGCCACTGCCAAGTTCGCCCGGGCCGGCAAGGAAGGCGTGCCGGTCTGTGACGCGGCGCCGCCACGGGCCGCCCCGAGCGCCTCGCCCGTGGCGCCGAGCTCTGCGGCCGCGGCCACGTCGGGCCCCGCGCCCACCCCTGATACGACGAGTGCCCTCGACGCCGTCGCGCCGACGGTGCAGATGAAAGTCGATCTCCGGAATCTGGCGCGGTCCCAGGACACCTACATCCGGGTGCAGGGATTCTACTCCCGGCGCACCGCGCCGTTTGCCCTGCAGTATCTCTGGCACAAGGGGGTCACGCTCACGATTCTGACCGCCGGCAAGGAATCCTGGTCCGCCAGGGCTACTCACGTCGGCCGGAACGGGAAGAGCTGCGTCATCTGGTTCGGCCCGGTGCCCACCCGGCCGACCACCTGGGCCCAGAACCGGACCTCCGACCAGCCCCTCGTCCCGGTCTGCGACGACTAGGTCCGCCTGGCCGATCCGCCGTAGCGCACCGCCGTCATCTCGGCCAGAATCGCCAGCGCCGTCTCCGCCGGCTGGCGTCCGCCAAGGTCGAGCCCGATCGGGCCGTGCAGCCGGGCGATCTGCTCCTCGCTCCGTCCCTTCGCTTTGAGCCGCTCCCGGCGCGCCGTCTGAGTCTTCCGGCTGCCGATCGCACCGACGTAGGCCGCCGGTGAGCCAAGCGCCACCTGGAGCGCGGGCTCATCGAACTTGGGATCGTGGGTAAGAACGCAGACGTAGCACGACGCATCCAGCCGGATCCGGTCGAACGCCTCTTCGGGCCAGGCGAGGATGAGCTCGTCGGCCGTGGGGAATCGCTCCCGGGTGAGGAACGCCGGGCGCCCGTCCGCCACGATGGTGTGGTAGCCGAGCGCCTGAGCCAGCGGCACCAGCGCGACCGCGATCTGCACTCCGCCGAACACGACCAGCCGGGGCCGCCGGGCAAAGACCTCGAGAAAGACGCCGGTGGGTCCGCCGGCGGTCTCGAACGAAGTCGTGCCGCTCGCCTCGTGCCGCAACGCGCCGAGGGCGGCGTCGCAGAGAGCGGCGACGGGAACGGCCGACGTCAGGGGGCCCTCGACCCGGCCGTCCTCCAGAATCCGGGCGCTCTGGCCCAGACCCTCGCCTTCGATCGCGGTGGCGACGACCTCACCGCCCGGCCCGCGCGCGGCGGCCAGAATCTCCGGCCGAACCGTGGGCTCCACCAGCACCTTGATGGTGCCCCCGCACGCGAGCCCGACCTCCCAGGCGCGCTCGTGGCTCACCCCGAAGGTGACCAGCTTCGGCGTGCCTCGCTCGATGGCGCCGGCGATCTCCGTCGCGGTGGCGCCCTCGACACAGCCGCCTGAGACCGAGCCCGCGATCACCCCATCCGCCGTCGCCAGCATGGAGGAGCCCTCGGGCCGGGGGGCCGAGCCCCACACGCTGGTCACCACTGCCCGGCCGACGGGCGTTCCACCGGAGGCGAGGCGATCGTAGTCAATCAGCAGATCTCGCATTTGCCGAACTCCTTACAGGTTGCCGAGCCGCGCGGCAAGCGCCTGGAGCGACGCCACGCTCGCCGCGGGGACGAACTCACCCGGCGGAGGGCCGCGTCAGGACTGCGGAGCCGGAGCTGCCGGGTGATCCGGGTGAGTCGGGTGCCGAAGACGAAGACTTCGAGCGGCGCGCCGCTCCATTGCAGTGCGTGGGCGAAGCGGAGCATGAACCGGCTGTATCGCTCTCGGCGGTCCAAGCCCACCAGGAGCACGGCCCGGAGGAACGTAGCCGTCTGGCCGGTTTCGATGTCCAGGCCGGCCCGGCGCAGCAGGCGGGCAAAGCGGAGGACGTTCGCGATGAGCGCGTCGCCGTCGATGGGGACGGGTCCGAACGGCGTTTCCGCGTGCGGGGAAGCTGGCGAGTCCATGGGTCTAACGGGATCGGAATTTGCAGAGCATTTTATCCGCCATGAAGCGCTTCGAATCTTCCGCCATCATCTTCGATCTCGACGGCGTCCTGGTGGACTCCACCGCGCTGGTGGAACAACAGTGGCGTCGATGGGCCAGTGCCAGGGGCCTCCGCGCCGAGCCGTTCCTCCGGGTCTGCCACGGGCGCCGTGCCCTGGAGACCATCCGGATCGCGGCGCCCCACCTCGATGCGGAAGCGGAGGCGCAAGCCTTCGTGCCGGCGGAGGACCCCACCGCGGAGGGAATGGGCCCGCTCGACGGAGCCGAGCGGCTGCTCCGGACCTTGCCCATCGGTGCCTGGGGTGTGGCCACCTCGGGCCGACGCTCCACCGCCACCGCCCGGCTCCGTCGGGCGGGGCTCCCGGTACCTGAGGTGCTCATCTGCGCGGAGGACGTGGCCCGGGGCAAACCGAACCCGGATGCCTACCTGCTGGCGGCCACCGCGCTCGGCATGGCTCCCTCGGAGTGCGTGGTGATCGAGGACGCGCCGGCCGGCGTGGAGGCGGCCCGGGCCGCCGGCATGAAGGTCATCGGGCTCACGACCACCCATCGGGCCGACCAGCTGGCGCCGGACGCCTGTGCCACCTCCCTGGCCGGCGTTCACCTCGGCCGCATCGACCGGGATGTCCGCGGGCGGCAGCGACTGGAGATCCTGGTGGTCGAGCCGTAGATCGGTCTCATTCCTCAGCGCCAGCAGCGCGGCCGCCCAGTCGAGGGTCTCCGCGATGCCCGGCGATTTGGTCAGGTCGGTGACCCGGAGCCGCTGCACGAATGCCTGGTGAGGATGACCCGCGGCGGTCGTTCCGCGCGAATGGTGCCGATCTCGGGAATACTCACGGCGAAATCGCTCAGCAGCTCCAGCAGGAACGCCTCGAACTCCTCATCGGCCCGGTCCACTTCGTCGATCAGCAGCACCGGCGCCTCCGCGGCGCGGCTCTCCAGTGCCCGGAGCAGCGGGCGCCGGATCAGAAACTCCTGGCTGAAGATGTCGCGGGTCGCCGCCGTCCGGGCCTCGCCTCGAGCCTCCAGCAGGCGAATCTCCAGCATCTGCCGGGGATAGTCCCACTCGTAGAGGGCGGTGTTGACGTCCAGCCCTTCATAGCATTGAAGCCGGATCAGCTCCGCCCCGAGCACGCCCGCGAGGACTCGCCCGATTTCGGTCTTGCCCACGCCCGCTTCGCCCTCCAGCAGGAGCGGCCGGCCCAGCGCCAGCGAGAGGAACACGGCCGTGGCGAGATCGCGATCGGCCACGTAGCCCTGCGCCGCGAAGGCGGTCTCGACGGCCATTGGGGCAGGCCCAGAGCCGGGTCCCGTCCAGCTCGGCCAGCCAGATCATCGAGCCCGGGTGGGCCGGCACGCCACGCCGGAGCACCCGGCCTCCGAGACCGTCGAGCGCCGCGTAGAAAGGGGAGAGCGGATCCCCGCCGAAACCCCGCCGACCAGCACCACGGGCAGCTCCCGCTCGTGCACGGCCCAGATGAGGGCCGCGCGCGCGGCTCGCTCCGCCGCCTGTGATTCGCTGTCGCCCACCACGACGGTGCCGGCGAACCGTGAGCCGAGGGACTCGATCTTGAACCGGGCACCCGCGTCGAACCGGGCGAGCGCATCGCCGCGGATCGGCGCCGGGCGGCTTCGTCTTCGTGCAGGTCGCCGGGGTCGAGCCAGGCAGCCCGGAGCTCGAAGAGTACGCCCGCGCGCGCCGCTGCGAGGATTGCGGCGGCTTGGCCCAGGTCCATGCGAGTTCCTTTGCGGAGCTGACTCTGGGGAAGCCGAACGGGGGCCAGGAGGACCGCGCCGGCGAGATGGTCGGGAGAAAGCGCGGCCAGATCGGTTGCCGTGAGACGTTTCGCCGGCATCCCGGGTCACCCGGCGCTGACGCGCCGGGCGAAGTCGGTCCAGAACTGCTCGGTGAGCCGTCGCGCCGTGACCTCCAGCAGGCGCGCTCCGACGCTCGCCACCGTGCCGCTCATCTCGCTCGTGGCGGACCAGTCGAGCCGGGCCTTCCCCGCTCCCGCGTCCTGCAGCCGGAGATGGGAGACCACGTCGACCGCTGACCCTGGCGCCTTGCCCCGCGCCCGCATCTTGAGCTGCTGCTCCGTCTCCACGTCGAAAAGCTCGACATCGAGCTTGAAGCGGAGCTTGATCGATCCCACACCCAGCCCCGAGACGACCTTGAAATGGGCGGCATCCACGGCCTCGACCGACTCCACCCCCGGGGCCGACGCGGCGACGAAGTCCGGATCCATCAACTTGGCCCAGACCTGCTGCCTGGATGCGGTGATCTCGGGCGCACCGGAGAATTCGAGTTTCATGAAGAGGATCCGTTCAGGGCGTGGAGGTCCGCGGGCGTGTCGATGTCGGGGTTGGTGCCGGGGACATCGACGATCGTCACCCCGGCTGCCCCGGAGGCGAACAGGGCACCGAGGCCGGCATCTCCCTCCAGTCGGTCCGCGAGAGGCCAGACGGCGCGCCCTAGCAGGACGGGATGCCCCGGTGCGTCGGGGGCTCCGGCGTACCGGGGCCGGAGAACCGGATCGCCTCCGGCTCGCCAGGTGGCCGCGAGTCGGGCGATCACGTCGAGACGAATCATCGGCTGATCGCCCAGCAGCACCAGTGCGGCGCCGGCGTCGGCCGGGAGGGCCGCGAGTCCACATCGCAGCGACGTGGACAGCCCCTGATCGGCGGCGGGATTGACGACGCACGGCACGCCGGCCGACCGGGAAAGAGCCGCAACGCCGGCATCGTCCGCCGCCATCACCACACGCGCGTCGGCCAGAAACCCGGATGCCCGCGCCGCCGCCACCACATCGAGCACGTGCCCGAGGAGCGGCCGGCCCCGCCACTCCGCCAGCAGCTTGGCGCCACCGAACCGGCGGCCACGTCCGGCGGCGAGGATGACCGCCGCCAGGCAGCCCCCCGGTTGAGGCACTCTCGGCTCCTCCCGTCGTGTATCGCCTACTTGGCCCGGCCGAGCGCCTTCTCCAGCGTCCGTCGCACGATGACCGTGGCCAGATGCCTCCGATACGCGTGGCTCCTTCGAATGCGGGGCGAGGGGTGGCCAGTGCTGATAAGCTTGTCTTCCCCGCCATGGGGGTCAAGGAGAAGCCCGGTAGAGACACGGACTTGACCCACCCCTCGGCACGGCTGTAAAGTGCCTGTCCCTCTGGTCATCAGAACCTTTGGGGTGTAGCTCAATCGGCAGAGCGCCCGGCTGTTAACCGGGAGGTTGCTGGTTCGACCCCAGCCGCCCCAGTGCCCGTGAGGGGTGAGGTTCGCCTCACCTCTCGAGTTTTTGATAGGCAGCGAGCGTCAGGAAGTCCGGAAGCCGCTCCGGCGCCACCAGGGCGTCGAGCACCTCCGCCGCGGTCTCCCACCGTCCCGCTTCTCCTCGCCGCCTCCCGAGCTCCTCATCGAGGATCTCTCGTACCCGCTCCAGTGTCACGACCCAGCCTTCTTCGGTGGCGGTCCGCTGGCGCACCCACTGCCAGAGCTGCGCCCGCGCGATCTCCGCGGTGGCGGTGTCCTCCATCATGTTGTTGATCGCCACCGCTCCGGATCCGCGGAGCCACGCCTCGATGTACTGCAGGGCGACGCTCACGTTGCCCCGCACGCCGGCCTCGGTGACCCGGCCGCCGGGGATCCGAACGTCGAGCAGCCGGGCCGCATCGACTGCCACGGTCGGGACCCGGTCCTTCTGGTGCGGCCGGCCGCCGAGCGCCTCGTCGAACACCTCCGTCACCAGGGGGACGAGATCGGGATGCGCCACCCAGGCACCGTCGAAGCCGAGCGCCGCTTCCCGGCGCTTGTCCTCCCGCACCTTCTCGAACGCGACCCGGTTGACCTCCTCGTCCCGCCGCGACGGAATGAAGGCGGCCATCCCGCCGATCGCATGCGCCCGCCGCCGGTGGCAGGTGGCCGCCAGGAGCTCGGTGTAGGCGCGCATGAAGGGCACCGCCATCGTGACCTGAGCACGATCGGGCAGGACGAACTCGGGCCGGTTACCGAACGTCTTGATGACGCTGAAGATGTAGTCCCAGCGGCCGGCGTTGAGCCCGGCCGCGTGGGCCCGGAGTTCGTACAGGATCTCATCCATCTCGAAGGCCGCGGTGATCGTCTCGATGAGGACCGTGGCCCGGATCGTCCCGCGGGGGATGCCGAGGGCGTCCTGGGTCTCGTCGAAGACCGCGTTCCACAACCGGGCCTCGAGATGGCTCTGGAGCTTCGGCAGGTAGAAGTACGGGCCGCTGCCCCGCGTGAGCAGCTCCCGCGCGTTGTGGTAGAAGTAGAGGCCGAAGTCGAACAGACTCGCGGGCACCGCCCGCCCGTCCACGCGCGCGTGGGCCTCGTCGAGGTGCCAGCCACGGGGGCGCACGACCAGGGTGGCCAGCCGGTCGCCCAGGCGGTACCGTTTCCCCTCGGGGCTGGTGTACTCGAGCGTCCGCCGCACTGCCTCAATGCAGCTCAGCTGCGCCGCCACGACGTTTGCCCACGGCGGCGACATCGCGTCCTCGAAGTCCGCCATGAAGACCTGCGCACCGGAGTTGAGTGCGTTGATCATCATCTTGGCCTCGGCGGGACCGGTGATCTCCACCCGCCGGTCATCGAGGTCTGCGGGCGCCGGCGCGACGACCCAGTCGCCCGCGCGAACCCCCGCGGTTTCGGGGAGGAAGTCGGGGAGCTCGCCGGCGTCGATCTTCCGCTGGCGGGCCTCGCGCCGCGCGAGGAGCGAGGCGCGCTCGTCGGCGAAGCGCCGGGCCAGGCGGGCGACGAGAGCCAGGGCCTCTCGGGTCAGCACGCGCTCGGACCCCGGGACCGCGTCTCCAAGCAGCTCGACGTCGTTCACGATCTCACTCCTCCATTACGGTGTGCCGTGGGCACCCGATTGCCACCGATGGAGCGCTACGGACTGCGAGCGGGGCGGGTCCTGCGGCAGCATGGACGGCCGGCGGCCGTCAGGCCAGAGCCACGTGGAACAGCATGAAGGCGAAGTGGCACCCGCTGCCAACCAGGACCAGCAGGTGCCAGATCTCGTGGTGGCCGAACACGCCGGGCAGCGGATCCGGCCGCCGCGCCGCGAAGATGATTGCCCCCACCGTGTACGCAACCCCGCCCGCCAACAGCCAGGCCATCCCCCCGATCGTCACCGCCTGCGCCAGCGGGGCCGCGGCGACCAGGGCCAGGTACCCCATGGCCAGGTAGATGGCGGTCGACAGCCACACCGGCGCATCCAGCCAGAGGATCTTGAACGGTATCCCGGCCACCGCGATCGCCCAGGTCGCCGTCAGCAGCCACCACCCCAGCGGACCGTGGAGGGTGATGAGCGCCACGGGCGTGTAGGTGCCCGCGATGAGAAAATAGATCGCGATGTGATCCAGGGTGCGGAGCGGGCGCAGCCGGTGCTCCGGAAGCGGCAGCGTGTGGTACACGGTGCTCGCGGCGTAGAGCAGGATCAGGGAGCCGCCGTACACGGCGAACGCCACCACCTGCGCCGGTCGCTCGGACAGCCGGAGGAGGGCGACCGTGCCGATCGCCGCGAGCACCAGCCCGACCAGGTGCGACCAGGCGTTGATCGGCTCCCGGATCCTCATGGGAGGCAATCTAACCGACCCCGGAGCAGGCTTGTCGGCCGCCCCGGGGTGACCTAGGGTTGAAGCAGCAGCAACTGGACCGCTTCGCCGCCGTGGCGAGACGGTGACCCCTTCCGGTGAGCGTCAAGGCGTGCGGATCGCCCTCTTTTCCGAGGTCTACTGGCCGATGGTGAGCGGCGTGGGAGTTACGCTCCTGCGGCTCACCGAGGCGCTCGAGGCCCGGGGCCACGCGGTGCGGGTCTACAGCGCCACCTATCCGCTCCCTCCCGGCACGGCGGACCGGCTGGAAGTCCACCGCTCGCCCAGCGTGCCGTTCTTCCTGTACCCCGATGTTCAGTGGGCGTTTCCGCGCGTCCGCGAGGTGGCCGACGACCTCGCGCGGTTCCGTCCGGACCTGGTGCACGTCGCCACGGAGTTCTCGCTCGGCATCGCGGGGCTCAAGGCCGCCCGCCAACTCGGGATCCCGATCATCGCCTCGGCGCACACCGATTACGACCAGTACGCCGACCGCTACGGCGTGACCTGGGCGCTCCGGGCGGGGTGGCACTACCTGCGGTGGTTCTACGGCCAGGCACATCGGGTACTCTGTCCGTCGCGGATCTACCAGGAACACCTCCACACCCACGGCGTGCTGCATACCGGCGTGTGGAGCCGCGGGGTCGATCCCGAGATCTTCTCGCCGCGGTTCCGCAGCGCGGCGTACCGCGCCAGGTTCGGGGTGGGGCCGGGCGACCGGCTGGTGACCTACATCGGGCGCATCGCCCGCGAGAAGAACCTCGGGCTCCTGCTGGAGGCGTGGGACCTCCTGGCGGTGGAGCGCGGTTCGGCGCAGCTCGTGCTCGTGGGGCGGGGCCCGCTGGAGGACGAGATCCGCCGGCGGGAGATCCCCGGGGTCCACGTCACCGGCCTGCTGCAGGGCCCGGCGCTCTCAGCCGCGTACGCCTCGGCGGACGTCTTCGCCTTTCCCTCGGCCACCGAAACGTTCGGCAACTCACTGCTCGAGGCGATGGGATCGGGGTTGCCGTCGCTGGTGGCGGCATCGGGCGGGGTGCTCGAGTTCGCCGAGCACGGGAAGAACGCGTGGCTGGTCGAGCCGGACAGCGCCCCCGCGATCGCCGACGCGCTCCGGCGGCTGCTGGCCGATGCGGCGCTCCGCCGCCGGCTTTCGGACGGCGCGCTCGGCACCGCGCGAGAGCGGGACTGGGACACCGTGTACACTCGGCTCCTCGGCGACTACGCCGACACCGTGGAAGGGAAGGCCACCGTCCGCGCGGCCTGACGGCGCGGTTACCTCCGCAGGATCAGATAGCCTAACGCCGCGATCGCGGCGCTCATCGGGATCGTGAGGATCCAGGCCCAGACGATTCGGGTGGCCACGCCCCAGCGGACGGCAGAGATCCGGTTGGCCGCGCCGACGCCCACGATGGCGCCGGTGATGGTGTGGGTGGTGCTGACCGGCACCCCCAGGCCCGACGCAATGAGAATGGAAATCCCTCCCGCGGTCTCCGCGCAGAATCCGCCGAATGGTCGGAGTTTGGTGATCCGGGTGCCCATCGTCTTCACGATGCGCCAGCCGCCCAGCGCCGTCCCCAGGCCGATCGCGCTGTAGGCCGCCATCTCCACCCAGAGGGGGATGCGGTCGGCGGACGCCACGTGCAGGTGGCCCAGCCAGCCGACCTGATGAGCGAACAGCGCCTGAGTCGAGACCAGCAGCCCGACGATGATGCCCATCGTCTTCTGCGCGTCGTTGGCGCCGTGGCTCAGCGAGTAGAGGGCGGCGGAGAGCAGCTGGAGGCGGCGAAAGATCCGGTCCATGGGTCCGGGAGGCTGGCCCCGAAGGAGCCAGGACAACCCGACGGTGAGCAGGAGGGCCAGCGCCATCCCCAGAAACGGCGAGATGAAGATGAAGAGAATCGGCTTCACCCAGCCGGCCAGTTGCAGCGCGGCCAGCCCGGCCTTGGCGATGGCCGCTCCGCCGAGTCCACCCATGAGGGCGTGACTGGAGGAGCTGGGCAGTCCGAAGTACCAGGTGATGAGGTTCCAGATGATGGCCCCGATGAGGGCACTGAGAACCAGGTTGGGATCCACCACGGACGGCTCGATGAGCCCCTTGCCGATGGTGCGGGCGACCGCGGTGCCCACCACGAAGGCGGCGACGAAGTTGAAGAAGGCGGCCCACACCACCGCCACGTGAGGCGAGAGGACCCTGGTGGAGACCACGGTGGCGATCGAGTTGGCGCTGTCGTGGAATCCGTTGATGAAGTCGAACGCGAGCGCGACGGCGACGATCACCAGGACGTAGACCACGCCGCTCTCCATGCTCAGGCGTGCTTGATGGAGATGGATTCCAGCACGTTTCCGACATCCTCGATGTAGTCGAGGGTCTTCTCCAGGTTGTCGTAGATCTCCTTCCACTTGATCACCGTCAGCGCGTCCGGCGATCCCTCGAAGAGGCGGCCCAGCCATTCGTGATAGAGGGAGTCCCCCTCCTCCTCCAGCCGCTTCACCTGCACGCACGCCTCGAGCACCACGCCCGCCTTGTTTTTCTCCAGGGCACCGACCGCCACCTGCAGCTGCACCGTGGCCCGCGCGATTACCTCGGCCATGAGGAGGGCCCCTTGGGGCGCCTCACCGGCGTGGAACATCCGGAGCCGCCGCGCCGTGCCGTCGATCAGGTCAATCACGCTGTCCAGGCGCGAGGCCAGCATGTGGATGTCCTCGCGGTCCAGCGGGGTGATGAAGACCCGGTCGAGCCGGGTCACCACGTCATGGGTCACCTGGTCCGCCTGATGCTCTAAGCGCTTGATCTGATCGACGATAGCCCCCCGGCGGGTCCCGTCCACCTTGAGGAGCTCCTGCTGCAGACCGGCGGCCTCCACGGTGAAGGTGGCGACCGCGGTGAAGAGATCGAAGAATTTTTCGTCGCGGGGCAGTAACCGCACTGTAAAATCCTTGTAACGGGCGGCGGGAAGATATCCCCGGCCGGCCGCTTGGCAAGACGGGGCGGGCGTTCCTTGACGGACGGCGTTTCCCCAGCAGATTCCGCTGATACCGTCGCACGACGGCCGACCTTCCTCGCGTCCTCCGCGATCTATGAGCCACGGGATGACCTTCCTCGACAGCCCCCCCGAGGAAGCCTTCGATCGGATGACCCGGCTCGCCGCCCGACTGCTCGGCGCGCCGATCTCGCTGATCGCGCTGGCCGCCGGGGACCGCCAGATCTTCAAGAGCGCCGTCGGTCTCCCGGAACCGTTCGCCACCCGCCGCTCGACGCCCCCGTCGTACTCCTTCTGTCGCCACGTGATCGAATCGGGCGCGCCGCTCGTCATCGAGGACGCCCGCCGCCATCCGTTGGTGCGGACCAACCCAGCCATCCGGGAGCTGGGATGGATCTCCTACGCGGGAGTGCCGCTCACCACCGGAGAGGGCCGGGTCCGGGGGGCGCTCAGCGTGATCGACACCAACCCCCGGCTCTGGTCGGAGCGAGACCTCGCCTTGCTCCAGGATCTCGCCGCCTCGGTGGTCACCGAGATCGAGCTCCGCGACGCGCTCGACGGCCGCGACGGAGACCCCAAGATCGCCGCGCAGGACCCAGCGGCCAGCGCCTTCGAGGCCGCGGGCGTCCCCATGGCGCTGGTCTCTCCGGACGGGCGCTGGACCCGGGTGAACCGGGCGCTCTGCACCCTCCTCGGCGTGCCGGCCGAGCAAATGCTGGGGCGGCTGGTCCAGGACTTCTTCCACCTGGAGGACCGCGCCGCCGGCCTGGAGGCCGTCCGGCTGCTCCTCGCCGGCGAGTGTACCAGCTTCACCGCCGAGAAGCGTCTGCTGCGGGGGTCGGGCGAGGCGGCCTGGGTGCTGGTCACGGTGACCGTGGTGCCGGGCTCGGACGGCGCTCCGATCCACTTTCACCTCACCGCGCAGGAGACCGGCGACCGCAAGCAGGCGGAGCTCGCCTTGCAGCAGAGCGAGGAGCGGTGTCGCCTCGCGGCCCGGGCCACCGGGGTCGCCGTCTGGGAGTGGGACCTCCTAACCGACCGGATCGTCTGGGACGCGAGCGCCGAGGGGACCTTCGGCTATACCAGCCGCGGGTTCGGCTCGACCGCCGCCTGGTGGTACGAGCGCCTCCACGCCGAGGACCGCGAGCGAGTCGTTGCCGGAATCCACGAGGCGATCGCGCGGGGGGAGCTGACCTGGGAGGACGAATACCGTTTCCGCCGGGCGGACGGCAGCTACGCCTACGTGAGCGCCCGCGCGGCGATCGTGCGCGACGCCGGGAACGACGCCATCCGCATGGTCGGAGCGGTCACCGATGCCACCGAGCGGCACCGGGTCGAGCTGCTTGCCCGGGGCCAGAGCCAGCTCCTGGAGCAGATCGCCGCCGGGCTCGAGCTGGACGCCGTGCTCCAGCGGATCACCCGCTTCACCGAGGCGCACGGGAAGGGGTTGATCGCGGCGATCATGCTGGCGGAGCCGGGTGAGCAGATGCTCCGGCTCGCCAGCGCGCCGTCTCTGCCAGCCGCCTATCGAGCCACGCTCCAGGCCGTGCCCATCGGGCCCGCGGCCGGGGCGTGCGGCACGGCCGCCTTCCGAGGCGAGCCGGTGGTCGTGAGCGACATCGAGACCGACGCCCGCTGGACCTATGGACGCGACCAGGCCCTGGCCGCCGGCCTCCGCGCCGCCTGGGCGGTGCCGTTCTTCGGCACGGCCGGCGCGGTGCTGGGCATCTTCGTCCTGTACTACCGCGAGCCGAGGGAACCGGCCCCGGTCGATCTCCAGGTAGTGGACATCGCCACCCACCTGGCGGAGATCGCGGTTGAGCGGGAGCGGAACCAGCAGGCGCTGAGCCGGAGCACCCGGCTCTTCGTGCAGGTCCTCGAGAACCTGCCGGTCGGTGTGGGGGTGCTGGACCGGGACGGACGGATCACCTTCGAGAACCCTGCCAGCCTGGCGATCTGGGGGGTTGGGAACGAGGCCGGCCTCGAGCGGTACTGGGAGTATCGCGGCTGGCGGGGCGACACCGGCGAGCCGATCCCGCCCGAGGAGTGGCCCGCGGTCAAGGCCATCCAGCGGGGCGAGACGTCGCTCAACGAAGTGGTCACCATCGAGGTCCCCGACGGAGTGCAGAAGGTCGTCCTCACCTCGGCCGTTCCATTGCGCAGCGCCGGGGGGGAGATCCTCGGCGCGATCGCCCTCAGCCAGGACATCACCGAGCGGCGGGCCGCGGAGGAGGCGCTTCGGCGGAGTGAGGAGCAGCTCCAGCAGGCGCAGAAGATGGAGGCGGTGGGCCAGCTCGCGGGCGGCATCGCCCATGACTTCAACAACCTGCTCACCGGGATGTTGAGCTACAGCGATCTTATCCTCCATGAGCTCCGCCAGGACGATCCGATCCGGGCCGACCTGGAGCAGATCCGGCACGCCGCCCAACGGGCCGCTTCGCTTACCCGGCAGTTGCTCGCATTCAGCCGCCGCCAGGTGCTCCAGCCCAAGATCCATTCCCTCAACGCCACTGTCGCGGAGCTGGACGGCATGCTCCGCCGCCTGCTCGGCGCCGAGGTCCAGCTCCAGACCGAGCTCGACGCCGGGCTCTGGTACGTCCTCGCGGATCCCAGCCAACTGGAGCAGGTGCTGGTCAACCTGGTGATCAACGCCCGCGACGCGATGCCCAGCGGCGGGCGCGTCACCATCACCACCGAAAACGCGCTACTGGACGCGGCCGCCGCGGAGCGGGCCAACGGCGCGCGGCCCGGTGCTTACGTACAGCTCTCGGTGCGCGACACCGGCGTCGGCATGGACGTAGCGACCCAGGCCCGCATCTTCGATCCCTTCTTCACGACCAAGGAAGCAGGGCAGGGCACCGGACTGGGCCTGTCCACCGTCTACGGGATCGTGGAGCAGAGCGGCGGACACATCGCGGTGGAAAGCGCGCCGGGGCAGGGGGCCACCTTCACGATCTACCTGCCGCGCCATGCCGGGCCCGGCGGGGGCGTCATCCCCGCGGTTGACCGGCGGCGGCTGCCCGGAGGAAGCGAGACGCTGCTCCTGGTGGAGGACGAGGCGTCGGTCCGCTCCTCCGCCCGCCGTCTGCTGGAGCGCCACGGCTATACCGTGATCGAGGCGCGCCACGGCGCCGACGGGCTCCGGATCATGGAGCAGGGCGACCAGAAGATCGACCTGGTGCTGACCGACCTGGTGATGCCGGAGATGGGAGGACGCGAGCTGGTGGAGCGGCTCCGCGCCCGGCGTCCGGCACTCAAGGTCCTCTTCATGTCGGGATACAGCCAGCGGGCGGTCACCGTCGACGGAACGATGCCGCCCGGCACCGGCTTCCTGGAGAAGCCGTTCACCGTGGAGCAGCTCACCCAGCGCCTGCGGGAGATCCTGGACGGCTAGGCGGTGAGCCTCAGCAGATCCGCCGGCGCCTCCAGCCAGTAGTCCGGCTGGGCACCCTCGAGGTGAGCCCGCCCGAACGGACCCCAGAGCGCGGCGGCAGTCCGCACGCCGGCGGCCCGCCCCGAGCGCATATCGTGGATGCTGTCGCCCACGTAGACGGTCGTGGTGGGATCGGCGCCGAGCAGCTCCACGGCCTTCTCGACCGGCTCCGGGTGCGGCTTGGGGTTGACCACCTCGTCGGCACAGACCAGGACGTCCATCATCCGCTCCAGCTTCACCAGAGAGAGCCCGCGGAGCGCGCCCTGCCGGTTCTTGCTGGTGACCAGCCCGGTTTTGAGGCCGGCCGCCTTGATCCGGGTCACGGCGTCCACCACGCCGGGATAGACCGTGACCATGCGGTCGTGATGGGCGAGGTTGTACTCCCGGTAGGTGGCGATCAGCCCCTCGAAGGTGTCGGGGTCGTCGGCCCAGTCGGCGAACTGCACGCGGAGCGGAGTCCCTACGCCCCGCAGCCACTCCTCGTCGGTCCGCGGCGGCAGGCCGTGAGCGGCGAGCGTGTGGTGATAGCTGTCGAGGATGAGACGGACCGAGTCGATGAGGGTGCCGTCGAGATCGAAGAGGATCGTCTGCAGTGTAGGCATGGCCGGAAACGTAGCGTCGGGCCGCTCGGGTTGCGCGGTCGGTCGCACCCTCCTAATCTCACGGCAGCCCTCTCGCCTCCACGCAAGGAAGCATGTCGATGCAACCAGCCGAACTCGTGGCCATCATGGCAGCAATCATCTACAGCGGCCGGCGGGACCAGCACGAGGAAGTCCGGCCGGAGACTCGCCAGTCCGCTGTCGAAGAGGCCTGGCAGCTCTGGCATCTCACGATGGAGGAATGGAGCGATCCGGGCATCCGCCATCTCAACCGACCGATGATGGAGCCCTGAGTCGATGGCCGACGATACTCCGGTTCGGGAGGCGCGGCTTCGCCCCGAGTTCGCCGAGCTCTACGCCGGTGTCGAGCCGGACGTGTGGCATACCGCGGCCACCATCGCGGAGCACATGCTCGTTCGCCTGGTGCATCAGGACTCGCAGCGGTTGCCGCCCCGCGTTCTCGACCCGCGGCACTTCGAGTTTCGCGGGTCGGATAGCCTCCCGCCGGGTCCCCGGCCGACGCTCGGCGCCCGCGCGAGCGACTGACTACGACGCCTCATCGGTCCGATCGGGTTCCTCGAACACCACAAGTCCCGTGAGTCGGGCCTCGACCGCTCCCCACCGGGGGGTCGCCGCCGGCAGCCCCGGGATTCTCCGGCCCAGCTCCGACGTAGACAGCCCGATCAGTGGCCGGATGAGCTGCGCTTCTCCGGCAGTGTGCCCGCCGGTCACGAAGCCGAGCGCGCGCTCCAACTGCGCGAGAACGACCGAGTTCCGGTTCCGCGCCGCGGCCTGAACTTCGACGTGCAGTTGCTCGGCGAGGTCTCGTGCCGCCGGCCCGGGAGCCGCGGCCGCCCACCGGTGGCCGGCCAGGAGCCCGAGGCGTTGCCGCACCGGGGCCGCCAGGCACGACATCGCCTGCTCCAGCTTCACGGCCGCTACGGCGCAGGTCGACTCGCTCCTGGCGGCTGCTGACAGCTTGGGGCCCACCACCTCCCGCGCTTCGGTCGAGCCCCCGCTCGTGTCGATCCACACGACGGTGGCGGCGAGCCGAGCGGTGCGTCCTTCCACGGTCCCGTAGAGCACGAACCCGGCGAGGAATCCCGCGGGCCCGTCGCGGACCAGCGCCACGCCGTTCCCTCCGGGTCCCGGTCCCAGCTCGTCGGCGAGCTCCGATTGCCAGCGCCAGAGGCGCCGTCCCTCCGCCCCCAGCCCCGCTCTGCTGGGGAGCGCGGCCTTGCGACTCAGTGCTTCACCGACGCGGAGCGCACGCTCCAGCCGCTCGGGGAGTGTGAAACGGACCACTTCGACCTGGCCGTGCGCCGAGCCCAGTCGCACCGCGCGCCCCTCCCGCTGTTCCAGCCGCATCGGCGTCCAGGGCAGGTCGTAGTGCACCACCCGCGCGGCCCGCTGGAGATCCAATCCTTCCGCGGCGACGTCCGTGACCACCAGGCAGACCGGATCGGGCCCGATCGGCGGTGCGCCACCGGTCCTGAACCACCCCAGCACCGCCGCACGAGGCACTGCCGCGCGGCCGAGCCCAGCCCGCTCCCCAGTGCACCAGGCAATCGGGGGCCCGCCCAGCCGCTCGCGCAGATGGCGCACCGTTTCCCGGCGCGACACGAACACGATCGTCTGGCGACCGTCCGCCAGGATCGATCGGAGGCGCTCGAGCTTGGCGTCCGGTCCTTGGCTTGCCTTGGCTGCCGCCTCGATCGCGACGTCGGTCCGCTCGAGGTCCGTCAGGTCGAGGTCGATCCCCGCGCCGCTCTGCGGCAGGAGCTCCCAGAGCACCAATTGATCCTGGAGCCCGCCCGCGAACCGCCGGAGCTCGGAACGGCTGAGCGTCCGCCCGCTCCGGGCCGCGTCGCGCGCGTGGAGCAGCAGCGTGCGATACCGCCGGAGCGCGCCGTGCAGCGCCGCCGGGCTGGAGCCCGCAGCCCGGCCGAGCGTTCCGCGCACCAGGGCAGCCGTCGGAGGATGACAGGAGAGCGACAGCCGGTCGATCCACCCCATGGCCTCCTCCACGGCCCGACACTCCCGCTGGTCGGCCGGGCTCACCCTGGCGAAGCGCGTCGGCCGCCCGCCCGCCGAAGGCTCCTCGATCACCAGGCGCCGGAGCGCGGTGGCGCCCTGACCAGCGCTGAGCGCGGCCTCCAGCGAGATCACGCCGTCGGCCAGGAGGGCATCGTCGCGCACACCGAGGAGCAGTTGGCGCGCCAGATCCTCCAGCCGGTTCACCACTGGGGTGGCGGTGACCAGCAGGATCGGCCGGCCGACCAGCCACGGCGCGACGTGCCGGTAGCGACGGGTGTGCGGGTTGCGGAAGTGGTGGCTCTCGTCGACGATGACCAGCCCGCGCGTGCCGAGCGGGAGCCGGCCGCGACTGGCCTGCTCATGGGACGTCACCGACGCCGGGACACCGAGCCGCGCCGCAACCGACCGCCACTGCGCGACGAGCGTTGCCGGTACCAGGCAAGCCGTCGGACGCCCGGGGTTGAGCGCCGCCGCCGCGGCCAATGCGACGAACGTCTTGCCGCTGCCGACCGGATCCGCCAGCAGCGCGCCTCGGTAGCGGCGGACCGCCGCCAGGACCCGGCGGAAACTGCGCCGTTGGTTCTCGCCCAGCCAGGCCGGTGCGGTATCCGGTGCCTCCTCCGGCTGGAGGCTCGCCGCCAGCGCCCGGGCCACGGCGCTCGCGGGGGCCGGGGCCCCGGGATGAAGCGTCGTCAGCAGCGGCAGCGGCACCGCGGCGAGCGCCTCAGCCACGATGGTCGGTGCCTGGGGCCACCAGCCGCCCGAGCGTAGTGCGTTCGCCCGCCGAAAGCCCGAGGTGCCGCGCTGCAAGGTCATCGAGATGCTCCTGCACCGGCTCCCCTCGTCGCCCTGCCCCCGCGAGCACGGACAGGTTGGAGTCGGAGAGCACGGAAGCCGGAAGGGGAAGCCCACCGACGGTGGCAGCGCTGAATCGGCGGAAGCCGCCGGCGGCCGGGACCGCGCTGAGCAGTGCCGCGGCCCGGATCCAACTGGAGTTGAGCCAGGCGGCGACCCGCTCGGCCTCTGCCGCCGTCGAAGTGGCCGCGACGTAGCAGCTGTTGAGGGGCACCCGGTCGGCATCTCGTGCGCCGGTGAGCGCCACGCCCGCAAGCAGGCGCCCGAGATCGGCCCAGACGACCCGGTGAGCGGCGGTGGCGGCCCGGGTGCGAAACAGGGTCCAGGCACGCTCGCCCCGGTAGTCCGCCCGGGACCGAAGCGCGGAGAGCTGCGGCGTCAGGTACTCCGCCGCCCTGGGTGGCAGCTCCCGCAGGGGTCGCCCGTCGTGCCCGTGGGTCCAGAGCAGGCGCACGCAGGCGTCCACCCGGAACGGCCGCACATCCCGGCCGCGGACCGCCCAGCGGAGGAGCTCGGGCTCGATGTCGTCCGGCGGATTCAGAAAGATGGCGTTGGCGCCGGTCTTGAGACCGAGGTGGCAGGCGAGCTGATCTCCCAGCGGCGGGTGCCGCCGCGCCAGTCGTGCGAGCGCCGCGCGCGCTCCCCCGGACTGCAGAATCCAGGGGCTGCCGGATCGGAGCCGTGACTGTGCCACGCCGCTGCCGGATCCGTGGTCGAGCCGGGTTTGCACCCGATGAGCCGGCGGCGGCGGCGCCTTGCGGGCTATGACGGCGAGCGGGTAGACCGTGGCGTCGAAGGCGGCGTCGGGGTGACCCGTGAGGTCTGCCACCCGGCTCAGCGTGGTCGTCGTGGCAAGCGCGTGGCGGGCGGCGGCTCCGTACGCCGCGGTGGCGAGCTTGGCCGGTACCAGCAGGGCCACGGCGCCCCCCGGTCTCACCAGCTCGACCGCGCGCTCCAGGAAGGCCACCGCGAGGTCGGGTCGGTTGCCGTAGCCGCCGCCTTTCCGCCACCAGCGATACCGGCCCGCCAGCCGCCGCCGCATTTCCCGGGGAATCTCCTCGGACCGGAGCCACGGCGGGTTCCCCACCACCAGATCGAACCCGTCCGCCACGAACACATCGGCGAAGTGGCTCTGATAGTGGAACCAGGGGACCTCACGTTCCCGAAGGACCGCCCGGCGGGCGGAGCGGACCGCGCGCAACTCGGCGCGGCAGTGTTGCAGGCGTGCCCTGAGCGCATGGTCCAACCCGCGCCGCTGGCCGAACAGGTCGCATCCACGCGCCTCGTCGAGGCATTCGGTCACCGCCTCGGCCATCTCGCCCTCGGCCGTCGCCAGCGATTCCGCGAGGCCCGCAGCCTCGGCGTACCGAAGCTCCCGGAGCAGGGTGCGTTTCTCTACGCCCGTGGCCCCGACCACCCGCCGGCGGAGCGATGCGATGGCGCTGGATGCATCCCGCCCCGGAGCCCGCAGGCGGATACCGCTACCCACGGGCTCGAGGAGGCTGTCCCCCTGGCGGATCAGACAATCGAGATTGGGCAGGGGTCGGACCAACTCGGGCCGTCCGGAGTGCTCGCCGGCGATGACGGCGAGCCAGAGCCGAAGCTCGGTCAGCCGCACGGCGGCGGCGCTCAGATCGACCCCGAACAGGTTGCGCTCCAGGATCCGGCGCTTGCGACGGGCGAGCGGCTCGGGCTTACCTGCTCCCAGCTCCGACAGCCGCTCCAATGCCCCCAGAAGAAAGGCGCCGGAGCCGACCGCGGGGTCCAGCACGGTGAGCGAGCCGAGCGCCGCGAGCGCCGCCGGCTCGCCATCGGCCAGGCGGCGTCCGGCCTCGCTCTCCCCGCAATTGAGCCGGCCAGCCAGTGCGGCCGGGAGGGCCGCGTCGAGCATGCCGCGCACCAGGGCCGCCGGGGTGTAGAACGTGCCCGACGCGCGGCGCAGGTCCGGCGCCATCACCCCCTCGAAGACCCGGCCCAGCATGTCGGGCGCGATTCCCTCGCCGGGGATCTCCGATACCGTGAAGTGGAAGCGCTCGAAGAGCTGGTCGAACGCATCCCGCCACAGCGGGGTGGGAATCGTGGCCCGGGCGGACCGCTCGAGCGGGTGCGGCTCGAAGAGGCCGCCGTTGAGGAACGGGATCGGACCGAAACGGGCCGCCCGGGATCCGCGCTCCGGAGCCGGTCGGTTGAGCGTTCCGAAAAAGAGCGGTTGGAGCAGATCGCGATGGATGCTTCGCTTCCGGGTCAGGCACCGGTCCACCTCGTCGGCCAGGAAGCGATCCCGGCCCGCAAGCCAGCCCTTGGCCTGCACGAAGTAGAGGAAGAGGACGCGGGTGAGCTGGAGCAGCGCGAGACTGCGACGGTCCTCACCCCGGAGCGGGCCCGGCAGCCCGGCCGCCATCCGCTCCAGCGTCGTCCTGAAGGCCTGGAAGAAGCGCCGGCCGGCCGACTCACCGGAGAGCGCGTCGGCGACGCGTATGGCGTAGGCGAGGGCACCGCCGGACCCGCTTCCCTCCAGCCCGCCCAGGCACGCCAGCGCAGCAGGGGAGGGGTGATCCAGGTCGATCGAGAGCGAAGGGCTGCCCTCGAGCGCCACCGCCAGTGTTAGCCGGCGGCCCACCGGGTCGAGGGCGAGGACGCCTGCGACTCGCCCCCGCACGGCCAGGCGTCGAGCCAACGAGCGCGCCGAGCGCTCGGGATGCGGGCCGGCGACCGCGAACCAGGGGAACTCCCCGGCCCGACCAACCACGACCGGGGGCGCCGAGCCCCGAGCTCCATGCGGCCCGACGAGGTCGGGCACCCGGTCGAAGAGTCGCTGGTGCCCCAATGCGGCGATGAAGTTCGGCAGCGCCTCGAGCGAATGCAGGCTGCCCAGCAACGGCCCGAGCTCCACACCCAGTGCTCCGGTCGGGGAGCGGCCAGAATACTCGCGGCCGCGACGGGCTGGGGTACCCGATCTACGCGCCGGGGAGCATCATGTCGGGCGTGCTGGACGGCACCCGCGGCGTCCACTATCCTGCAGCCATGCCTCTACCCAACCGATGGCTCCTCGGGCTGGTCGCCGCCCTCATCATGCCGGCCGTCCTGAGCGCCCAGTCGTCCGCCGACAGCGGCACGTTCGTCATCCGCCGCGCGGGCGATACCGTCGCCACTGAACGGTTCTCCCGCAGCGCCACCCTGCTCCAGGGTACGCTGGCCATCCACGACGGGCGCAACACCTCGCAGGCGTACCGCGCGGTCATCGCTCCCGACGCGACGCTGCCGTTGATCGAGGTGACCGTAAGGGAGGATGCGGACAGCGGACGCGCCAAGGGCCATGTCGTCCAGCAGGCCCGCATCATCTTCAAGGAGGACAGCGCGGCCGTGGACGATATCAACGGGAGGGGACTCCAGACCCGGGTATTGGCCACCCACCGGGGCGCCATCCCTTACCTCAACCTGTCGTTCGCCCTGTTGGAGCAGGCGGTGCGGCGCTCCCGCGCCGGCTCGTCGCCGGTCGACCAGGTGCCGTTCTTCAACCTCGGTGGTGGGCAGACCGTGGACGGGAAGGTCGCGACCATGGGCAACGACTCGCTCCGCGTGGCGATCGGCACGGTGGAGTTTCACTTGCGCGTGGCTCCGGACGGCCGGGTGCTCGGCGGGCGAATCCCGGAGCAGAACGTGGTGGTGGACCGGATGGGCGGGAGCTGACGCCGGTCAGGGAGTGCTCGGTCCGCTGCCCCGGTACATTCGTCCCCGCCACTCGACCTTCCTCTCACCCCGCCAGGTCGAGCGCGCCGCGATGTACAAGGCCATGAGCGCGCCGAGCGGATATCCCAGGCCGTAGTAGAACGGAATCCGCATTCCGATCGATATCAGGATCCAGAAGACCGCCGATAACCCGACCGCCACCGCCGCCGCGGCACGAAGGCCTCCGCTCAACGCGAGCGTCACCGGCGGAAGCAGCCAGAACCCGAGCGCCGCCGCCACCATGAGCGGCGCGGCCGCGCGCAGCGCAGGGTCCTCCGGAAACGAGCCGCGCCCGCCCAGATAGATGTTCTTGGACCAGCCTTCGATCAGCTCGGGCAGGCTGCGGTACATCCGCGTCTCCATGAACCGCTGCGCAAAGGCGAAATGGATGGTTCGGCCCGACTGAAGGAACCGCTGCGCCAGCGCGAGATCCTCGGCCACCGCGTGCCGCACGGCCGCATGGGTCCCCGCCGCCTCGTATGCGTCGCGGGAAACCAGAATGAACTGCCCGTTGGCGATCACGTCCCGCGCGCGCCGGGCCCGGTTCACCCGCTGAGGGTGATAACGGAGGCCGAGCAGCAGCCAGATCTGGGGCATGACGAGCCGCTCCCAGAAGGTGACGCAGCGCTGATGCGGAGCGACGGTCAGCAGTCCCGCCCGCTCCCGGCGGAGCGCGGCGACCGCCCGTCCCAGCAGCTCGGGGTGATACCGGGTGTCGGCGTCGGTGAAGAGGAGGAGATCGCCCCGGGCCTCGCGGTAGCCCTGGTCACACGCCCAGGGCTTTCCGTACCAACCGTCCGGCAGCGGCCCACCGTGCACCGCGCGCACCCGCCCGTCTTCGGCGGCCAGCCGCTGGAGGATCGCCGCGGTGGCGTCGGTCGAGCGGTCGTCCACCACCAGGAGCTCGAGTGGCCGGTAGGCGGACCCGAGCACTGAGCGCACCACCGTCTCGATCGTGCCGGCCTCGTTGCGGGCGGGGATGATGACCGAGACCAGCTCACCGGAAATCGGGGGGACGTCGGAGAGGTTGGGGCGGGTGTCGGCCAGTCGCGCGAGGGCGGCAAACGGCGCGAGCCAGGGCAGGGCCGGCAGGAAGTCGGCGGGCGCCATGAGGAACGGCGGCGACGCCTATTGCCGAGGTCGTTTGACGACGGCGTGCAGCTCTTGCTCGAGGATGCTCAGCTGGCGCTCGATCTCGCCGGTATCCTGCTGGGTGTCGAACATGGGCACGCCGTTCTGCGCGAAGAGCGTGGCCACGAGGGCATCGGTGTACCCGACGACGGCGACCGAGACCCCCTTGTCGATGACCCGATTGAGGCGAAGGATGATCGCCATGCTCTGCCTGGCTCGCATGGCGACCAGGACCGGGGCGAGGTTGCGGATGAGGAGCTCGCGGAGAAACTGCAGCTCCTCGACCACCTCTCCTGCCGCGAGCCCCCGGGCCGAGGACATCCGTCCGTAGTGCTCGCACACGTGGAACCAGACGCTATTGACTTCCCGCCGGAGCGGGCCAACCATCTCGGTGATGACGTCGAGCAGGAGCCGAAACTCCCGCTCGACAGTTTGGCGCGGTATCGTGGGAGTGGCGGTGATCCGGTCTCCCAGCCAATCGGCCCACTGGAGAACCATCGAATCCCGCAATTCGGCGATCACACGACCGGCGGCGAGCAACGCGGGCTGCGAAGCACGCACTACCGTTCTCCCGTTTAGGGTGTGGCACAATCTACCGCGGAGCCATCATGGGGTCAAAACCGCTCGTCCGTCCTCCCCGACTGACGCGTGGAAATCGCGTGGCGCTCGTGGCGCCGGCGGGGCCGTTGCTGGACCGGGACGATTTAACACGCGCGGAGGCGCTGTGCCGTGCGCTGGATTACGAACCGGTGCTCGCGGCTCACGCAGGGGCCCGCCACGGATATCTTGGAGGCACCGACGAGGAGCGGCTGGCGGACCTCAACACTGCATTCCGGGACCCGGCCATCGATGCGGTGTGGTGCATCCGCGGCGGCTACGGACTCACCCGGATCCTGGGCGGGGTCGACTTCCCAGCCCTGACTCGCCGTCCCAAGGCCATCATCGGCTTCTCCGACGTGACCGCGCTGCTCGCCGGCGTGACTCGATGCGCCGGTCTGGTCGGCTTCCATGGGCCCACCGCCCGAACCAGCATGCCTGGGTTCAGCCGCCGACATTTCGAGCGGGTCCTCGCCTGCGCGGTGCCGGCCGGCCCGCTCGAGCCGCTCCCCCCGCCGGCCGGCGTGCTGGTGGCCCGGGAGAATCGGATCGTCACGCTGTACGGCGGGGTGGCCGAGGGCCGGCTCGCCGGCGGCAACCTGACGCTGCTGCAGTGTCTGATCGGGACCGACTACTTTCCCGATCTCGATGGCGCGCTGCTGGTGCTGGAGGACGTGAACGAAGATCTCTATCGGGTGGATCGGATGCTCGCCCACCTGCGCATGGTCGGCGCGCTGGACCGGCTGGCCGGCGTGCTGGTGGGCCGATTCACGGAGCTCAAGCGCAGCACCGGCGACGGCGCGCTCGGCTTCGATGAGGTGCTGGCGACCTACTTCGGTCCCCTCCGCATTCCCGTCGCACTCGGCTTCCCCGTGGGGCACATCGACGAGCAGTGGACCCTGCCGCTCGGGGTCCGGGCCCGTCTCGACGCCGACACCGGCGAGGTGTCGCTGCTGGAGCCCGCGGTGGCCTGATCGGTGTAGCTTGCAGCATGGCGACCGCGACACTCACCAAGCACCGGCTGGACGGCGCCCTGGGCGAGATTCTGGTGGACGTGCGCGCCGGCGGACGCGGGTCGGCCCGTCCGGCCGTGGTCGTGCTCCACGGCTTCAAGGGATTCAAGGACTGGGGAATGTTCCCTCCCTTCGCCGAGCGGGTCGCCCGCGCCGGGTTCAGCGCAGTCACCTTCAACTTGAGCGGCAGCGGGGTCGATGACGCCGGTGAGTTCTCCCTTCCCGAGCGGTTCGCCCACAACACCTTCACGGGCGAGCTCAGCGATCTGGGCCGGGTGGTGGACGCCTTGATGCAGGGGCAGCTGGGGGTCATGCCGCCCTCGAGCCTGGGGCTGGTGGGCCACTCGCGCGGCGGTGGCGTCGCGGTGCTGCACGCGGCTCGCGATCCGAGGGTCGGTACCCTCGTCACCTGGTCCGCGATCTCCACCGTAGACCGCTGGCCGGCTCCGGAGCGCGTCGAGTGGCGCACGGCCGGAGTCAAGGAGATTGAGAACAAGCGGACCGGCCAGGTTCTTCCGCTCTACCCCGACGTGCTCGATGACATCGAGTGCAACCGGGCCGCTCTGGGCATCTCCGCGGCCGCATCCCGGCTCCGCGTGCCCTGGCTGATCGTGCACGGGACGACCGACGAATCGGTGCCGCTGGAGGAGGCCGAACGGCTCGTCGCCGCGGCGCCGGCCGGGAGCACCCGCTTCCTGCCCATCCAGAACGCCGGCCACACCTTCGGCGCGGCCCACCCGTGGAAGGGCAGCAACGCCGAGCTCGAGCGGGCGTTCGAGGCAACCGTCGCCGCCTTGTCCGCGGAGCTGCGCTGACGATGCGGAGCACTAGGCCCCCGCTGGCCGACCTCACGGGGCGGGTCTGCGTCGTGACCGGCGCCAGCCGGGGCATCGGTCGCGCGACGGCGGAACAGCTCGGAGCCCTCGGCGCCACGCTGGTGCTGATCTCTCGCCGGGCCGAGGACAGCGAGGCGGTCGTGGAGGCGGTGGCCAGCAACTCGCGGGCGCCCCGGCCGGAAGTGGTGGCCGCCGATCTGTCGGTGCAGTCGTCGGTCCGCGCGGCGGCGGCGACCATCCGCGAGCGGCACCGGCAGATCCACGTGCTGATCAACAACGCCGGAGTCATCGTGCGGCAGCGCGAGGTCACCCTGGACGGGCTCGAGCGGCAGTTCGCGGTGAACCACCTCGCCTACTTCCTGCTCACCCGTTTGCTGCTTGACCGGCTGGAGGCCGGAGCGCCGTCCAGGATCGTCAACGTCACCTCGGGGGCGCATCAGGGCGGCACGCTCGACCTCAACGATCTGCAGAGCGAGCGGCGCTACGACCCGGTCCGGGTGTACGGTCGGACCAAGCTGGCGAACATTCTGTTCACCTACGAGCTGGCTCGTCGGCTGGAAGGCACCGGTGTCACCGCCAACTGCGTGCATCCGGGAGTCATCGCCACCAAGCTCCTGTCCGACTACATGAATCTGCCCGTCGTCGGAGCCCTGGCCCGGACCTTCGGCGGCAGCCCGGACAAGGCGGCGGCGGCGATCGTCAATCTCGCCGCGTCGGCTGAGGTGGAGCGGGTCACCGGCACCTACTTCGATGGTCGCCGCGTCACCCGCAGCTCGCCGCCGTCGTACGACGAGGCGCTGGCGCGGCGGCTCTGGGAAGCGAGCGAGCGGCTCACCGGGCTCGCGGGCGTCGCCACACCTTGACCGTTTCCGCCGGACCGGCGAATCTCCCTCCATGCCCATCTACACCTACCGCTGCGCCTGCGGAACCGAGTTCGAGCAGCTGGTGCGCTCCGACACCGAGGTCGCGTGTCCCGACTGCCAGGGCCGCAAGCTGGAGCGCCTGATGTCCTTGACCGCCCGTCCCGCCAGCGGGACGGCGCCTGCCGACTACAGTCGCCTCGGTCCCCCGCCGGGAGGCGGGTGCTGCGGCGGCGGATGTCATACCCACAACCACTGACCGCCCGTCTCGACCGGCTGCGGGAGCGCCTCGCCTCCCACCGGCCGTGGACCGACCCCGGCGCCGAGGCCCTTCGCTGGGCCGCGGTGGCGGTGGTCCTGGCGCCCGCTCCGGACGCCGTGCTGCTCATCCGCCGTGCCGAGCGGGTCGGTGATCCATGGTCCGGTCACATGGCGCTCCCCGGCGGGCGTCGCGAGCCGAGCGACGACGACCTGATCACCACGGCAATTCGGGAGACCGCCGAGGAGGTCGGCCTCCCGCTCTCGCGCCACCATCTGCTCGGCACCCTCGATGACGTCGTCCCCCGCACTCCCGTCCTGCCTCCGATCGCGATCCGCCCCTATGTGTTCCTGGTTCACGCCCGGCCGCCACTCACGCTCAACCCCGAGGTAGCCAGCGCCCGCTGGGTCGAGCTCGATCGGCTGCTCCATCCGGGGACCCGCCACGCCGTCCGGCTGGAGATCGGAGAGGAGAGCCGGGAGGTCGCTGCCTATCAGCTCGACGACGCCATCGTCTGGGGCCTGACCGAGCGCGTGCTCAGCGGACTGCTGGAGCAGGCGCAGGGCTGACCGAGGAATTCGCGGGTCGAAACCTTGACATTAGGCGGCTCTTATCGCAGGTTTAGGGCAACCTAAACTATCGCGATCATGTCACCCACTGCTGCCGCCGAATCGCTGACCCGCTCCGTCGAGGACTATCTCAAGGCCATCTATCGGCTTTCCCCCGAGGGTCGGCCGGCGTCGACCAGCGAGATCGCCCACCTGCTCGAGCTCTCCGCCCCGTCGGTGAGCGGCATGGTCAAGCGACTGTCCGAGCTGGGTCTCCTGGAGCACGCGCCATACAAGGGAGTGCAGCTCACCGCGGAAGGCCGCCGGGCCGCCCTTCGGATGGTGCGGCGCCATCGCCTGATCGAGGCGTATCTGGTCCGCTTCCTCGGCTACTCCTGGGACACGGTGCACCAGGAGGCCGAGCGGCTGGAGCATGCGGTCACCGATCAACTGGTCGAGCGGATGGCGGGCGCCTTGGGCCACCCAGCGACCGACCCTCACGGCGACCCCATCCCCGAGGCGGATGGCTCGATTCACGAGCCGGTCTGCACCCCGCTCTCCGATCTCGAGGTCGGCCAGACGATCGAGATCCGCCGGGTCGATGAGAGCCAACCCGAGCGGCTCCGGTACCTCGCGTCCCTCGGCCTCCGTCCCGGCGTGGTGGTGACCCTGCTGGACCGCCAGCCGTTCGGCGGTCCGATGACTCTCGAGGCAGCCGGCGAGCACCACGTAATAGGGCAGGAGCTGGCGCACGTGCTCCTCTGTGCCCGGGAGGCCGGCGCGTGAACGCCGCCTCGACTCCCCCGCTGGAAGAGGTCACCGGCTGGCGCTTTCCGCGGACGATGCCGAGCCTCCCGGAATCGCATCACTCGATCCACATACCCCGGGGCGTCTCCTTCTGGCGGAAAGCGCTCGCCTTCGCCGGCCCCGGGTACATGGTGGCGGTGGGCTACATGGACCCCGGCAACTGGGCCACCGATCTCGCTGGCGGCGCACGCTTCGGGTACACCCTTCTGAGCGTCATCCTGATCTCCAACCTGATGGCGATCCTGCTGCAGGCGCTCGCCCTCAAGCTCGGCATCGTGACCGGACGGGACCTGGCCCAGGCCTGCCGCGACCACTATTCGCGGCCGGTGAGCTTCGTGCTCTGGGTGCTCTGCGAGATCGCGATCGCCGCGTGCGATCTGGCGGAGGTCATCGGGTCGGCCATCGCGCTCAACCTGCTGCTCGGGATTCCGCTGGTCTGGGGAGTGTGTCTGACGGCGCTCGACGTCCTGCTGATCCTGCTGCTGCAGCATCGGGGTTTCCGCTACCTCGAAGCGCTGGTGATCGTGCTGGTGGCGACCATCGGGGTGTGCTTCGGCGTGGAGCTGCTGATGGCCCGACCGGAGCTGGCGGCGGTGGTGCGTGGGCTGGTGCCCACGAGCCAGATCGTCAGCAACCCGGCGATGCTCTATATCGCCATCGGCATCCTGGGCGCCACCGTCATGCCGCACAATCTCTATCTGCATTCCTCCATCGTGCAGACCCGGAAGGTGCTGCCCGACGACTCGTCGAAGCGGGAGGCGATCCGGTTCGCCACCCTCGACTCGACGGTGGCGCTGCTCTTCGCCTTCTTCATCAACGCCGCCATCCTGATGCTCGCCGCGGCGACCTTCAACCAGAGCGGTCATCAGGAGGTCGCGGAGATCGGCGACGCCTACCGCCTGCTGGCGCCGCTCCTGGGCACCACGCTCGCGAGCACGCTGTTCGCCGTCGCACTGCTCGCCTCGGGACAGAATTCGACGATTACCGGAACGCTGGCGGGTCAGATCGTGATGGAGGGATTTCTGAACATTCGGCTGCCGGCCTGGCTCCGGCGGTTGATCACCCGGCTGATCGCGATCATCCCCGCCGTCATCGTCACGATTCTCTACGGCGAGAAGGGGGCGGGCGCGCTGCTCATTCTGAGCCAGGTCATCCTGAGCCTGCAGCTCTCGTTCGCCGTGGTACCGCTGGTCTACTTCACCAGCCAGCGATCCAAGATGGGCCGCTTCGTCAACCGCCCCTGGCTCAGCGCCAGCGCGTGGACCGTGGCGGCCGCGATCATCGGGCTCAACGCCTGGCTGCTGTTCGGTATCTTCCGCGTCTGGCTGGCCTGACCGGCTTCCGCGGTCAGGCCGCTCCGCGCACCTCCGGCACTCGCTTCCACCGCGTTTGGGTCCGCTGCGCTCCGGAGCTCGTGTCACCCGCGGCCTTCGCCACCCCGGCGATGGTGCTGGCGATATCCCCGCTGCCACGAGCGGCCTCGGCGACGGTGCGGGCGATCTCGCTGGTGGTGGCCGCCTGCTCCTCGACCGCGCCGGCGATAGTCGACTGGATGTCGCTGATCTGGCTGATGACCGATCCGATGTCGCGGATCGCCTCCACCGCACGACTCGCGTCCTGCTGAATCGCCTCGATCTTTCTGCTGACCTGCTCGGTGGCGGACGTCGTTTGTCTGGACAGGTCCTTCACCTCCGCGGCCACCACGGCGAACCCCGCCCCCGCCTCGCCTGCTCGGGCGGCCTCGATGGTCGCGTTCAGCGCCAGCAGGTTGGTCTGGTGCGCGATGCTGGTGATGAGCTTCACGACGTCGTCGATTTCCCGGCTCGACTGCCCCAGCTGGGTGACCGTGGCGTCGGTCTCCTGAGCCATCTTGACGGCTTCGCTGGCGACCCGGGTGGCGGCGTTCGCGTTATGGGCGATGTCCCGGATGCTCGCATTCATCTCGTCGCTGGCACTGGCGACGCTGCTGACGTTGATGTTGACCTGCCCCGCCGCGGTGCTGACGGTCATGGCGCGGTCGGAGGTGGCGTCGGCGCTGGCCCCCATCTGCACCGAGACGGCGCTCAATTCCTCGGCCGACGCGGCGAGCGCATCGGCGCTCTGCCCGATCGTCGCCACCGCGTGCCGCATCTCCGATCGCGGTGCCTCGATCTTCTGGGCCTCCGCCCGGACGAAGAACCGCTCGAACGAGGCGTCCAATGCGACGCGCGGAACCTTCGTACCGGCGGCCGTCCAGGCCCGGCGGCTGTATGGAATCACGACGGAAAGAGATCTGCTGCACGAGACTGCGTCGGGAGGCGTTCACTCGGTAGTATCTTGCCGGTCATGAGAGCCGAGCCACACCTCCGTCACTCCGCGTGGCTGGCCGGATTACTCCTCGGGGCCATCGCGGGGCCACTGCCGGCACAGGTCCCCGGCATCGCGGTCGAGCGCCGGCTGGTCCGGGAACTGGGACTCGCCGTCGGCGACACGGTCCGGCTGGGTACGGCGCCCGACTCGATGCATCGCCTGGCCCGGGTGGTCGCCGTGTACGAGCCCCGTCCCGATCCCGCCGACGTCACCAAGCGGGAGCGGCACGTCCGGCTCCACCTGCCCGATCTCGCCGGACTGCTCGGCGCCCCCGATCGGGTGGATCGCTTCGGCCTCGGTCTCCTGCCCGGGGCGTCGCCGGACAGCGCGGTGGCCGTGCTGCAGTGGAACGCCTTCGGCTACCAGGCGTACCGGTCGGACGCGATCGCCTCCGAGTCCTCCCAGACCTTCCTGGTGGTGAGCCGTTTCCATCGCGCCATCGCGGTCATCACCATCGTCGCGAGCGCGGTCTTCCTCCTGTGCATCATGCTGCTCAAGGTCGAGGAGCGGCGGATGGACGCCGCGGTCATGCGCTTTGTGGGCGTCCGGCGGCGAACCATCTTCGGCGCACTGCTGCTGGAGGCGGCAGTCATCGCGGTCCTGGGCTCCGGTCTGGGCACGCTGCTCGCCCTGGTTGCCGGTCTGGTCACCAACGCGTACTACCGCAGGTTCTTCGACACCGCGCTGACGTTCTCGCTCATCACCCCCGGCATCGTGACCTTCAGCGTGGCGCTCTCCCTCGGGCTCGGGCTCGTGGCGGGCGCGCTTGCCGCCTGGCGACTGGTCCGCACCCGGCCGATGGTGCTCTGGGGACGAGGATGAGGAGCGTCGTGTGGGGCCTCCGAAGCCTGGCGCGCCAACCGCTCCGGACCGGGCTCTCCTTGGCCGGGATCGCGGTGGCCGCCGCGATGCTGCTCGATATGATCATGTTGAGTGGCGGCATCGACAAATCCTTCACCGATCTCCTGCTCGGCCACGGGTATCAGATCCGGCTTACGCCCAAGGGCACCCTTCCCTTCGACACCGAGGCGACCCTCTCGCACGCCGCCGAGATCGTCGCCGCGCTCCGCTCGGACCCGGCGATCGAATCGGCCGGCCCGGTGCTCGGGACCTCGGTCTACGGCCGGGTCGCCGATTCGCTCGTCACCCTGTTCGGGTACGGCATCGACCCCGCGGCCCAGGGCCTCTACCGCCTGAGCGCCGGCAGAGATCTCACGCCGGGGGATACCAGCGGAATCCTGTTGAGCCCCACTGCCGCCAGTCACCTCCGAGCCGCGGTCGGCGACACGGTGACTCTGGTCGGTCGACTCGATCCCCAGGTGGTCACGGCCTCGGTGGGCCGCCGGTTGGTGGTGCGCGGTGTGGTGCGGTGGCTCTACGACTACCGGGGCCAGCCATCGGTGGGCACCGTGCTCCCGCTGATGCAACGGCTCGCCCGCCAGGAGGCGGAGGACCGCGCCTCCCTGCTGGTCGTCAAGGTTCGGGATGACGCCGCGGTGCCCCGAGTCGCCGCACGACTTCGGGAACGCTTCCCGCTGCTCGAGGTCAACAGCGTGGCCGACCTGGTGGTGCAGTTCAAGCGGCGGCTGGTGTATTTCCGGCAGCTCTCCTACATCCTCGGCTCGATGAGCGTGATCGTGACGGTACTGCTCATCGCGACCCTCATGACCATCACCGTGCATGAGCGGCTGGGCGAGATCGCCACCCTCCGCGCCATCGGCGTGAGCCGGCGGACGGTCGTGCAGCAGGTGGTCGCCGAGGGGACGGTGCTGACGGTCGTGGGAGCCGCGCTGGGAATCGCGCTGGGTCTCCTCACCGCCCGGCGGCTGGACGCCATTCTCACCAGCTTTCCTGGTCTTCCCGCCGCATTCTCCTTCTTCGTGCCCCGTCTCGATACCCTGCGCACCGCGGCCATCGTCCTGCTCCTGACGGGATCGCTCGCCGGCCTCTATCCGGCGTGGCTCGCCGCTCGAACGCCGATCGCGCGGACCCTCCGGGAGGAGGCCACGTGAGCGCCCCACCCGGCGGGGGGGCTGCCCCGATCCTCCTCGCGCGTGATCTTCGCAAAGACTACCCGATGAACGGCGAGACGGTGCACGCCCTGCGCGGTGTGTCGCTCCGGATCGACGCCGGCGAGTACGTCGCGGTGGTGGGACCCTCGGGCAGCGGCAAGTCCACGCTCCTCCAGCTCATCGGCGGGATCGATACCCCGACCGCCGGCGCGGTCGAGCTTCTGGGGACCCGGTTGGACGGTCTGTCCGATCACCAGCTCACCCGGCTCCGGCTCAGCCGTCTCGGCTTCATCTTCCAGCGCTTTCATCTTCTCCCGATCCTCACCGCCCGGGAGAACGTGGAGCTGCCGATGGCGGAGGCCGGCCTGCGGGGGCCCGAGCGTCGCGCCCGGGCGCGCGAACTGCTCGCCTACGTCGGCCTGGCCCAGCGTGCCGGCCACCGGGCCACTCAGCTCTCCGGCGGCGAGATGCAGCGGGTGGCCATCGCGCGGGCGCTGGCCAACCGGCCGGTCATGGTCCTCGCGGACGAGCCGACCGGCGAGCTGGACGCGGCGACCGGGCAGGGCATCCTCGATCTCTTCCGTCGGCTGAACGCGGACGGCACCACCCTCGTCGTGGTGACCCACGACGAGCGCCTGGCGGGAGAGGCACGGCGAGTGATCCACATGATCGACGGGAGCATCTGCGACTGATGCTCCTCATTCTCGCCTTCCGGCATCTGTGGGTCCGAAAGCTCCGCACCCTCTTCCTCCTGCTCGGCTTCTCCCTGGGTGTAGGGGTGATGGTCGTGCTGCTCTCCGTCGGCGAGGCCATGCTCGAGCAGGCGCGGGATGTATCGCTGGTGGGTGGAGGGGAGGTGACCGTGCTCCCCGAGGGCATCGATGTGGAGGCGATGCGCACCGGCGGGCTCGGCGCCATGTACTTCGGGATCGACCGCGCCCGGTTCCTTACCCGGCAGGTGCTCGGCGGTCCGAGGCATGCCGGGCTGGTGCGCAGCGTCGCGCCCGCGATCGAGGGCAAGCTGCTCTACCTCTGCGCGGCGGCGGCTCCCTGCCGCCCGCTCCCGGTCCGGGCCGGCGGCGAGATCCCCAGCCGGGCTGGTGCGCTCGGGGCGGGAATCGACGTGCTCGAAGGCCGCTGGGAAGACTCACCCGCCGATTCCGCCTACGTCCGTCCGACGCGGCAGCAGCTCTATGACGAGTTGGATCGCTTTCACGTACCCACACGACCCGACTCCGCCTGGGGTGAGTGGCACTACTTCAACCTGCTGGCTTCGCCGGAGGAGTGGTGGTATCTCACCTATCTGGTGGGCGGTGAGGTCCCGGACGGACGGTGGGGTGGCCGCATTCTCGTCACTCATCGCCGGCGCGATGGACGTTCCGAGCGGTTCACCGCCGAGGTGCCCGCTGGCAGCGTCAGCTTCGACACGACCCGTGCGGACCTCACCATCGGCGGAAGCTCGGTCCGCCAACGCGATGGCACCTATGCCCTCGCTGCGCGCGCCCGCGGCGCGGGTGGTGCACTCAGGATGGACCTGCTCGTCCGGCCACTGCCCAACCGGTACTTCCCGCCGGTCGAGCTCCGGGACCGGGAGTTCGTGTCGGGCTACGTGGTCCCCGCGCTCGCGGCTTCCGCCAGCGGCAGGATCTGTCTCGGCGCGCATTGCGTCACCCTGCGTGAGGCGCCGGCCTACCACGACCACAACTGGGGCGTCTGGCGGGACGTCACCTGGGAATGGGGCGCCGCTCGCGGGACTGCGCTGAGCCTGCTCTATGGCGGAGTGTACGGCCCGGAGCGGACCGGCGTCGCCGGGAAGACCCAGGTGAGCTCACCCTTCGTTCTCGCCCTGGTCGATTCCCTGGGCGTGCTGCAGGTGTTGCGCTTCGATCGGGTCGAGTACCAGGGCGCAACGCCCGCCGCGGGTGTCGCCGGAAGCACCGCTCCGGATCGTTTTCATCTCCTGGCCACACGGGGCCGCGATAGCATGAGTCTGCGGGTCGACGTCGATCATGCCCTCGCGACCGACATGGCCGCGACCTCGTTCCGGCGGTATTTCCTGCAGATGCGCGGTGGCTTTCGACTGAACGGGAAGCTGGCGGGTGAATCGGTGGCCGATTCGGGAAACGGGTTCTTCGAAACGTACCGGCGACGCTAGAGTCACCCCGACCGCCGCGCTGTCATCCCGAGCGCCGCGCTGTCATCCCGAGCGCCGCGCTGTCATCCCGAGCGTCGCGCCGTCACCCCGAGCGCCGCCTCTGTCATCCCGAGCGGAGCGAGGGATCTTGCCGGGCCGAGTTCGACCCCCGGGTGAGAAGATCCCTCGTCGCTT
>JBBSHB010000016.1:0-37939 GCA_038253515.1 Gemmatimonadales bacterium | reverse complement strand
TCGGTTTCCGTCCGACGGGCGCGATGACCTTTCAGCTCAACATTTCAGCCGCGAAGTATGCCGACGCGGATGCGCAACGGGCGTACATCGACCGACTCGTCGCGCGGCTGCGTGCGATCCCCGGTGCTCGAGACGCGGGCGCCGTGTTCTTCCTCCCGCTGAGCAACGGCTTCACCAGCGGTGATATCTCGGTCGAGGGCCGGCCTCCGGCCGCCCCGGGCCACGAGCAATACGCCGGCTACCGGATCGTCGCCGGGGACTTTCTGAATTCCCTCGGAGTCACGCTGCGTCGTGGACGCCTGCTGACGCCCGAGGACAGGGCGGGCGCCCCTCTGGTGACCGTGGTGAACCAGGCTCTCGCTCGCCGGCTATTCCCCGGGCAGGATCCGATCGGGCGCCGAGTCACCTTCGGCACCCCCGACTCCGCCCAGTGGCGGCAGATCGTGGGGGTCATCGCTGACGTGCGCCAGACCCAGCTCACGACGGCCCCCTCGCCGGAGCTCTACGTTCCGGCTTGGCAGCTTTCCCCCGACCTGTGGACCATCTTCGCCTCCATCCCGCTCTCGTTCGTGGTTCGCAGCGAGGTCGGAGCCGAATCTCTCGGACCGGCCATCAAGGCGGCGGTCCGGGAGGTCGATCCGGAGCAGCCCGTCTCCCGGCTGCAGGAAGCGGGGGAACTGCTGCAGAACGCGACGGCACAACAGCGCTTCAACATGTCGCTCCTGACCCTGTTCGGCCTGCTGGCGCTGATTCTGGCGGCCGTCGGCGTGTACGGGGTCATGGCCTATGGGGTGAACCAGCGGACTCGTGAGCTCGGGATCCGACTCGCGCTGGGCGCCCGGTCGTCGTCGGTGCAGGCGATGGTACTTCGGCAGGGGCTCGCGATGACGCTGAGCGGTCTGGGGCTGGGCGTGGTGGGCGCCCTCGGTCTCACCCGCCTGCTCACCAGCCTGCTCTACGGCGTGAGCCCCAGAGACCCCAGGGTTCTGGGTGGCGCCGTGCTGGTCCTCGCGGTGGTGTCCACCGTCGCCTGTCTGGTCCCGGCGATCCGGGCCACCCGGGTGAATCCGATCGAAGCATTGCGGAGCGAATGATGGGCGCCCTCGACCCCCATGCTGCCGTTGTCGGCCGGAGCGATTTCCCGTGATCAGACTCTCGAACGTCGACCGCTTCTTCCAGACCGGTCCCACCCGCACCTACGTGCTCCGACGGATCGATCTCGAGATCCGGGAGGGCGAGTTCGTCACCATCATGGGCCCGTCCGGGGCGGGGAAGTCCACCTTGCTGAGTATTCTGGGCATGCTCGACAGCGCCTGGACCGGGGAGTATCTCTTTCTCGGCGAGCCGGTCCACCAGCTGCCGCCCAGGAAGCGGGTGGAGCTCAACAAGCGCTACATCGGCTTCGTGTTCCAGAAGTATCATCTGATCGATGATCTGACCGTGTACGAGAACCTGGAGATCCCCCTCTCCTACCGCGACATCAAGCCGAAGGAGCGCGCCGCGATCGTGGCCGAGTCACTCGACCGGTTTCAGATGGTGGGCAAGAAGGACCTCTACCCGAACCAGCTCTCCGGCGGCCAGCAGCAGCTGGTCGGGGTGGCCCGTGCCGTCATCGCCGGTCCCAAGCTGCTCCTGGCCGACGAGCCCACGGGTAACTTGCACAGCGCCCAAGGCGAGGAGATCATGGAGCTCTTCAGCCGGCTCAACCGCCAAGGGACGACCATAGTGCAGGTCACTCATTCGGAGAAGAACGCCTCTTATGGGCACCGAACCATCAATCTCCGGGATGGCTGGGTGGTGGACCCCGTTCCCGCCGACAGCGCCCGCACCTCCGTCTAATGAGGTTCAGGTAGTTTGGTTTACAGCAATCACGGAAGTTCGCGGTGGGGTTTGCGGCATGAATTCACCACGGAAACACGGAAGACACGGAAAACACAAACAAAACAACAGCGATGTGGTTGTTGGCGCCGAGCTGTTACCCGAATAGCTGAACTTCACTAGCGGACGTCACTCTCAGACGAGGCGACCGATGACGGCAGGCTATTCCAAGCGGTCCCTCTCGGAGAAGCTCGGGATCGCGCCGGGGATGAAGGTAGTCGCCCTCGGCGCGCCCCCGAACTACGAGGCTCTCATCGCCCCCCTGCGCGAGGGCACCACTCTCAGCACCCGGCTCACTCCCGGCGCCCGCTTCATCCATCAGTTCGCCCGCCGTCGCGCCGAGTTGGCGGCGGCGGTTCCCCGGCTGGCCAAGTCGCTGGCCGACGACGGCACCCTCTGGATCTCCTGGCCCAAGAAGGCGTCCGGGGTCGAGACCGACCTGACCGAGGACGTCCTCCGGGAGCTCGGCCTGCCGCTTGGCCTGGTGGACGTCAAGGTCTGCGCGGTGGACGACGTCTGGTCCGGCCTCAAGTTCGTTCGCCGAAAGGAGAACCGGAGGTAGATTGGTTTCCGTGCCTTCCAGCCAGGAACCGTCGCCCACCCCACCCGCGGCCCCGCAGATCCTCGTTGCGGACGATCAGCCCGACATCCGCGAGGCCCTTCGGCTCCTGCTCAAGGCCGAGGGGTACGCCATCGCCACGGCGGCCTCGCCGGCGGCGGTGCTCGCCGCCGTTCAGCGCGCCGACTTCGACGCCGTCCTGCTCGATCTCAACTACGCCCGCGACACCACCACCGGACGGGAGGGGCTGGAGCTTGTCTCCGAGCTGCAGGCGCTCGATGCGACCCTTCCCATCGTGGTCATGACCGCGTGGGGAAGCGTGGAGAAGGCGGTGGAAGCCATGCGCCGCGGCGCGCGCGACTTCATCGAGAAGCCGTGGGACAATCCCCGCCTCCTGGCCACCCTCCGCACCCAGGTCGAGCTGGGCCGGGCGCTCCGACGGAGCCGTCGGCTGGAGGGCGAGAACCGCCTGCTCCGGCGGGACGGGGTGCCGGAGCTCATCGCCGCCTCCGCCGCGATGCGTCCGGTCCTCCAGCTCATGGAACGGGTGGCCCCGTCCGACGCCAACGTCCTCATCACCGGGGAGCACGGGACGGGGAAGGAAGTCGTCGCCCAGTGGATTCACGCCGCTTCGGGCCGGGCCGCACGGCCGCTGGTCGCAGTCAATCTCGGTGGCCTCTCCGAGAACCTCTTCGAGAGCGAGATGTTCGGGCACGTGAAGGGCGCCTTCACCGATGCCCGGACCGATCGCATCGGCCGCATCGAGCTGGCGGAGGGCGGCACTCTGCTGCTGGACGAGATCGGCACCCTGGCGATGCGGCAGCAGGCCAAGCTGCTCCGGGTGCTGGAGACCGGTGAGGTCGAGCGGGTCGGCGCGTCGCGCTCGCGCCGGATCGACGTCCGCCTGCTCTCCGCCACCAACGCCGACCTGCAGGTGGAAGTGGCGGAAGGACGGTTCCGGGAGGACCTCCTCTTCCGCCTCAACACCATCGAGGTCCGCCTCCCCCCGCTGCGCGAGCGGCGGGAGGACATCCCGGTGCTGGCAGACTATTTCCTGCGGCGCTACGCCGCGCGCTACCGCAAGCCGCTCTCCGGATTCGAGCCCGAGGCCCTCCTGACCCTGGAGACTCACCCGTGGCCCGGGAACGTGCGCGAGCTGGATCACACGCTCGAGCGTGCCGTGCTGCTGGCCCAGGGGAACTCGATCCGCAACGCGGATCTGGGCTTGCGGGGGAGCGGGTCGCCGGGCCGCCTGGAGGACCTGCCGCTCGAGGAAGTCGAGCGGCTGCTCATCCGGAAGGCGCTCGAGCGGCACGGCGGCAACGTGAGTCAGGCCGCCAAGGTGCTCGGCCTGAGCCGGAGCGCCTTGTACCGCCGTCTCCAGCACCATGGGCTCTGATCGGGGCCGGCGCTCCCCGAAGCACGAGAGACGGGTCTTCCACATCGCCCTGGTCGCCGGGCTCCCGGCCGTGGTGTCGGCGTGCTGGCTGCTCTGGACCGGCGATCACCCGTTGCGGGTCCGGCTCACCGTCACGCTGATCGTGGTCGGTGCCTGGCTCATCGGCGCCGCGCTGCTGCGGGAGCGGGTCACCCGCCCGCTGCAGACGATCTCCAACCTGCTGTCCGCCTTGCGCGAGGGCGACTATTCGATCCGCGCCCGGGGCGCCAGCACCGACGACGGACTCGCCCTCGCGCTGTACGAGGTCAACGCGCTGAGCGAGACGCTCCGGTCGCAGCGATTGCGGGCCCTCGAGGCCACCACGCTGCTGCGCCGGGTGATCGAGGAGATCGACGTCGCGGTGTTTGCATTTGATGGCGCGCACCGGCTCCGTCTGGTCAACCGGGGCGGCGAGCGGTTGCTGGGCCAGCCGGCCGAACGGGTGATCGGCCGGCTGGCCGAATCGCTGGGACTGGCGGGATGCCTGGAGGGAGAATCGCCCCGCACGCTGGAGGCGGCCTTCCCCGGTGGGGCGGGGCGCTGGGAGGTGCGGAGCAGTAGCTTTCGGCAGGACGGGCTGCCCCACCAGCTGCTGGTGCTGTCGGACTTGAGCCGCGTGCTGCGAGCGGAGGAGCGCTCGGCGTGGCAGCGGATCGTGCGGGTGCTCGGTCACGAGATCAACAACTCGCTCGCGCCGATCAAGTCGATCGCCGGCAGCCTCGGGAGCCTCACCCGGCTGGGGGAACGGCCGGCGGACTGGGAGGAAGATCTGCGGTCCGGGCTCCAGGTGATCGAGAGCCGCTCGGAGTCGCTGGGCCGGTTCATGGGGGCCTACGCCCGGCTGGCCCGGCTGCCCCGCCCGACCGTTGGCCCGGTCAGCGTGGCGGAGTGGGTGCATCGGGTGGCGGCGCTGGAGACGCGGCTCGAGGTGCGGGTGAATGAAGGCCCCGCGCTCGTCGTCACCGCCGATGGGGACCAGCTCGATCAACTGCTCATCAATCTGGTGTACAACGCGGTGGATGCCGCGCTGGAGACGCGCGGCGGCGTGCAGGTGGCCTGGACCAGCCGCGCGGGCGTGGTCGAGGTCGTGGTGGACGACGAGGGGCCGGGGCTGCCGGATCCGGGCAACCTCTTCGTCCCGTTCTTCACCACCAAGGCCAGCGGGTCCGGCATCGGGCTGGTGCTGAGTCGTCAGATCGCGGAAGCCCACGGCGGCGCGCTGGTGCTGGAGCCGCGGCAGGACACCAGGGGCGCGCGGGCCCGCCTGCGCCTGCCGCTCGGCCCACTCATGGTCAACCCGGAGGGGTGACTCCCGGATGTTCTTTCGACACTTCTACGACCACCAGCTCGCCCAGGCCAGCTATCTGGTAGGCTGTCCTGCCAGCGGCGAAGCGCTGGTCGTCGATCCCAACCGGAAGATCGAACCCTACCTGCAGACCGCCGAGGCGGAGGGGTTCCGGGTCACCCACGTGACCGAGACCCACATCCACGCGGATTTCGTCTCCGGCGCGCGGGAGCTGGCGCACCGCACAGGTGCCCGTCTGCATCTCTCCGGCGCCGGTGGCCCCGACTGGTGCTACGCCTTCGCGGCGGACGCGGGCGCGGCGCTGCTGGGCGAGAGCTCGACCTTCCGGGTTGGCCAGGTCGAGATCGCCGTCATGCACACGCCGGGACACACGCCGGAGCACCTCACTTTTCTGGTCACCGACACGGCCACCGCCGATCAGCCGATGGGCGCGTTCACCGGCGACTTCCTCTTCGTCGGTGACGTGGGCCGCCCCGACCTGCTGGAGCGCGCGGCGCACATCGCCGGTACCATGGAGCTCGGCGCCCGGCACCTCTTCCGCTCGCTCCAGCGCTTCCGCCGGCTGCCCGACTTCCTGCAGATCTGGCCGGGCCACGGCGCCGGCTCCGCCTGCGGGAAGGCGCTCGGCGCCGTGCCCCAATCCACGCTGGGGTACGAGAAGCGGTTCAACTGGGCGTTCGCGGTGGAGAACGAGGACGACTTCGTGCGCGCCGTGCTCGCCGGCCAACCGGATCCGCCCCGCTACTTCGGCCAGATGAAGAGGATCAACCGCGATGGCCCGCGGCTCCTCGGCGCCCTCCGTCGGCCCGACCGGCTCCCGGTCGAGCGGCTGGCCACCCTGCTGGCGGCAGGTGCTACCGTCGTGGACACCCGGCCCGCGCGCGAGTTCGCGCTCGGCGCGATACCCGGAACCATCAACATCCCGCACAACCGCGGCTTCACCACCTGGTCGGGCTCGTTGCTGCCGTATGACGGGGAGCTCTACCTGCTGCTCGACGACCGGCGAGACTCGACCGTGGACCGCGTCGTCCGCCAGCTCGCCGGGATCGGGTTGGACCGAGTGGGGGGATACTTCGGGGCCGAGGTGCTGGAGGAATGGAGCGGGTCGCGGAGCGCACTGCAGACGATTCCCCGGATCGCCATCGCGGAGGTGCGGGCTGCCGCGCCGGACGGCCCTCTCGCGCTGCTCGACGTGCGCAGCCCGGTGGAGTGGGCCGCCGGGCACCTGCCTGGCTCGAGCAACATCCCCATCGCCGATCTGGGAGAGCGCCTGGCGGAGGTGCCACGCGATCGCCTCGTCGTGGTGCACTGCCAATCCGGTTCGCGTGCGGCCATCGCGGCGAGTCTGCTTCGGGCGCGCGGCGTGGCGGACGTCCGAGTCTTCTCCGGCGGCTTCGCCGAGTGGAGCGCGGCGGGATATCCGGTGGACCGGGCGGGGTCGTAGCCCTCGGTGACCAGAGCCGCGACGCACCCCGCCGCCGAGCCCCGAGTCCGCCGGCGCTGGCTGGTTTGGGCCGGCGCGCTTCTGGTTGCCGGGGTCGGGGCGGTCCTGCTCGCCGGGCGGGCGGCGGCCCCGCTGCTGAGCGGGTTCACCGCCTGGGCGGCGGGGCTCGGTGCATGGGCGCCGGCGGCCTTCGTGATCGGGTACATCGTCGCGACCCTGGCCTTCGTTCCCGGATCGGTCCTCACCCTGGCCGCCGGCGCTCTGTTCGGACTCTGGAAGGGAACCGCGCTCGCGTTCACGGCCGCCACCCTGGGCGCGGCGGCGGCGTTCCTGGTGAGCCGGTACCTCGCGCGGGCCTTCGTCTACCGCCGGCTGGCCGGCGACCAGCGCGCCGCGGCCATCGACCGGGCCATCGGCGACCACGGCAGGAAGGTCGTCTTCCTGCTCCGCCTCTCTCCCGTCTTTCCTTTCAACCTGCTGAACTACGCCCTCGGTCTCACCAGCGTCCGGTTCACCGATTACCTGATCGCGTCGTTGGGCATGTTGCCCGGCACCCTGGTGTATGTCTACTGCGGCAAGCTGGTCGGCGACGTCGCCCGCTTGGCCGGACCCAACCCGGTCCGGGGCACCCGGGGCTACTATGCCCTGCTCGGGATCGGGCTCGCGGCCACCATCGCGGCCACCACCATCGTGACTCGGGCCGCCCGACGCACGCTCCGGACATTGAACGTCGGGCAACGTGCCTCTCTCTAGCGACCAGTACGACCGCCAGCTGGTGGCGAACGTGCGGCCGGTCGACTGGGTCAATCCCGAGCCCAAAAATCGCTATCACCTGGTGGTGATCGGTGGGGGGCCGGGCGGCCTCATGATCGCCTCGATCGCCGCGGGACTGGGCGCACGGGTCGCCCTGGTCGAGCGGCACCTCCTCGGCGGCGACTGTCTCAACGTCGGCTGCGTCCCCTCCAAGGCGCTCATCAGCGCCGCCCGATCGTGGCGCGCCGCGATGGACTCGAGTCGGGTCTTCGGGGGACCGCGAACCGTCGGGACCGGCGACTTCGCCACGGCGATGCAGCGGATGCGCCGTCTGCGCGCCGGTCTCAGCCGGGCGGACTCGGCCGCGCGCTACCGCGAGCTCGGCGTCGACGTCTTCCTCGGCGAGGGAGAGTTCACCGGGCGGGACGCCGTCGCAGTGGCCGGCCGCGTCCTCCGCTTTCGCCGAGCCGTCATCGCGTCCGGCTCTCAGGCCGCCATCCCGCGGGTCCCGGGGCTCGAGCGGACCGGGTACCTGACCAACGAGACCGTCTTCGCCCTCACTGAGCTGCCCGGACATCTCGTGGTCATCGGCGCCGGTCCCAACGGCTGCGAGATGGGCCAGGCGTTCGCCCGCTTCGGCAGCCGGGTGACGCTGGTCGAGGAGCAGGCGCGGGTCCTGTCCCGCGAGGACGGGGACGCGGCGCAGGTCGTCATGCGGGCGTTGGAGGGCGACGGGGTGGCGCTCCTGGCGGATGCCCGCGTGCTCCGCGCCGAGTCGCGCGGGAGCACGCGCGTGCTCCACGTGCAGCGCGCCGGCCGGACCGACGAGATCGTCGGCGATCAGGTGCTGGTGGCCGCGGGCCGGGTTCCCAATGTCGAGCGGCTCGGCCTCGAGGCCGCGGGGGTCGCATTCGGGCCTCGCGGTGTCACGGTGGACGACCGGCTCCGCACCAGCAACCGCCGCATCTTCGCCGTCGGCGACGTCTGTTCCCAGGAGGGGTCCACCCACGCCGCGGACGCGCAGGCCCGGCTGGTGGTCGCCAACGCGCTCTTCTTCGGCCTCGGGGGCGGGAAGGCGAGCCGCCTGATCATTCCCCGGGTGACCTACACCTCGCCCGAGGTCGCCCACGTCGGCCTGACGGTCGGCGAGGCGATCGACGAGGGCTACCGGGTGGAAACCATCATGGTGCCCCTCGAGCTGGTCGACCGTGCGGTGCTCGACGGCCAGGACGCGGGTTTTCTCCGGGTTCACCTCCAGCGGGGCCGCGACCGCATCCTGGGCGCCACCCTGGTCGCGGAGCATGCGGGAGAGATGATCGGCGAGCTTGCGCTCGCCATGACCGCCGGCGTCGGACTCGGCAAGATCGGCTCGACCATCCACCCGTACCCCACCCAGGCCGAGGTCGTCCGCAAGGCGGCGGACGCGTGGCGTCGGGCGCGGCTCACGCCCCGTGCCAGGCGCGCCTTCGAGCGGTTCTTCCGCCTCTTCAGCTGAACCGGAGAGAGCGACCCTCCCCGAGCACTACCATGCCGGCGGGGTTTGCTGTATATCCCCGCTTTCGCTCCCTCTTAACCCCAACAGGCGGCGCCCATGCTGAAGGAGTTCAAGGCATTTGCGATGCGCGGCAACGTTCTCGATCTCGCCGTCGGCATCATCATCGGTGGGGCCTTCGGCACCATCGTCAAGTCACTGGTCGAGGACGTCATCATGCCGCCGATCGGTCTGGCACTCGGCAACGTCGACTTCTCCAATCTTCTGGTGGTGTTGAAGTCCGGCGAGAAGGCGCCGCCCCCGTACTCGACGGTGGCCCAAGCCCACGCGGCCGGTGCGGTGACCCTCAACTACGGCCTCTTCATCAACAGCATCATCACCTTCCTGATCGTCGCCTTCGCCGTCTTCCTCATCGTGCGCATCGCCAATCGACTGCAACCGAGAGAGGCGGCCGCCGCGCCGAGCACCACGGACTGTCCCTACTGCCGGATGCCGATCCCGCTGGCCGCCACCCGCTGCCCGGAATGCACCTCCGACCTCAAGGCGGCGTGAGCCATGGACCACCGATTGACCACCACCGCCTTCACCCTCGACGGTTACCGCGTGGTCGAGACGCTGGGAGTGGTGCGGGGGATCACCGTCCGCTCGCGCTCGATCCTCGGCACCATCGGCGGCTCGCTCCAGACGATCCTGGGCGGTAACATCAGCCTTTTCACGGAGCTCTGCGAGAACACCCGGGCGGAGGCGTTCCAGCTGATGGTGACCCACGCCGAGGCGGTGGGTGCAAACGCGATCATCGGGGTGCGTTACGACGGGACGGAAGTGATGCAGGGAGTGACGGAGGTCCTCTGTTACGGCACGGCGGTGGTGGTCGAGGCTGGCTAAGCCACACACTGCCCCTCCCCTTTCACCACGGAGACACGGAGGGCACGGATACAGCCACGGAGAACCACGTTGTCATTGCTTCATTGCTGTTCTCCGTGCTCCCTCCGTCTTTTTCCGTGTCACCGTGGTGAAGAGGGGGAGGGGTGGTGCGGCGTGAGCGGCTCAACGCACCTCAGCTCTGAAAGCAACGGCCTTGTGGTACAAAGTACTTGACGAGAACAAATAAACCCAATACCATTGAGCAATGGCCCTCCCTGAGCGCCTGCACTCACGCCCCGATTCCCCCGCGCTCCACGCGCGGGCGATGGACAACCTCTCCTTCATCCGGCGGACGATGGAGCGGGCCACTGCCTTCACGGCGGTCCCGGGGTGGGGCGGGGTAGGCATGGGAGTCATGGCGCTCGGGGCCGCCGCGGTGGCTCACACCCGGATCAGCCCGCAGGAGTGGCTGGTCGCCTGGCTCGGCACCGCGGTCGCGGCGCTTACCCTCGGTGGATGGACCATGGCCACCAAGGCACGCCGGGCCGGCACCGTGGTGTTCTCCTACTCGGGGCGGCGCTTTGTGCTGAGCTACGTGCCGCCCCTCCTGGTCGGCGCGCTGCTCACCGGCGTGCTGGTCCGCGCCGGCCTGTACCAGGCACTGCCCGGCACCTGGCTCCTGCTCTACGGGACCGGCGTCGTGACCGGCGGCGCCTTCTCGGTCAGGGTGGTGCCGCTCATGGGACTCTGCTTCATGGCGCTGGGCGCGGTCGCCCTGTTCGGGCCCGCCGCCTGGGGAAACCCGCTCATGGCGGCCGGGTTCGGCGGCCTGCACATCGTGTTTGGTCTGCTCATCGCACGGAGGTACGGTGGCTAAATCCAATCTCGCTCCCAAGGGACCCGACGGTCGGGCGGCGGCGCAGCCGCTGCAGGGGATCCGCGGAGGAGCGGCCCACGGGCCGCTCGAGCTCGATCGCCTGATTCACGAACGCATGCGCCTGGCCATCGTCAGCGCGCTCGCCGTCAACCATTCCTTGAGCTTCAACGAGCTCAAGCGGCTCCTGGAGACGACCGACGGCAACCTCAGCGTCCACGCCCGGAAGCTGGAAGAGGCCGACTACATCATCTGCACCAAGTCGTTCGAGGGCCGGGTGCCTCGCACCGAATACCGGCTGAGCGCCGCCGGCCGGAAGGCGCTGGAGCGCTATCTCGAGCACATGGAAGCGCTGATTCGCAGCACCCGTGAGCGGTGAGCACTCGCGAGCGCTGATCCCGCCCTTTTTTTTGAGGACTGACTTTATGAAGCAAAGCACTTCGCCCTCGTCGGACCCGGCCGGCCTCCACGTGGGGATCATCATGGACGGCAACGGTCGCTGGGCCACCCGGCAGGGGCGCTCGCGCTCGGCGGGGCACCGGGAGGGCGCGGCGATGGTGCGCCGGATCGTCGAGGCCGCCCCCGAGGCGGGAATCGGCGTCCTCACGCTCTTCGCCTTCTCCGCCGACAACTGGCGCCGCCCGCCGGCCGAGGTGAGCTGGCTGATGCGGCTGTTCCGCGAGTATCTCCGCGGGGAGACGGCGCGATGCCAGGAGAACGGCGTGCGCCTGGAGATCATCGGCCGGCGGGACCGGCTCGCCGACACCCTCAGGCGCACGATGGAATCCGCCGAGCGCGCCACCGCGGCCGGCGAGCGGCTGCACCTGCGCATCGCGCTGGACTACTCCGCGCGCGACTCGATTCTCCGGGCGGCCCAGTGCCTCCGCCCCGAGACGGTGCCGTCGCGCGAGTCGTTCGGCCGCCTGCTCGCCATTGTGGACCACGGCACCCCGGTGCGGGAGCTCGATCTCCTCATTCGGACCGGCGGCGAGCGCCGCCTGAGCGACTTTCTCCTCTGGGAGGCCGCCTACGCCGAGCTGTTCTTCAGTCCATTGATGTGGCCCGAGTTCGGGCCGGAGGAGCTGAGCTCCGCGGTGCGCGAGTTCGCCCAGCGGGAGCGGCGGTTCGGCGGCCTGCCCGACGCAGCCGCGGGGTGAGCGTGCCGTCGCGAACCCGGGTCGGGCTGGCCCTGCTCGCCGCGGGGCTCGGCGTCGGCGTGGCCGCGGACGTGCTCGCGCACACGGTCCCAGGCCGGCTCGACGTGGCGCTCGGACTCGGCGTGCTGGTCCAGGCGTTCGGCGTCCTGGCGCTGGCCGGCATCGTCCCCCGCCCGGACCGCCTGGCGCCGCTGGGGCTGCCCCTCGCGCTGCTCGGCGTCGCGCTGATCTGGCGCGACTCACCCACGCTCTTCGCGCTCAACCTGCTGGGTGTGGGGGTGGTCGCGGCTCTCGCCTCAGCCTGGGTGCGAACCGCCGGCTGGGAAGCGGCCGGACTCACCGACTATGCCCGGGGCGCGGGTCGGCTCGCCGGCGGCGCCGCGGGGGGCGCGGCGGTGCTGGTCTTGTCGGACATCGAGTGGGGCGCTTTGCCGGCGCAAAGCCGGACGCGAGCGATCCGGGGGACGGCGATAGGTCTCGTGGCCGCCGTTCCGGTGGCCGCCGTGTTCGGCGGACTCCTCATGCAGGCCGACCCGGTGTTCGATCGCCTGATGACGCGTACGTTCGCGGTCGAGCTCGATCGGCTGGTGTCCCATCTGTCCGTGATCCTGCTGTGGGGGTGGGCGGCGGGGGGCCTTCTCCGGGCCTTCTCGGGCCAGGACGCCGACGGGGGGCGAAGCGCCGCGCGTGGCGGATGGCTGGGTCTGGGGGAGGTGGGGACGGTGCTCGCGGTGATCGACGTGCTGTTCCTGGCCTTCGTAGCCGTGCAGTTCCGCTACCTCTTCGGCGGCGCCGAGCTGGTGCAGAATCTCACCGGCATGAGCTACTCCGAGTATGCGCGGCGGGGCTTCTTCGAGCTGGTGACGGTCGCCGCGCTCTCGTTGCCTCTCCTGCTGCTGGCGGACTGGTCGCTGGACCAGGGGGATCGGTCACGGGTCCGGCGCTTCCGCCTGCTCGCCGCTCTCATGCTGCTGCTGCTGGACGTCATGCTGGCCTCGGCGCTGCTCAGGATGCGGCTCTATACCGCGGAGTACGGCCTCACCGAGCTGCGCTTCTACACCACCGCGTTCATGGGATGGCTGGTGCTGGTGTTCGGATGGTTCGCCGCCACGGTGCTCCGGGGGCGTCGCGCCCGCTTTGCGCCTGGCGCGCTCGCGGGAGGCTTCCTGGTGCTGCTGGCGCTCAACCTGGTGAATCCGGACGGGCTCATGGCGCGGACGAATCTGGCGCGCGCGGCGGCCGGTCATTCCTTCGACGCCGCGTACGCCGCCCGGTTGAGTGCCGATGCGCTGCCGACGCTGCTTTCGCTGCTGCCCGCGCTTCCGCCGGCGGATCGGTGCGCGGTCTCGGCCGCGCTCCGCACCCGGTGGAGCTCGGAGCTTTCAAGCGGCAAGAGGTGGAATATCAGCGTGTCCCGGGCCTCGCGATCGCTGGCAGCCGATGCCGCGAGTCCCTCCGGGTCATAGTCACCCGCGACGGAGAAGCCGCTGCCGGCGCGACCGTCACCTACCGCGGACGCCGGTCCACTACCCGGACGGCCTTGCCCTCGCTCCGGGGCACGCGGTCGCGTTCGAGCACCTGGACGGCGATCGAGATCCCGGTCTGCTGGTGCAGGGCGTGCTGAAGGCGGGATTGCAGCAGGCCGCAGTCGAGACCCTCCCGTGCCGGCTCGCAGAGCAGGGTCAGCTCATCGAGCGTGCCCGGCCGATCCACCACGAGCTGGTAGTGCGGCGCGACATCGCCGACGCTGAGCAGGATCCGCTCCACCTCCGACGGGTAGAGGTTCACCCCACGGATGATCAGCATGTCGTCGTACCGACCCTTGATTCGGCTCATTCGTACCGTGGTGCGACCGCAGACGCACGGAGTCACCTCGAGTGACGAGATGTCGCCAGTACGATAGCGGATGAGGGGAAGTGCTTCCTTCGTGACGGGCGTCAGCACCAACTCACCTTCCTGCCCCGGCGCCAGAGGCTCACCGGTCTCCGGGTCGACGATCTCGGGCAGGAAGTGATCTTCCTGAATGTGGGAGCCGTGCCGTGCCTCGATGCACTCGGCCGACACGCCGGGTCCGACGATCTCTGCCAGTCCATAGATGTTGACGGCAGCAAGGCCCAACCGGCGCTCGATCTCGCCCCGTAGCTCCTCGCTCCAAGGCTCGGCGCCGAAGATGCCCACCTTCAGCTTGAGGGTCCGCCGGTCGATCTGTACCGTCTCGAGCGCCTCGGCGATGCTCAGGGCGTACGAGGGGGTGCAACAGAGCACCTGGCCACCTAGATCCTGCAACAGCATCGCCTGACGCTGGGTCAAGCCGCCCGAGATCGGCACGACCGTACAGCCCAACAGGTCGGCGCCGTGCTGGAGGCCGAGTCCCCCGGTAAACAGGCCGTAGCCATACGCATTATGGACCACCATGCCGGGCCGAACGCCGGCCAGGGCGAGGCAGCGCGCCACCACCTCCGACCACATCGCTAGATCGTTGCGGGTGTAGCCGACGATTGTCAGCTTACCCCGAGTGCCACTCGAGCCGTGGATCCGGACCAGCTGGGCCACGGGGACCGCGAACAGCCCGAATGGGTAGTGCTCGCGGAGGTCGATCTTCCTGGTGAAGGGCAGGCGGCGCAGGTCGGCGAGCGAGCGGATGTCCCCCGAGCAGGTGATTCCGGCGGCGCGGAGCCGGTTGCCCAATGGCGGGACCCCCGCGAGCACCCGTGCCACCGCGGCGCGGAGACGCTCGAGCTGCAGTGCCTCCATGCGTTCCCGCGGGAGGGTCTCGACCTCAGGGTTCCACATCCAGCCGCTCGAGCGCGCCTCGCAGCCGAACCAGCAGCTCCTCGATGGCGCTCTCCGACACGCTGCCGACCGAGAGCCGAAACCACCCCGGCTCACCGTCGAAGCCGAAGGCCTCGAACGGCACCGCGGCAAGGCCGGCTTGCTCGAGCAGGTAGCACCGCATGACCTCCGTCGAATCCAGGGCCTGACCTCCGGTACCACGCCCCCCCGGCGAGCCGAACCGCACGCTGAGATACATGCCGCCCGAAGGTGCGACGACCTCGACGGGCAACCCGTCTTGCCGCAACGCCAGCATCCCGGCATGCAGCCGGTCGAGCCGCCGCGCGAGACCGAGCTGCATGGTGCGACGGGCGGCGGCGACCGCCTCCGTGTCGGCCAGCATCTCTGCCGTGGCGACCTGCGCCGGCCGCGGAGCCCAGGCGCCCACGTGACCCAGAAAGGCGCTGAACTGGGCCGAGAGGCTCGCCGGGGGGCACACCCAGCCGACCCGCAAGCCGGTCGCCGCGAAGACCTTGGAGATGCCGTCCACCAGAATGGTGTAGGGCGCCATCTCAGGGCGGAGCACCGGCGGCACGACGTGCGAGAGCCCGCCGAAGGTCAGCATCCAGTACACCTGATCGTAGAGCAGGTAGAGCGGCGGTTCTTCAGGGGACCGCCGCGCGTTCTCCGCCACGACGGCGTCGCAGATGGCTCCGAGAGTCGCCGAATCGAACGCGGTGCCGGTGGGGTTGACCGGGGAACTGAGCACCAGGAGTCGCGCACCTGGGAGGGCCGGTGCCAGCATGGCCGCGGTCGGGAGGAAGGCGGTGTCACTGCCACACTGGATCGGAACCGGAATGGCTCCGGCCAACTCGCAGTAGTTGTCGTTGTTCCAGGATGGTACCGGGAACACGACTCGATCGCCTCGATCGACCGTGAGCTGATACGCGGCGAACAGGCCGGGCCGGGCACCACCGGTGATCACGATCGAGCTGGAGGGAATCGCGAGACCGAGCTCGCGAGCGTAGAGCGCCGAGATCTGCTCCCGGAGTGCCGGGATCCCCACGGACGGCGGGTAGTTCGTCTCTCCGCGGCGAAGCGCGTCCTCGATGCGCTCGAGCAGCAGCCGCGGAATCGGGAACTCGCGCGGGTCGAAGTCGCCGATACTCAGGTTGCAGATCTGCCGCCCGCCGGCCTGGAGCGCGCGAACCTCGTCGGCGATCGCCAGAATGCGCGACCCGACCAGGCCGGCGAAGCGGCCGCGGGTCCGCGTCACTGCGCGGCGGACCGCTTCACGAGCGTAAGGATGGTGTAGACGGCGACCGGCTCGGAGCTCTGGTTGGTCACCTCCACGTCCCACGCGACTACTCCCTGGGGCACCTGCCCGTCCGCGATGTCTTTCGCGGTCTTCTGCTTGCAGGTGAGCCGGGCACGGATGGTGTCGCCGGGGTAGACCGGCTTCACGAAGCGGAGATTGTCCAGCCCATAGTTGGCCAGGACCGGTCCAGGTGCGGGGTCGACGAAGAGTCCGGCGGCGGCGGAGAGCACGAAGTACCCGTGGGCCACGCGCCGCTCGAACAGCGAGGCCTTCGCCGCGACATCGTCCATGTGGGCGTAGAAGAAGTCGCCGCTGATGCCGGCGAAGTTGACCACGTCCGCCTCGGTCACGGTCCGGCCGTGGGTCATCCAGGTCTCCCCGATGCGCAGCTCCTCGAAGTGCTTGCGGAACGGATGGACACCGTCGCTCAGCTCGGGGCCGCCCTTGACCCACTCGCGTCCGACCGCCGTGAGTGTGGCGGGGGTCCCTTGCAGCGCGGAGCGCTGCATATAGTGAAGGACGCCCCGAACGCCGCCCATCTCCTCCCCACCGCCGGCGCGCCCGGGCCCGCCGTGGATCAGAGGGGGCAACGGCGAGCCGTGCCCGGTGGACTCCTTGGCGTTGTGGCGATTGAGAACCATGAGCCGGCCGTGGTACGCGGCGGTGCCCAGCACCACCTCGCGCGCCACCACATCGTCCGCCGTCACCACCGACCCACAGAGGCTGCCGCGGCCCAGCTTGGCGAGCGCGACCGCCTCGTCCAGCGTGCGGTACGGCATCACCGTGTTCACCGGACCGAACGCCTCCACGTCGTGCGGCTCGGGCTTCCCAAAGGGCGCGTCACAGAAGTAGAGGAGCGACGGGAAGAAGGCGCCCTTCGCCGCGTCGGCGCCCACCACCTCGAAGCGATCCGGATCGCCGTAGACGCGCTCGCACGAGGCGGCGATCAACGCCGCGCTTCCGCCGACTTCGCTCACCTGTGCACGGCCCGCCAGCGGCCCCATCCGGACCCCGTCCACCGAGGGGTCGCCCAGCGTGGCGCCGGCGAGCCGCTTCGAGAGCGCCCGGACCACGTCCTCGGTCATCCCCTCCGGCACGATGGTCCGCCGGATAGCGGTGCACTTCTGTCCCGCCTTGACGGTCATCTCCTTCGCCACCTCTTTGACGAAGAGATCGAACTCCTCCGAGCCCGGCGTGGCATCGGGGCCGAGGATACAGTAGTTGAGCGAGTCGGCTTCGAGGTTGAACCGGACCGATTCGCTGATGACGCGCGGGTGACTCTTGAGCTTCCGGCCGGTGGCGGAAGAGCCGGTGAAGGTGACCACGTCCTGGCAGGTCAAGTGGTCGAGCAGGTCGCCCACGCCGCCGCAGATGATCTGGAGCGCGCCCTCCGGGAGGATCCCCGCGTTCACCATGGTGCGCGCCAGCCGCTCGGCGAGGAACGCCGTCACGGTGGCCGGCTTGACGATCGCCGGCATCCCCGCGAGGAAGGTGGGAGCGAGCTTCTCCAGCATTCCCCAGCAGGGGAAGTTGAAGGCGTTGATGTGGACCGCCACCCCCTCGAGCGGCACGCACAGATGCCGGGCGAGGAAGGTGCCCCCCTTCGAGATCCGCTCCACCGATCCGTCGACGTAGAAGGTCTCATCGGGGAACTCGCGGCGTCCCTGGCTGGCGTACGCGAAGAAGGTGCCGATGCCACCCTCGATGTCGATCCAGGAATCGGCCTTGGTCGCCCCGGTGCCTGCCGAGACCTGGTAGAGCTCCTCCTTCCCGGCCAGGAGCTGCTGGGCCATGGCCTTGAGCATTCGGGCTCGCTGATGAAACGTCATCGCCCGAAGCTTCGGCCCGCCGACCCGGCGGGCGTACTCCAGCATGCCCTTGAAGTCGAGGCCCTCGCTGGTCGCCTCCGCGATCTTCTCGCCCGTCACCGCGTGAAACAGTTCGGTCGGCCGGCCGGTCCCGGTGACCCACTGACCCTGCGCGTAACTCTGCAGTCGCATGCCTTACTCTCCCTCGGCCGTAGCGGCCTTCCTGGTCTCGTGCCACGTCTGGTAGGACGCCTGCTGCTCGGGGCCGTCGGGCGGCATCTGGCGGAGCGGCTCACCCGGCCGCAGCGAGCCGTTCAGCCGCTGCGGCAGCGCCTGGTAGAGGCGGGTGCCCTCGGTCTTCCATTGGAGCATGGCGTCCGAGACCTGCTTTACCGCTCGCGCCGGATTGCCGGCAACGACCGTGCGAGGCGGAATGATCATGTCCGCCGGAACGAAGCACAAGGCGCCGGCGATCGATTCCACGCCCACGACCGCCCGATCCATCACCACCGCGTTGATCCGACGTACACGTCCCGCCCGATCACGACATTGCCGGTCACGGTGGCATTGGGATGAATGAAGGCCGACTCATGGACGACGGGGATGAAACCTTCGAACCCGAAGACGTTGGGCACGCGCCCTACACCCGGGCGATGATCGTCGCCATGCCCTGGCCCACTCCGACGCACATCGCGCAGAGCGCATGCCGCTTGCCGGTCTCCTTGAGCTCGTGGGCCGCGGTGAGCAGCAGCCGCGCGCCGGACATGCCGAGCGGGTGCCCCAGGGCGATGGCGCCGCCGTTGGGATTGAGTCGGGGGTCCCGGTCGTCGAGGCGGAGCTGCCGGACGCAGGCGAGCACCTGAGCCGCGAAGGCCTCGTTGAGCTCGATGACGTCCATGTCGGCGAGGGTGAGCTTGGTCTTGGCCAGGATCCTGCGCGTCGCGGGAACCGGTCCGAGTCCCATGGTCCGGGGCTCGACACCCGCGACCGCGGTCGCGACGATGCGCGCCAGCGGCGTGAAGCCGAACTCCTCCACCGCGCGCTCCGAGGCCAGCAGCAAGGCGCACGCGCCGTCGTTGATGCCCGACGAGTTGCCGGCGGTGACGCTCCCCTTGCCGTCGGTCCGGAACGCGGGTTTGAGCTTGCCGAGCCCCTCCAGGGTCGAGTCGGGGCGGGGGAACTCGTCTTGGGCGAAGAGGCGGCCGGACTCGCCCCGGGAGGCACCCGGCACCGCGACCGGGACGATCTCGGACTGGAACCGGCAGCGCTGCTGGCTGGCCGCGGTCTTCTGCTGCGACCAGAGGGCGAACTGGTCCTGGTCCGCCCGGCTGATCCTGCTCTCCGCGGCCACGTGTTCCGCGGTCTGGCCCATGGAGTCCACGCCGTAGAGCTCACGCATCCTGGGATTCACGAAGCGCCAGCCCAGGCTGGTGTCGAACAGCTCCGCGTTACGGGCGAACGCCTGACTTGACTTGGACAGCACGTACGGCGCGCGCGTCATCTGCTCGACGCCGCCGGCGATATAGACGTCGCCATCGCCCTCGCGCACGGCCCGGCTCGCGTTCGCCACCGCGCTCATGCCGCTGGCGCACAGCCGATTGACGGTCTCGCCCGGCACCGAGACCGGCAGCCCCGCGAGCAGGAGCGCCATGCGGGCGACGTTGCGATTGTCTTCGCCCGCCTGGTTGGCGCACCCGAGCATGACATCGCCGATGCGCTCCCGATCCAGATCCGGGTGACGATCGAGCAGCTTGGTGATCACGTGCGCTGCGAGATCGTCGGCCCGCACGTGGGCCAGGCTGCCGCCAAAGCTTCCGATCGGCGTACGCACGCCGTCGACCAGGTATACCGGCTTCATCGGTACTCGCGCAGAAGGGCCGTCACCACGCCTCAGCCCTCAAATCTAGATATATTGTTCACCCTTGTCACTCGGTCGAGAGGACCTTCGATGGCCTATCGGTTCATTCTGTTCGAGGTCGATCAGGGCGTCGCGCACATCACGTTGAACCGACCCGACGTCCTCAACAGCATCCACACCGCCATGTCGGGCGAGATCCAGGAGGCCTTGGCCCAGGCGGCGCGGGAGCGCGAGATCCGCGCCGTGCTCCTGACCGGCACGGGACGTGGCTTCTGCGCAGGCCAGGACCTGGAGGAGGTTCGCCCCGGCGCCGCCGTGGATGACTTCGCGGCCCACGCGCGGAAGGTCTACACGCCGCTGGTCCGCGGACTTCGGGCGCTCGAGAAGCCGGTGATCTGCGCCGTCAACGGGGTCGCGGCCGGAGCCGGGGCCAATCTGGCCCTCGCGTGCGACCTGGTCCTGGCCGCGGAGGAAGCCACCTTCGTCCAGGTGTTCGCCAAGATCGGCCTGGTGCCGGACACGGGTGGGAGCTTCCTTCTGCCCCGACTGGTGGGGCTGGCCCGGGCGACGGCGCTCGCAATGTTGGCAGAGAAGATTACGGCGGCGCGGGCGGTGGAAATCGGGTTGATCTACCGGGCGTGCCCCGCCGCCTCCCTCGACCAAGAGGCGTCGAAGCTCGCCGTCCACCTCGCCGCCCAACCGACGCTCGCCCTCGGCTTCACGAAGCGGCTGCTGAACGCCGCATGGGTCAACGACCTGGAGGCGCAGCTCGAGCTCGAAGCCGAGTGCCAGGGCGCCGCCGGACGCAGCGCGGACTACGCCGAGGGAGTGGCGGCGTTCCTGGCGAAGCGGAAGCCGGTCTTCACCGGACAGTGACTCGTGCGAGCCTCAGACCCAGAGACCGCTTGCGTGGGTGTCCTCGGGGCGGGCCCCATGGGCAGCGGGATCGCGCAGGTCGCCGCCGTTGCGGGACACGAGGTCATCCTGCAGGACCTCGATGAGGGGGCGATTGCTCGCGCGCGCGCCAGGATCGACAAGGCGCTTGTGCGGGAGACCGAGAAGGACCGCTTGACCCTGTCGGCCGCCGAGGCGGCGCGGGGGCGCGTCCGGTACGTCGTGAGCGGCGACCTGAGCGGGTTCGCGCCCTGCGCGCTCGTCATCGAGGCGATCGTCGAGCGGCTGGGGCCCAAGCGCGAGACCTTCGCCGCGCTCGAACGGGTGGTCGCACCCGAGGCGATGCTCGCGACCAACACCTCGGCCCTGTCGATCACCACCATCGCCGGCGCCTGCCAACGGCCCGAGCGGGTGGTCGGCCTTCACTTCTTCAACCCCGCGCCGATCATGCCGCTGGTGGAGGTGGTGCGCGGGCAGGCGACGCCGGGGGCGCTGGTCGATGCCGCCTGCGCCCTGGTCCAGCGCTGGGGCAAGACCAGCGTCGTCGCCGCGGATACCCCGGGCTTCATCGTGAACCGGATCGCCCGACCATACTACGGCGAGGCGCTCCGGATCCTGGACGAAGGCATCGCCGATTGCGCCACCATCGACTGGGCGATGCGGACGCTCGGCGGCTTCAGGATGGGACCCTTCGAGCTGATGGACCTGATCGGCAACGATGTGAACTTCGCGGTGACGTCGGCGGTCTACGAGGGACTCTTCTTCGATCCGCGCTACAAGCCCTCACTCACGCAGCGACGCCTGGTCGATGCCAACCTGCTCGGACGCAAGACCGGCCGGGGCTACTACGACTACCGCGACGGCGCGGTCCCACCGGCACCGAGGGAAGACCAGGCCCTCGGGCGGTCGATCCTGGACCGGATCCTGGCGATGCTGATCAACGAGGCGGTCGACGCCGTCTTCTGGGGCGTGGCCACGCCGGCGGACATCGACGTCGCGATGGTGAAGGGGGTCAACTACCCCAGAGGGCTCATCGCGTGGGCCGAGGAGCTGGGGTATCGGGTCGCGCTCGAGCGCCTGGAACACCTGCAGGCGGAATACGGGGAGGATCGCTACCGGCCGAGCCCACTCCTCCGGCGCCTTGCCGCATCCGGTGGAACGCTCCGCGGGTGAGCTCCCTGCCGGCGGACCCCGAGCTGCGCGCGGCCGCCATCGTCCGCCACATGCTGGCGCATGACGTCTTCAGTCGGTGGTTGGGGGTGGAGATCCTCCACCTGGAACCGGCCCGGGTGACTCTTCGCATGGCCGTGCGCCAGGATATGACCAACGGATTCGGGGTGTGCCATGGCGGGGTGACGTTCGCCTTCGCCGACAGCGCGCTGGCCTTCGCCAGCAACACCGGGGGGAAGGTGGCGGTCAGTATCGAGAACAGCATGACCTACCCGGCCGCCGTGCGGGTCGGCGACCTGCTGCTGGCCGATGCGGAGCGGGAGGCGAGCAGCCAGCGGTTGGCGTATTACCGAGTGCGAGTCACCAGGGGTGACGGTGCCGTGGTCGCACTCTTCCGCGGCACGGTGTTCCAGACCGACCGGGAGCACGACGTGGGACGAGATGGGAGTGAGTGAAGCGCGAGCGCCCGGCGCCGCCGGGTTCGACCCCGCGATCGACTGGAGGCGGGTGCTCTACTTCACGCTCGCCTCGCGGGCGCTGGATGACATCGAGGAGACGCGCCTCGTCCCCGAACAGAAGGTGCTCTACCAATTCGCGGCCCGCGGGCACGAGATGGCGCAGGTCATCCTGGGCACCCTGTTGGACCGCCCGCACGATGCCGTGGGCGCCTACTACCGGTCGCGACCGATCCTCCTGACGCTCGGCCTCTCGCTGGAGGACGCGTTCGCGGCCCCCATGGGAAAGTCGGGCGGGTTCAGCAACGGCCGGGACATCGGTGTGGTGTGCAATCTGCCGAAGGCGGACGGCCCCATCGTGCTCCCGATGTCCGGGGACGTCGGCTCCCAGTACACGCCGACGGTCGGGTGGGCACAGGGCGTTACCTACCATCGTGACCTCCTGGGCGACCGCGGCTACGACGGCTCGATCGCGGTGGTGCTGGGCGGCGAGGCCTCCGTCGCGACCAATGGCTTCTGGTCGGCGCTGACGATCGCCACGACCCTCACCCTGCCGCTGCTCTTCTATATCGAGGACAACGGCTACGGCATCTCCGTTCCGTCCAGCTTCCAGACTCCGGGCGGCGACATCGCGGCCAACCTCGCTTCGTTCCGAAACCTCCTGGTGCGGAACGGCGACGGCTCCGAGCCCACTGAGGCCGCTCGCCTGCTCCAGGAGACGGTAGCGCACGTCCGGGCGGGCAAGGGTCCTGCCCTGCTTCGGCTCACCGTGCCGCGGTTGAGCGGGCATTCGGCGCAGGATACCCAGGCGTACAAGAGCAAGGAGCGCCTGTCCCAGGAGCAGGCCAGCGATCCGCTGCCCAAGCTGTATCAGCTTCTTCGGAGCGGGGCGCTGTCGGAGTCGGCCATCGCGGCGGTCGAGGCCCAGGTCAAGGCCGACGTGGACGCGGCCCTCGCGGCCGCGCTGGCGCGACCGGAGCCCGAGCCGTCCGACGTGACCAGGCACGTGTATGCCGCCACCCGACCCGATGGTAGCACGGAGCTTCAACTGGTTGGCGGGCTCGCCCCGGCTGGACACCGATTCCCGCCGGGCAACCAGGTGGCGCGACCCGAGCCCACTCGCATCAACCTGCTCACCGCCATCCGGCGGACGCTGGAGCACGAGCTTGCCACCAACCCCAGGATGCTGCTCTTCGGAGAGGACGTGGGCCCCAAGGGCGGGGTGCACGCTGCCACGATGGGGCTGCAGGCCGCCTTCGGCGAGCGACGGGTGTTCGACACCAGCCTCTCGGAGGAGGGCATCATCGGTCGCGCGGTCGGCCTGGCGCTCTCTGGTCTCCTGCCGGTCGCGGAGATTCAGTTCCGCAAGTACGCCGACCCTGCCACCGAGCAGCTCAACAACTGCGGCACGATGCGGTGGCGGACGCACAACCGCTTCGCCGCCCCCATCGTGGTGCGGATGCCAGGCGGGTACGCGCCGAAATGCGGGGATCCATGGCACAGCGTCTGTGGCGAGGTGTTCTGGGTGCACGCCACCGGATGGCAAGTCTGCATCCCGTCGAACGCGGAGGACGCCGTGGGTCTCCTTCGCGCGGCGCTCCGGAGCAACAACCCAACGATCTTCTTCGAGCACCGGGCGCTGCTCGACGGGGCATCGGCTCGACGGCCGTATCCGGGGGACGACTTCGTGCTCCCGCTCGGCAAGGCCAAGGTCGTCCTCGGCGGCGACCGGCTCACGGTGGTCACGTGGGGCGCCATGGTGGAACGCTGCGAGCGGGCCGCGCGCGAGCTCGAGGGGTCGATCGAAGTGCTGGACCTCCGCACCGTGGCGCCGTGGGACCGGGCTGCCGTGCTCGCCTCGGTCCGGAAGACCCGACGCTGCCTGATCGTCCACGAGGACACGCTCACGGCCGGATTCGGGGCGGAGGTCGCCGCGGTGGTCGCGGAGGAGGCGTTCCTGAGCCTCGATGCGCCGATCTCCCGCCTCGCGATTCCGGACGTGCCGACGCCGTACAACCTCGGACTGATGAACGCCGTGCTTCCCAGCGTCGAAGGGATCGCGGCTAAGATGCAGGAACTGCTCGAGTTCTGACCGAGGAGCCCGGAATGGCAGAGCTGATCCCGATCGCGGCGCCGGCCGACCAGGCGGAGGGGACCGAGATGGTCGTGGGGACGTGGCTCAAGAACGTGGGCGAGTCCGTCACCCAGAATGAGCCGCTGCTCGAGATCACTACCGACAAGGTGACGGTGGAGATCGCTGCACCCGCCACCGGCATCCTCCGTGAGATTCTCAAGTCGGCGGACCAGCCGATCCGGGCCGGTGAGGTTCTGGGCCGCATCGAGGTGGGGGCGGCGATCGGCGAGCCCGCGTCCGCGGCCGCCGAGCTGACCCCGGCCGTCCGCCGCCTGCTCGCCAAGCATGGTCTCGAGGCGTCGGCCATCAGCGGCACGGGCCGCGGCGGCCGGATCACCGTGCAGGACGTCGAGGCACACGTGGCCTCGCGCGCGGGCACACCCGCCAACGCGGAGCCGGGCGCCTATCCCAGCCGCAGGGTGCCCCACACCGGGATGCGCCGCAGCATCGCTCGGCACATGGTCCAGAGCGTCGCGGTGGCGCCGCATGTCACCACGGTATTCGAAGCCGATCTCTCCGCGATCCTCGCTGACCGGGAGGCCCACCGCGCCGCCTTCGAGGCGGACGGGGTCAAGCTCACCTACACCGCCTATTTCGTCCGCGCCAGCGTCGCCGCGCTGCAGGCCGTGCCGGAGGTCAACAGCCGGTGGCACGATGATGCGCTGGAGCTGTTCGGCGACTGCAACATCGGGGTCGCCACCGCGCTCCCGCAGGGCGGCCTCATCCTGCCCGTCATCCCCTGCGCCCAGACGCTCGACCTCCGCGCCACCGCGGAGCGGCTGCAAGACCTGACCCAGCGAGCCCGAGCCGGCGCGCTGGACCCGAAGGACGTGCAGCACGGCACCTTCTCGATCTCGAACCACGGCGTGAGCGGCAGCCTCATCGCGGCGCCGATCGTCATTCCCCAGCCCCAATCGGCGATCCTGGGCGTCGGCAAGGTGGCGCGGCGGCCGGTGGCGCGGATGGGAGGGGGAAAGGAGGAGGTGGAGGTGCGGCCGATGTGCTACGTGACGCTCACCATCGACCATCGAGTGCTCGACGGCTATCAGGCGAACGCATTCCTGGCCCGCTGGGTGGAGGAGATCGAGGGCTGGCCTTAGAGCGCCGCCCTGTCATCCCGAGCGGAACTGTCATCCCGAGCGGAGCGAGGGATCTTCTCAAACGGATCGGAACACCGTGGCAGCGGTACCGAACCGGCGGGCAAGATCCCTCGTCGCTCCGTTCCTCGGGATGACAGCGTCGCTGCGCTCTTAGATCGCCTTGAACTCCTCGAACGGCTGGTGGCAGTGGTGGCAGTAATGGATGGCTTTGCAGGCGGTGGACCCGAACTCGCTCTTGCGTTCCGTGTTCGAGGAGCCGCAGTAGGGACAGGCGGCGCGACGCATCGACGACATCAAGGGAACCAGCGCCTGCTCGACGACGGCGGGGTCGGGAGGAGCGATGCCGTAGGCCTTGAGCTTCGCCTTGGCCGAGTCGCTCAGCCAGTCGGTGGTCCAGGCCGGCGAGTACACCGTCCGGAGCTCGACGCGGTCGTAGCCGTTGGCGCGGAGCGCGGCCACGATCTCCTGCTCGATCATCCGCATCGCGGGACAGCCGGAGTAGGTCGGCGTCACCTCCACCGCCACCGCCCCGTCGGGTCTCAGCTCCACCCTCCGAACGATCCCGAGCTCGACGATGTCCAGGGCCGGGACCTCGGGATCCGGGATGCCGCGCAGCACCTCGAACAGGGCCTCCGCCTCGGCGCCCGCGCGACTCACCACTTGGCCCCCGGGTGCGACCGGGCGAGGATCTGCATCTCGGCCAGCAGGTGGCCCAGGTGCTCGGTGTGCCGCCCCTGGCGGCCGCCGGAGTGCATGTACCCATCGGCCGGCAGCGTGAGGGTCGCCCGGCGAACGACGTCGCTCACGACCTCACGCCAGGCGGGCGCGAGCGCTGCCGGCTCCGGTGCGATCGAGCCCGCGAGCAGCCGGTCCACCTCGTCGGCCGCGAACAACTCGCCGGTGTAGGGCCAGAGCTCGTCCAGCGCCGTCTGGACCCGCCGATGACTCTCCTCCGTGCCGTCGCCCAGCCGAATCACCCACTCGCCGCTGTGGCGGACGTGATAGCGGGCTTCCTTGTGGGCCTTGGCCGCGATTCCGGCCAGCTCGGTGTGGGCCGCCCGTTGGAGCCCGTCCAGCAGCAGCACGCTCCAGGCGTCGAAGAGGAACTGGCGCACGATGGTGCGGCCGAAGTCGCCGTTGGGGAGCTCGACCAGGTTGATGTTGCGGTAGTCGATGGCATCGCGGAAATAGGCGAGGGCGTCCTCGTCGCGCCCCTCCCCCTCGACCTGGCCGGCCAGACGGAGGACGTGCGTCGCCTGCCCGATGAGATCGAGTGCGACGTTGGCGAGGGCGATGTCCTCCTCGAGGACCGGGCCGTGGCCGCACCATTCGGACAGCCGGTGGCCCAGGATCAGACGATCGTCGCCCAACCGGAGCAGATACTCGAAGACGGCGCCCCCTTCGTTCACGAACACCTCAGTACACCCGCACCCCGCGGGGGGTCTTATAGAACTGCGGGTGACGATAGGGCTTGTCGTCGGCGGGATCGAAGAAGGGACCCCGGTCCCCCGGGCTCGACGCGACGATCGCCGCGCTGGGCACGACCCAGATGCTCACGGCCTCGCCCCGGCGGGCGTAGACGTCGCGGGCATTCTGCAGGGCGAGCTCCGGATCCGGCGCGTGCACACTCCCGGCATGCTCGTGCGGGGCGCCGTCCTTCGCCTGGGTGAACACCTCCCAGAGCGGCCACTGGTCGCTCCGGTGGTCGGGCTCATTGGCGGCGGCGGCCATGGGTCCCGTTCTCCAGTCGCTCTGGCCTCAAGCGGCGGGCGCCGCACTGCGGCGGCGCTGCTTCTCGGCGTAGGATGCCGCCGCCTCACGCACCCAGGCACCCTGGTCGTGCGCGGCGCGCCGAGCCGCGAGGCGCTCCCGATTGCAGGGCCCGTTCCCGCGGATGACCTCTTTGAACTCCGCCCAGTCGATCTCGCCGAACTCCCAGTGCTTGGTCTCGGCGTCGTAGCGGAGGTTGGGGTCGGGCAGGGTGAGCTTCACCGCCTGCGCCTGGGCCACGGTCAGATCCACGAACCGCTGCCGGAGCTCGTCGTTGCTGAACCGCTTCACCCGCCAGCGGAGCAGGTCCGCGCTGTTGGGGGAGTTGGCGTCGCTGGGGCCGAACATCATCAGGGTCGGCCACCACCACCGGTTCACCGCATCCTGCACCATGGCCCGCTGCGCGGGCGTGCCGTCGGCCAGCGTGGCGACGATCTCGTAGCCTTGCCGCTTGTGGAAGTTCTCTTCCTTGCAGATCCGGACCATCGCGCGCGCGTACGGCCCGTACGAGGCCTTCGCCAGCACGGTCTGATTCACGATCGCGGCCCCATCGACGAACCACCCGATGACCCCGATGTCGGCCCACGCCAGGGTCGGGTAGTTGAAGATGCTGGAATACTTTGCCTTGCCACCGAGGAGCTGGTCGATCAGCTCCGCGCGGGCCACGCCCAGCGTCTCGGTCGCGCAGTAGATGTAGAGCCCGTGACCCGCTTCGTCCTGGACCTTGGCGAGCAGGCACATCTTGCGGCGCAGGGAGGGCGCGCGGGTGATCCAGTTGCCCTCGGGCAGCATGCCCACGATCTCCGAGTGGGCGTGCTGCGACATCATCCGGACCAACTGGTGGCGGTACCGATCCGGCATCCAATCCTTGGGCTCGATCGTCTCGCCCGCGTCGATCCGGGCCTCGAACGCGGCGGCGGGGGCGGAGTCCTCTGGGGTCGGGAGCGGGGGAGTGGACATCTCAGCGTACCTTTTGGAGTTCAGGGTGGCGGCGCGGTCGCTGGAGCGGTCCCGGGCCACCCGCTAGCTTCTAGGTGCAATTGTATCGGACCCCCTCGGGGAAGGGAAGCCGTGACCCAGCGAACGACGCACGAGCCAGGCAGCGTGACCACGCAGGTAGCGGACGGCGTCGGCAGCGTGACCTTCGGGCATCCCAAGGGGAACTCGCTGCCGGGCGTCCTCCTCGCCGAGCTGGCGGCCCGGATCACGGCGCTGGGCCAGGAGCCACGGGCGAGCGTGATAGTGCTTCGAAGCGAGGGCACGGGCGCGTTCTGCGCGGGCGCGTCCTTCGTCGAGCTGTCCGCGATCGCCGACGTCGAGAGCGGCACCCGCTTCTTCATGGGGTTCGCGAACCTGATCAACGCGATGCGGGAGTGCCCGAAGCTCATCCTGGCCCGGGTTCACGGGAAGGTGGTCGGCGGCGGAGTCGGGATAGTGGCGGCATCTGATTATGCACTCGCGACCACGGCTGCCCAGGTGAAGCTCAGCGAGCTCGCGGTCGGGATCGGCCCGTTCGTGGTGGGGCCCGTCATCGAACGTAAGATCGGGGTGGGGAACTACGCCGCTCTGAGCGTCGATGCAGCGGCGTGGCGGAGCGCGGAGTGGGCCCATCAGCGCGGCCTCTACGCGGAGCTGCAGCCGGACGGCGTAGCACTGGACGCGCGCCTCACGGCAGTCGCACGCCAGCTCGCGGGGAGCAATCCCGAGGCCACGGCGGCGATGAAGCGAGTATTCTGGGAGGGAACCGAGCACTGGCGGGAGCTGCTGGCCGCGCGGGCGCGGCTGAGCGGGACGCTGGTGGTCTCCGACTTCGCCCGGCAGGCGATCGAGCGCCTCGGCCCCGGATCGACAAGGCTCAGCGGCTCATGAGTGATGAGGAGCCGACCACGAGCGCTCGAACGCGTCACGGGTGAATCCCGCCACATGTTCCTTCGTCTCGGTGAAGGGACCGTGGGTGACCACCACCTTCCCCTCGCGGACCCGGAGACAGGCGGCGCGGGCCACCGGCTCGAGCGCCTCCGCCTCGATGAAATGGCCGCTCGACCGGAGTCGATCGTTGAGGTCGAGGTGGGCCGCGTTGAGGGCGTCCAGCTCCCGCACGGGCGTCGCTCCAGGTCCAGGAGCTGCCGCCCGGCGAGGTCGCTGGCATCGGCCCCGCACAAGGCGCTGGCCACTCAATATCCTATCGCTGCTAGAATCAGGATTCTTCCGAACCACGCCTGCCTGACGGCCGCGCCCTACGATTGCTACTACCTGGTTCGTGGCCGGGACACCCGGGTCCTGGGCATCTGGCCAAAGTGCACCGGCTGGTCCTCGCTGGCCGAAGGACCCCGGCTGCCTTAGCTTCCCGCGCGGTCCCTGTCCAGGAACTTGTCAATGCGCCGGTCCCCCCGTTTCCTCGTCCCGACCCTCGCTCTCGCCGCCCTCGTGGTCGCCGCCGCCCCCCTGCGGAGCCAAGTCCGCGTCGCCTCCCCCGACGGCCGCAACCAGGTCACAATAGAGATCCACGAGGGCCGGCTCAATTACAGCCTGACCCGCGACGGCCGCCCACTGATCCTCCCCTCGCTCCTCGGCTTCGACTTCCACGGCGCCCCGCCGCTCCGCGACTCCCTGCGCATCACTGACACCACCCGCCAGTCGCACGACGAATGGTGGACCCAGCCGTGGGGCGAGGTGGCGCGGGTGCACGACCATCACAACGAGCTGGCCGTCACCGTGGAGGAGACCGCGGCCGCGCGACGACGATTCACCCTCCGGGTCCGCGCCTTCGACGACGGGGTGGGCTTCCGGTACGAGTTCCCAGAGCAGCCCGGGCTCGGCGACTTCGAGATCAGCGACGAGCTCACCGAGTTCGCCCTGGCCGACAACGCGCGCGCCTGGTGGATCCCGTCCAACTGGGCACGGAAGGACCGCTCCGAGATGCTGTACTCGTCCGGACCGGTGAGCGTGCTCGACAGCGTGCAGACCCCGCTCACGATGCAGACGCAGGACGGCCGTACGTTCGTGGTCATCCACGAGGCGAACCTGGTGGACTACGCCCGGATGTTCCTGCGGGGGACCCGTTCCGAGAGTCGCACCCTCACGGCGGCGCTGGCGCCGATGGCCGACGGGATCAAGGTGCGCGGCCGCACCCCGTTCGTGACGCCCTGGCGGACCATCCAGCTGGCCGACAAGGCTACCGACCTGGCGCCTTCAGTGCTCGGCCTCAACCTCAATCCGCCGAGCGCGCTCGCCAGCACCGACTGGATCCATCCGATGAAGTACGTCGGGATCTGGTGGGGCATGCACATCGGCACCATGACCTGGAGCTCGGGGCCGAAGCACGGAGCCACGACCGAGAATACGAAGCGATACATCGATTTCGCCGCGGCGAATGGGTTCGGCGGCGTGCTGGTCGAGGGGTGGAACACCGGGTGGGACGGCGACTGGATCGCCAACCGGAACGCCTTTTCCTTTACTCAGGCCTATCCCGACTACGACCTGAAGGCCGTCGCCGCATACGCCAAGGAGAAGGGCGTGCGGCTGATCGTCCACAACGAGACTTCCGGCGGGATCCAGAACTACGAGCGCCAGCTGGATAGCGCCTACACCTTGTATCGCTCCCTCGGCCTGGATGCCATCAAGTCCGGCTACGTCACCGACCTGACCAGCGAGGGCCACTCGCACTACTCGAAGTTCATGGTGCGGCATTATCGCAAGGTGATCGAAACGGCCGCCCGGTACGGCATCATGCTGGACGTCCACGAGCCGATGCACGACACCGGCGAGCGCCGCATCTGGCCGAACATGATGAGCCGCGAGGGCGCCCGGGGGCAGGAGTACAACGCGTGGAGCGGCGACGGCGGCAACCCGCCGGAGCACGAGACCATCCTGTTCTTCACCCGACTGCTGGCCGGGCCCATGGACTTCACGCCGGGGATCTTTGACATCCTGAGAACGCGCACCGGACCCTCCCGCCGGCCGGACGAGCCCCGCGTCCGCACCACCCTGGCCAAGCAGTTGGCACTCTACGTCGTGCTCTACTCACCGCTCCAGATGGCGGCCGATCTCCCGGAGAATTACCAGGGACAGCCCGCCTTCCAGTTCATCCGTGACGTCGCCGTGGACTGGGACACGACGCGGGTGATCGATGGCAGGATCGGCGACTACGTGGTGGTCGCGCGGCGGGAGCGCGGGGGCAAGACCTGGTTCCTGGGCGCCATCACGGACGAGGAACGGCGCACCTTCGACGTCCCGCTCTCGTTCCTGACGCCGGGCCGGCGGTACGTTGCCGAGATCTATGCGGACGGCCCCAAGGCGAACTGGCTGGACAATCCCCTGCCGGTCACCATTGCGCGGCGCCCGGTGACCTCGGCGACGCGGCTCCGCATCATGCTGGCGCCGGGAGGCGGCCAGGCGATCCGCATCCGGCCGGCGGGATGAGCCGGACGACCCGTGCTGACGCATGTCCCCGCTTCGGTCAGTCCCTGTAGAGCCGCGGGAACCGGCGATGCAGCGCCTCCACCTTCGGCACGTCGTTGATCACGATGTAAGGATCGGTGGGGTGGCGGGCGGCGTAGTCCTGCTGGGAATCGTCGACCACCCGGAACGATTGAAGCGCGGCGATCTCGGTCACAATCCGTCTCGGGAAGACGCGGGCCGCACTCAGTGAGTCAATGTAGGCCCGCACCACACGCCGCTGGCCGTCGCTGTCGACGAACACCACTGACCGGTACTCGGAGCCCACGTCCGGACCCTGACGATTCAACTCGGTGGGGTCGTGCACGACCGAGAAGAACACGTCGAGGATCTGCCGATAGGAGATCTGAGACGGGTTGTAGCTGATGCGGACCGCTTCGACGGGCCCCTCGGCCGCGGTGCCCGCCGCCGTTGCTGGAAGGGCGTAACCGGAGATGGCTGATTTCACTCCCCGGACGTGCTGGAACACCGATTCGACACCCCAGTAGCATCCGCCGGCAAGCACTGCCTCGGCGGAAGACGGCGCGACTCCGGGCACGCCCGCGGCCGCTCGGCGGCGGCCGGCGATCACGGCACCGGTCAACACCACGAGCAACAGGGGCCACCGCCGTCGGCTCATCCGCCAGCTCCCGCGCTCACACGTCCGGCCGCAATGCCGTCGCGAGGTCGATCACGGCGGCGCGGCGCGCCGGGAACCAGGCCGCCGCCACCGCCACGCCCGACATCAGAGCGACGGCGCCCAGCAGCGTCGCGGGGTCGGTAGGGGCGACGTCGAAGAGCAGCGCGGTCAGGAACCGCGTCAACACCATCGTCGCCCCGAGCCCCAGGGCGATCCCGAGCGCGGTCACCGCCATCGCCTGCTGCAGGACCAGCCGCCGAAGCGCTCCCGGTTGCGCCCCCAGCGCGATGCGCACCGCCATCTCGCGCGTCCGCAGGCTCACCATGTAGGAGACCACGCCGTAGAGCCCTACCGCGCCGATCAGCAGCGCGGCGATCGACGCGATCTCGAGCAGCGCCAGGGTGAACGACGTCCGTGCCGTCGAGCGGGCCGCCACCTCGGCCATCGCGCGGACACCGTAGACCGGGATGGTGGGTGCGAGGGCGCGGAGCGTGCGCTCCACCGGTAGGGTGACATCGTGCGGGGCGGCGGAGCTCCGCACGACGAACGCCAGCTCGCGCGGCGTCCACCGCGCGTCGCCCGCGTCGCCGTCCGCCGAAGCCGGACCGGGCGCCGTCACCAGCGGGAGGTACACCGTCTCATCCGGCGGTTGATCCAGGCGGGTGCCGCGGATGTCACCGGTGACACCCACCACGGTGAATGACGGGCCCGTAGGCGCCAGCTGAAAGCGCCGGCCGACCGCCGGCTCCTCGCCCCAGTACCGCTTGGCGAGCGCGTGAGTGACGATGACCTCCAGCGGTGCGCGCAGCGGATCGGGACGCTCGAAGGTATGTCCCTGCAGCAAGGGGATGCCGAGCGCGCTGAAGATCCCCGGCGACGCGTAGGCCACCTGGTGCACGTTGGGCATCTGGCCCATGGCGAGCTGTCGGTCTTCGACGAATACCGCGGTGTCGCGGCGTGCTTCGTCGTCGAGGGGGAGCTTGGTGACGACGCCGGCCGCCGCCACATCGGGGAGCGCCGCCAGCTCGTCGAGAGCCCGCGTCACGAGACTGACGGCATCGCCCGTGGTGGGATAGGCCGCGTCGGGCAGCGCGACACGAAAGGTGTACGACTCCGTCGTGTCGAACCCCGGCCGGACCGACCGGAGAGATTGGAAGCTGCGTGCCATCAGTCCGGCACCGGTGACCAGCACCAGGGCCAGCGCCATCTGGACGACCACGAACACCCGCCGGGCACGGTGCCGGCTCCGCCCCGCCGTGGCCCCGCGGCCGGACTGGACGAGGACCGTGGCGATCTCCGAGCCGTACGAACGGAGCGCGGGCACCACGCTCATCACCAGCGCGATCGCCACGGTGATACCGGCCGCGACGGCGAGGACCGCGCCGTCGAGCCTCACGCGGTCGAGCCGCGGAATGGCGATGCCCGATTGGGTCGACCGAAGCGCGCCGAGCCCCGCCGTCGCGAGCGCGAGCCCGAGCGCGCATCCGAGCGTCGCCAGCAGGAGCCCTTCGAAGAAGAACTCGGCGACGATCGCGCCGCGACCCGCGCCGAGCGCTCGGCGAACCACCAGGTCGTGCTGCTTCTCCTCCGCGCGGACCAGGAAGAGATTGGCGACGTTCGCGCACGCGATGAGCAGAAGAAACCCGGCGGCGCCGAAGACGACCCACAGCGCGCGGTCGATGCCGCCGACCATCGTGTCGCGCAGCGTGCGCACCTCGGGGCGCATCCGGGTCAGGCCGATGGCCGCGGCGGTGAGCCGTCCCGGGAATGCGTCGGGGACGTGTGGCAGGAGCCTCTGGAGGTCGGCCGCCGCCGCCTGGGGGGTGACCCCCGCACGGAGCCGAGCGACGGCCCGGAGGTCGAACGTCGCGGATTCGGTTCTCGCCGGGTCGATGCCGATGGAGAGCCAGAGCGCCGTCCGGTCGTCGGGGAACCCGAAACGCTCGGGCATCACGCCGACCACCTCGTGCGCTACCCCGTCGATCATGACGGCGCGGCCGATGATGCGGGGATCGGATGCGTACCGCCCCTTCCAGAGGCGCTCTCCGAGGATGACGACCGGCGGGACGCCGGGGAGGTCCTCGTCGTCGCGAAAGGCCCGACCCCTGAGCGGAGCGATGCCGAGCATCCCGAACACGCTCGCACTGGCGACCGCGGCGTCGACCCGCTCGGCGTGTGCTGAGTCGCCGGTGCCGGACCCGCTGAGGTTCACCGCCGCGCTCCGGTATGCGCCGACCTCCGAGAAGACGTGGTTCGCGCGGCGGTAGTAGAGGTAGGTGGCGTCGGACTGGTCCACGTGACTGACGCCCTGCAGCACCAGGGTGTGCGAGATATCCACCAGTTGCGCCGGCCGCACGAAGGGCAGCGGGCGGAGCAGGACGCCGTCAACCAGACTGAAGACGGCGGTGGTGGCCCCGATGCCCAGCATGAGCGTCAGGGTGGCGGTGATCGAGAAGACGGGTGCCCGAACGAGACGGCGGGCGGCTCGGCGCAGCTGCTGGGGAAGGGCCTCGAGCCACCCGATCGTACGACGACGATGGAAAGCCTCCTGCGCGAGGCCCACGTTCCCGAACCGCCGCCGCGCCTCGTAGACGGCCTCCTCCGGGGAGAGGCCCTCGGCGACGAGCCGATCCGTCTCGAGTGCCAGGTGGGCCGCGACCTCCTCCGCAAAATCCGCGTCCCGGCGGCGCCGACGCTTCAGGATCAGGAGAGGATTCCACATGGGTCACCGCACCGACGACTGAGGGCCGAGGATGAGGCCGATCGCCTCGGAGAGCGCCCACCATTGGCGGGTCTCCCGCACCAGCTGCCGGCGGCCGGAGGCGGTCAGCTCGTAAAAGCGGGCGCGGCGGTTATTCTCGGAGTTGCCCCATTCCGCGCGGATCCAGCCCCGTTCCTCCAGCCGTTGCAGCGCGGGATAGAGCGAGCCGTGGTCCACCAGGATGCTGTCGCGGGAGGTCTCCTGGATGGCGCGCGCGACCCCCTGGCCGTGGGCGCGGCCCGAGACGAGGGTGCGCAGGATCAGCAGGTCGAGCGTCCCCTGCAGGAGCGCTGGACGGTCACGGGGTGACATTCTACCCGAAGCTAAGAGTGCTTGGGTAGACTGTCAACAGGAGCGACCGCTGGCGCGAGGAAGGTGCAGGCCGAGGTGCGCCGCGGCAAGCCGTTTCGGAGCCTCTGGCTACCTGCCCTCGATCCAGGTCGCCTTGTGGTAGGTCTCCGAGTCGTACAGATCTGCCTGTAGCTTCACGTCGGCGTGGATGTCCCGGTACACCTCCCGCTGCACTTCCTTCCCGTTCACCTTGATCACGCACCTCGCCGCGACCCAGGTTTTCGCCAGCGGCTGGTAGTCCTCGAAGGTGATGTCGAGCATGTTCGGCGGGCCCGACGGGTTCTTCTGACTCGTGTGTGCCTCGATCAACCGAACGAAGAGCAGTCGCTTCTGCTCGATCCAGAACTGGTTGGTCGTGGTGTCGCCCTTGTCGGCCCCGATCACCCAGACCTTGGTGCCGTTCCAGCTGTCCTCTCGTATCTTGTTCAGGTCCATCGACTGGGCCTTGAGCTGCTCGATCGTCGTCTGCGGCGCCTGGCCGTATATGTCGAACCCGAGCGTCATGAGGAGGTTCCGGTCCTGGTGGGCCGCGACCCGCTTGCCGCCCTGGAAGACGATGGCCGAGTCGCCCCGGTACATGAACGCGTTCATGCTGTCCAGCGGGGCCACGTCGATCCGGAGCTTGCCGGGGATCGTCCCCGCTTCGTACCACGTCTCCGCCGGCCGTTCGGGAAAGGTGGTCGTCTGCACGAAGGTGAGATTGTGATACCACTTGCCCGCATACCGGGCGTGCATCTGACGCACCAGCTCTTCGCCCGACTTGGGCGCGGCGTGGGCACCGAGCACGACGAGGGGGATCAGCAGGAAAAACGGGCGCACGAAGCCTCCAATGGTGAGTCGGAAGGAAACGAATGAGGGCCTTACGCCAGCGACAGGCCCGGCGTTTCCGCCGCCGCCGGCGAGCGGGGGGAATGTGACCGATGGCACTGCGTGTGAACCGCGGAGCGACGAGCGTCCTCACGTCGTGGGAGGCTCGGGCGTGACGACGGAGCACCGCACTGCAACCAAACCCGGAGGATGAACCGATGGACAGCGTCGTGCATTTCGAGATGCCGTACGAGAATCGCGAGCGGATGGCCAAGTTCTATCAGGCGGCCTTCGGCTGGCAGGCTCAGATGCTGGGCGAGGACATGGGCAATTACGTCGTGGCTACCACCACCGAGACCAATGATGCCGGCCCCACGAAACCCGGCGCGATCAACGGAGGGTTCTACGAGAAGAAACCCGATTGGCCGATGCAGTATCCGTCGGTCGTGATCGCGGTGGACGACGTCAAGCGATCGGCCGAGAAGGCCGCCTCCGCGGGAGGCAAGGTGCTCGGCGAGCCGATGGAGATCCCGGGCGTGGGGCGGTACGTGTCGTTCACGGACTCGGAAGGTAACCGGGTAAGCATGCTCCAGCCGCTCCCGCGGACCCGGAACGCGCCCAAGTAACGACGTGCCGTGACGCCTCGCACGCCTCACTGCGCGATGACTACGAAGTGACCGTGGCCGAGCTGAATGTCGCGGTGGACGCCGCCCTGGCGGCCGGCGCCCTTGGTGCGCGCATGACCGGCGGCGGCTTCGGGGGCTGCGTCATCGCGCTGGTGAGCCTTGCCGGCGCGGACCGGGTCGCCGATGCCGTCAGCGCCGCCTTCGCCGCCAACCGGTTCGCGGCACCCTCTGTCTTCGTGGCCACCGCCTCGGAGGGTGACGCTCCCCACTGGAAGGACCTGAATGCTGTTCCACGAAGATTTCCACGGGGATGCTGGCGCCGCGGCGCCGAGCAAGGCGAAGTCGGCCGGTCGTCTCGCGGCGAGCCGGCGATGATCGGCCCGATCGCGCTGGACGATCGCACCGAGTGGCTGGAGGCTGACGGACAGGGTGGCTTCGCCTCCGGGACGACGCTCGGCGTGCGGACCCGGCGGTATCACGCCCTGCTGCTGGCGGCCACGACCCCGCCGACCGGCCGGATGGTCCTGGTGAACGGGCTCGATGCCTGGGTCGAGACCGGCCCGGAGCCGGAGTACCTCACCCGCCAGCGATATGCTCCCGACGTGCTCTCGCCGGCGCGCGGCGCCGCGCTGGAGTTGTTCGCCGATGAGCCGTGGCCGACCTGGACCTATCGCCTCGCCGACGGCACCCGGATCGAGCACGAGCTGCTCGTGCCCCACGGCCGCGCGGCGGTGGCGCTCCGCTGGCGGGTAGTGGGACGGCGCGCGAGGGCACTGCCCTTCGCGGTACGTCCCTTCCTCTCTGGGCGGGACTCGCACACGCTCCACCACGAGAACCCGGCGTTCCGTTTCGCCGGCGAGACGTGGGGGCAGCGGGTGCAGTGGCACCCCTACGACGGGGTGCCGGAGGTGCGTACGCTCTCCAACGGCAGCTATCGCGCGGACCCGGAATGGTACCGCGGATTCCTCTACTCGGAGGAGCGGGCGCGCGGCCTGGACGACACGGAGGATCTGGCCGCGCCCGGCGTCTTCCGGTGGGATCTCTCCCAGGGCGACGCCGTGCTCCTGCTCGGCGCGGACGCGGCGCTCCCCGACGACCTCACCGCCGCCGGCGAGTTCCGCCGCTTCCGCCGCTCGGAGCAGGCCCGGCGCGCGCGGTTCGCGACCCGACTGGAGCGCGCGGGCGACGCGTATCTGGTGCGGCGCGATCCGGGGAAGACGATCGTGGCCGGCTACCCCTGGTTCACCGACTGGGGGCGCGACACGTTCATCTC
>JBBSHB010000015.1:0-38659 GCA_038253515.1 Gemmatimonadales bacterium | reverse complement strand
TTCGCGGTACGTCCCTTCCTCTCTGGGCGGGACTCGCACACGCTCCACCACGAGAACCCGGCGTTCCGTTTCGCCGGCGAGACGTGGGGGCAGCGGGTGCAGTGGCACCCCTACGACGGCGTGCCGGCTGTGCGCGCCCTCTCCAACGGCAGCTATCGCGCGGACCCGGAGTGGTACCGCGGATTCCTCTACTCGGAGGAGCGGGCGCGCGGGCTGGACCACACGGAGGATCTGGCGGCGCCCGGCGTCTTCCGGTGGGATCTCTCCCAGGGCGACGCCGTGCTCCTGCTCGGCGCGGACGCGGCGCTCCCCGACGGCCTCACCGCCGCCGGCGGATTCCGCCGCTTCCGCCGCTCGGAGCGAGCCCGGCGTGCGCGATTCGCGACCCGACTGGAGCGCGCGGGCGACGCGTATCTGGTGCGGCGCGATCCGGGGAAGACGGTCGTCGCCGGCTATCCCTGGCTCACCGACTGGGGGCGCGACACGTTCATCTCCCTCAGGGGCCTCTGTCTCGCGACCGGTCGTCTGGCCGACGCCCGCTCGATCCTGCTGGAGTGGGCGGACCTGGTCTCCGAGGGGATGCTCCCCAATCGCTTCGTCGATCAGGGAGACGCCGCCGAGTACAATACGGTCGACGCGTCGCTCTGGTACGTGGTGGCCGCGCACGAGTATCTCGAGGCCACCGAAGCCGCGGGCTGCCCAGCGCCCGCGCGCGACCGCAAGGCCCTCGGTCTGGCGGTGCAGGCGATTCTGGCGGGACACCTGCGGGGCACCCGCTACGGGATCAGAGTGACGGACGATGGCCTGCTCGCCGCCGGGGAGCGGGGCATTCAGCTCACCTGGATGGACGCGAAGGTCGGCGACTGGGTCGTCACGCCGCGGATCGGGAAGCCGGTCGAGATCCAGGCGCTCTGGCTCAACGCCCTCCGCATCGCCGAGCGCTTCGCGCCGGGCTACGGGTCGATCTACGCCCGCGGGGTGGAGAGCTTCGCCCGGCGCTTCTGGGACGCCGAGTCCGGGTGGCTCTACGACGTGGTCGATGCCGATCACGTGGACGGCCGCCTCGATGCCACCCTGCGCCCCAACCAGATCCTGGCGGTCGGCGGACTGCCCTACCCTCTGGTGGAGGGAGAGCGGGCTCGCCAGGTGGTCGACGCCGTCGAGCGCCAGCTCTGGACGCCGCTCGGCCTCCGCACCCTGGCGCCCGGCTCGGAGGGCTACACGCCGCGCTACCAGGGCGGCATCCGCGAGCGCGACGGCGCGTACCACCAGGGCACCGTCTGGCCCTGGCTGCTGGGCCCGTTCGTGGAAGCCTGGGTTCGGGTGCGTGGGGACGGTGCGGACATCCGCGACGAGGCCCGTCGGCGGTTCTTCCAGCCGCTGCTGGACCACCTCTCCGAGGCCGGGGTGGGCCACATCTCCGAGATCGCCGACGCGGAGCCGCCCCACACGCCGCGAGGCTGCCCCTTCCAGGCCTGGTCGGTGGCCGAGGCGCTCAGGCTCGATCGTCTGGTCCTCGGCGCGGCGGAGGCGGTCCAACCAGGGAAGGCACGCCGTGCAGAGCGCATCGCTCGCTGAGCGGCCGGCGGCGTCGTCGGCACCGGTCGCGCCGCCTCCGGCCAGGCATCACGTCGAGGAATACCTGATCGAAGCGGCCCTGCTCGGGCTGTTCATGATCTCGGCCTGTGGCTTCACGGTGCTGCACGAGCACCCGGCGTCACCGGTCCACCGCGCGTCCGGACTTCTCACAGGCGCGCGGGCTGGACACGCTGGAGCTCCTCAATCGGTCCTCGATCGACCTGGCCACCCTGCGCCAGGGACTCACCACCCTCCCGGACGAGTTGCTCGAAGGCATGGGACTCGGGGCCGGAGAGGTCGCGGCGCTGCGCGCGGCGAGCACGGTGGTGAGCGGTCAGCGTCCGGATTGACGTTCACATCGCCCCCGCGACCGGGACCGGCGTCAGGCGATCGGTGTTCGTGCCGTCGCCGGGGTTGCCACCCCAGCAATAGGCTACGGCGGCGGGGGTCCTCCCGCAGGTGTGGCCGTGGCCCGCACTCACTTGGCTGAAGAAGAGGCCGCCGGCGACCGCGACTGGCGTCAGACGCCGGGTGGTCGTGCCGTCGCCGAGCTCGCCAGAACTGTTGTAGCCCCAGCAGTAGGCCCGGTTGCCCGTGGTCTCGCCGCAGGTGTGATAGCCGCCCGTGCTCACGCGCTCGAAGCTGAGCCCGCCAGCGACCGCCCTGGGCCAAAAGCTTAGGTGGGTCTTCCCATCGCCAATCTGTCCAGTTCGGCCATCTCCCCAACAGAAGGCCCGGTCATAGGTGGTCACGGCGCAGGTGTGGAGGCGGCCCGCGTCCACCTGGCGGAACCGGCGCGTGCCAGCCACCCGGGAGGGAGTCAAACGCTGGGAAGCCGTCGAGCTGTCACCGAGTTGGCCCGAAATGTTCGAACCCCAGCAGAAGGCCCGATTGTCGGTGGTCACGCCGCACGTGTGATGGTAGCCGGCACTCACCTGGCGGAACGGGAGCGTGCCCGCGACCGCGACCGGCGTCAGGCGGTAGAGGTTGACGGCGACTGTGCCGTTGCCCAATTGGCCTGAAGTGTTCCACCCCCAGCAGTAGGCCCGGCTGTCCGGGTAACTCACGCCGCAGGTGTGGTACGAGCCCGCGTCCACCTGGCGGAACTGGCGTCCGCCCGCCACCGGGACCGGCGTGAGACGATCGGTGTATTGGGTCCCGTCGCCGAGCTGCCCGGAGCTGTTGTTTCCCCAGCAGTAGACCCGGTAGTCCGTGGTCACGCCGCAGGTAACGCCGGCGCGCGCGCTCACCTGGCGGAAGCGGAGCGTGCCGGCGACTGCGACTGGCGTCAGCCGGTCGGTGGTGGTGCCGTCGCCGAGTTGGCCAAACAAATTGTGGCCCCAGCAGTAGGCTCGATTGTCGGTGGTCACGCCGCAGGTGTGTACCCCGCCGCCGCTCACCTAGTAGAACGCCAGCGCAGTGGTCGCCGTGGTGGCGAGCGCCGGCCCGGGCTCCGGGGCGGTCGGTGACTCGGCGTCCTCCCGGCAGGCCAGCGTGGCTACCAGGAGAGCGGCGAGCGTGGGAGCAAGCCGGCGCGCGAGCCGGCGCAGCCCTTCGCGACGCGGCGGTCGGATCGGGGGCGAGGAGGGGGCGCAGTTGAGTGCAGGCATACGGAGCTCCTGTCGTTAGGAACGCCAGCGGCTCGGGTGAGCTCGTGGGCAGTGCTCAGGAGTCGTGGCACGAGGTGTTCCACCAGCCGCCCCTGCCCGGAACGGGAGAAGTCGTTGACGCCTCCATGAGTGGCATCTCCCAGTCAAGCAGAAGTCAAGCGGGCGTCCGGAGCGGCCTGCGTCCGGGCCTGAGCGGACGGGAGTCTGCCATGGAGTCCTCTCGATCGGGTGGGTGGCGACTCGGGGAGTGTAATGCCGCATCCGGCCTCAGGGTTCCCGCCGGGCGACGATCGGGTCCGCCGACGTTACACTTCCGGAAGGAGTGGGTCCCGTGGCCAGGAGGGAATGACATGTCGGCAGAGGAGAAGGGCCCGACCGGACCGGACTTGAGGCGGGGGATTCCAGCCGGCGACGTGGCGGATGGCGGCATGCTGGCGGGCCACGTGGACGGGGAAGGGGTGCTCCTCGCGCGCCGGGGTCCGGAATGGTTCGCCGTCGGCGGCACGTGCACCCATTATAGTGGCCCCCTGGCCGAGGGACTGATGGTCGGCGATACGGTGCGCTGTCCCTGGCACCACGCCTGCTTCAGCCTGCGCACCGGCCACCCGGTTCGCCCGCCGGCGCTGCACCCCCTGAGCCGCTGGACCGTCGAGGAGCGCGATGGGCGAGTCTACGTCACCGGGAAGGCGGAGGCCCCGGTGCCGCGCGGCGCGAAGAGAGGTCGCGAGCTCGAAAGCGTGGTGATCGTGGGGGGAGGCGCGGCGGGAGACAGCGCCGTCGCTACCCTCCGAGTCGAAGGATACGAAGGGACGATCACGGTCGTGGATCCCGATCCGGACGCCCCCTACGATCGCCCCAACTGCTCCAAGGACTACCTCGCGGGGAACGCCCAGGAAGAATGGATGCCGTTGCGGGCCCCTGAATTCGACCGGGACTGCAAGGTCGAGCGCCTCAGCGGCCGCCGAGTGACGGAGGTGCGGCCGGGCGAGCGGCAGGTCGCGCTGGATGACGGACGCACGCTCCGCTACGGCGCCTTGCTCCTCGCCACCGGCGCCACGCCGATCGGACTGCCGTCCGGCGTGGATCGGGGCGGTCTCCCGGTGTACTACCTGCGGAGCCTGGCCGACAGCCGCACGATCATCGCCGCCGCCAAGCCAGGACGGAGCGCGGTCGTCTTCGGTGCCAGCTTCATCGGACTCGAGGTGGCGGCGTCCCTTCGAACCCGCGGCCTGGACGTGCATGTGGTGGCGCCCGAGTCCCGCCCGCTCGAGCGGGTGATCGGCCCCGAGCTCGGCGACTTCATCCGCAAGATCCACGAGGAGCACGGTGTCCGGTTCCACCTGGGCCAGAAGGCGCGAGAGATCTCCGCGGCCGGCGTCGTTCTGGAGAACGGCGAGCGCCTGGCCGCCGACTTCGTGATCGCCGGGATCGGGGTCAAGCCGAACGTCGAGCTGGCCGAGGCGGCGGGGCTGACGCTCGATCGCGGCGTGGTGGTGAACGAGTTCCTCGAGACCAGCGCACCCGGCATCTTCGCGGCCGGCGACATCGCCCGCTGGCCGGACCCGCACACGGGCGAGCGAATCCGGGTGGAGCACTGGGTGGTGGCACAGCGCCAGGGACAGGCGGCCGCGCGGAACATCCTGGGGATGCGCGAGCCGTTCGACGCGGTGCCGTTCTTCTGGAGCCAGCACTACGATGTGAGCATCAACTATGTGGGGCACGCGGAGCGGTGGGACGCGATCGAGGTCGAGGGCGAGATCGAGGGACGCGATTGCGCCGTCCGCTTCAATCGTGGTGGACGCGTGCTGGCGCTGGCCACGATCTTTCGGGATCGGGAGAGCCTCCAGACGGAGTTGACCATGGAGCGAGTGGGAGGACACGGAAAACCGGGCGGAACCTCCCGGAGATGAGGCTGGGATAGAACCTGAGGTGCTGCCACTCAATCGTCTGGTATAGTGTAACTTAGCTCTTCTGCTTGTTAACCTGCTCTAAGTCACGCGAGGGCGCCAGCGAGGCGTTCGTCCTCTCGCTCCAGCCGCCCGCCCTTGACAATCAGTGTTGGCAACACATATTCGGCGCCATGCCGATCCGCGAGCGGCTCCAGCAGCGGCGCTTCCACAGCGTCGCCGATGAGGCGGTGGTGAGCTTGATGGTCGCTGCCGAGCACATCGATCAGGCCGTCGCGCCGATCTGGGAGCGCCACGGCGTCACGGCCGACCAGTACAACGTGCTCCGGATTCTTCGGGGCGTGTACCCGGGCGGCCATCCACGCAACGAGGTCGCCCGGCGGATGATCCACCGGGCGCCCGACGTCACCCGTATGCTCGACCGGCTGGCGCGGCGGGGGCTGGTGGCCCGGCTCCGCAATGGGGACGACCGTCGAGAATCGATCGCCACGATCACCAAAGCGGGGCTCGCGCTGTTGGATCGGCTCGACCCCGATGTGCTCGCGATGCAGAAGGCCATCACGGCCGCGCTGACCGAAAGCAAGCTCCGGCAGCTGATGCGGCTGTGCGATGCGCTGGTACCATGAGCGCGCTCAACCCCTTGGCAGGAGATTCGTCATGGCAGAGCAGAGGAAAGTGATCGCGGTCGTCGGCGCGACCGGTGCGCAAGGCGGCGGCCTGGTGCGCGCGATCCTGGCTGACCGGAACGGGCCGTTCCGGGTCCGCGGACTGACGCGGCACCCGGACTCGGACAAGGGCAAGGCGCTCGCCGCCGAAGGTGCCGAGGTTGTCGCGGCGGACCTGGACGACCAACGGAGCCTGGAGCGAGCATTCGCCGGGGCCTATGGTGCGTTTGGCCTCACCAACTTCTGGGAGCACTTTTCGCCGGAGAGGGAGTTCGTGCAGGCGGGGAACATCGCGCGGGCGGCCAAGGCCGCCGGCCTGCAGCACGTGATCTGGTCCACCCTCGAGGATACCAGGAAGTGGGTGCCGCTGAGCGACGATCGCATGCCGACGCTCCTGGGCAAATACAAGGTCCCGCATTTCGACGCGAAGGGCGAGGCCGACGACCTGTTTCGTCAGGAAGGAGTGCCGACGACGTTCCTGCTCACGTCGTTTTTCTGGGAGAACCTCATCTCCTTCGGCGCGGGACCCCAGCGCGGGCCGGACGGGCAGCTCGCGCTCGTCTTCCCGCTCGACGACAAGAAGCTCCCGGCCATCGCCGTCGAGGACATCGGCAGGACGGCCTATGCCATTTTCAAGCGCGGCAAGGAGTTCATCGGCAAGACGGTGGCAATCGCCGGCGAGCACCTCTCTGGCGCCGAGATGGCGGCCGCGCTGAGCCGCGCGCTGGGCAAGGAGATCCGCTACAACAACGTGCCGCCCGAGGTCTACCGAAGCTTTGGCTTCCCCGGCGCCGACGACCTGGGCAACATGTTCCAGTTCAAGCGCGACTTCAACGACTACTTCCGCGGTGTGCGCGACGTCGAGTTCACCCGGCGCCTGAATCCGGAGCTCCAGTCATTCGAGCAGTGGCTGGCGCAGCACAAGGAACAGATTCCCATTCCAGCATAGGTACTGGCGCGGGCGGTCGCTTATCTCGTTCGAGCGGCGGAAGGACCAGGGGTGGATGTCGGAGACCCGTGATCTCACTCCACCGAGGCGAGATTGTACATCGCGCGCCAGGCGCGGAAGACTTCGCGGAAGTCGTCGTCCGAGTAGGCGACGGTGCGGCCTCCCGACCGCACCGAGCTCGGGACCAGCTCCGCCATGTCCGCCATCTGGGTGAGGGCGAACTCCACCTCCAGCCGAACCGGGGACGCGGGCCGGAACGGCTCGTGCCGCCGGCCAAGCGAGGCGATGGTACCGGCGCGGATCCGCCGACAGGCTTCCACCGGCGCCAGGCTCCGGGCGGCGAAGCGGCCGACGGCGTGCTTCACGACCACGGTTTCGATCGCGTCGCCCAGGAGCTCCCCCGCCTCGGCGGCGAGCGCCTGGTCGCCGCTCACCAGCGCGACCGGCACCCCGTAGGTGCCGGCGAGCGCCGCGTTGATCGCCAGCTCGCCCACCGGGTGCCCGTTGAGCCGAACCTCGTGAACCAGGTCGGTGTAGGTGTGATCGATGATCGCGTGGTGGGTCCCGGCGCGGGCGTGATAGCCGATGAAGAGGGCCGCGTCGAAGCCGCCATCGATTCCTTCCACCATGGAGTGGAGCTTGGGTCCGCCGCTCAGCAGCTCGGCCGCCGGATGCAGCTCTTCCGCCAGCAGGTTGCGCATGAGCCAGTGGCTGTCGTTCACCAGCACGGCCTCGGCGCCGGCGGCCAGCGCGCCCTCGATGGCGGCGTTCGCTTCCGCCGTCATCAGCCGGCGGAAACGATTATACTCCCCCGCATGCCGGGGATCGATCGGGTCGGTCTGATCCTGGTGAACGACGCCGGCGACGCCTTCCATATCGACCGAGATGTAGACCCGCATGGGCACTCCAGAAGGGGTGATCCGGCAGAGAGCAGAGTGAGGACGCGATGCGAAGGTGGAATGTCGGACTCGTGCTGGTCATCGTCGCCGCGGGGTGCACCGCCCGCGGCGATCAACAGCCCCGGACGCTGCTCGAGCAGGGGCGACTCTACACCGCCTGGCTGTACGGCAACGAGTATCAGAAGCTGTGGGACCGGTTCTCTCCCGAGATGCGTCAGACCTTCGGGAGCGTCGGCGATCTAGCGAACTTCGCCGGACGAGCGGTCAGCCGCCTCGGCCGGGAGAAGAGCGCCATCGACGAGCGGGTGTCGACCGAGGCGCCGTTCCACATCTACCAGCGCACCGCCTGGTTCAACCGCTCCCGCCACCGGATGTTGATCGAGTGGAGTCTGGCCAAGAACGGCGAGGTCACCGGCCTGGTGGTCCGTCCCGTGCCGGGCGACTCCCTCTGAGCGCCGTCGGTCCCGCCTAATAGACCCGCCCGCCGAGCGGCACCTCGCGCTCGGCGCTCAGCACGACGACCTCGCCCGCTTCGTCGGGCAGCCCCAGCACCAGCACCTCCGATGCGAACCCCGCGATGTTGCGGGTCCCCAGATTGACCGCCGCGATGACCAGGCGGCCAACCAGCTCGTCGGCCCGATAGACCGCCCGGAGCTGCGCGCTGGAGGTGCGCTGCCCGAGGGGCCCGAAGTCGATCCAGAGCTTGTAAGAAGGCTTCCGCGCGCGCTCGTTGGGCTCGACCCGCAGCACTCGTCCGACCCTGAGGTCCAGGGTCTGGAACGCCGCGATCGGGTCCGGTGCAACGCCGCCGGTCACGCGAGCAGCTCCCCCCGCAGCACCGTCACTGCCTGTCCTCCGAGATGGACCCGCTCGTTTGCCAGGCGAACCCGGACGGTGCCTCCGCGACGCGACGCCTGGTACCCGACGAGCTCCATCCTGCCGAGGCGCTCCCCCCAGAACGGCCCCAGGGCGCAGTGCGCTGAGCCGGTGACCGGGTCCTCCGGAATGCCCGCGGCCGGGGCGAAGAACCGGGAGACGAATTGTCGCGCCGGATCGATCGAGGCGGCGGTGACGATCACGCCCCGCACCGGGAGCCGTGCGAGGCGACCGAGATCGGGGTCCAGCGCTCGCACTGTCGGCTCCGACTCCAGCTCGACGAGATAATCGAACGGGGTCCGGCCGACGTAGCGTGGGGACGCGCCGAGCGCGTCGGTGAGCTCGGCCGGCACGGGCGCGGGAGCGGCCGGCGTGGCCGGGAAGTCGAGCCAGATCGTTCCGTCGCGCCGCTCGGCGGTGAGCACACCGCTCCGGGTGTGGAATCGGGCGGTCGCATCGGGCGCGAGCTGCCCGTTCTCCCACAGCGCGTGCGCGCTCGCCAGCGTCGCGTGGCCGCAGAGATCGACCTCGCAGCTCGGAGTGAACCAGCGCAGCCCGAACCCGTCCGGCCGCCGGACCAGGAAGGCGGTCTCGGCCAGGTTCATCTCGGCGGCCACGAGCTGCATCCACTCCGCGCCCCGCTCGGCCTCGAGCAGGCAGACGGCCGCGGGATTGCCGCTGAAGGCCCGGTCGGTAAACGCGTCCACCTGGGTGAACGGCTGTCGTGGCATGGCGGACTCTGAGAGGGACGGATGCGACGCGGTAGGAAGTAAAGAATGAGACTGGAGGGAAGTGAAGGGGGTCAGGCGCTCGCCATCTCCTCCAGGCCGGGCGGCCGCTGGAGGGGTCGCGGGAGTTCGATCAGCTTGGGCAGCGGACCGGGGAACGCCCGGAGCGGAAGGTCTCGTCGTTCATCGCCTTGAGCACCTGGGGAGTGAAGGGCTTGAGAATGTAGCTGTTGATGCCGGCATCGAGGGCCTGGAGAATGTCTTCCTTGAGGCTCCTCGTTGTCACCGCCTCTCTCCCATCGGCAGCCTCGACGGCATCGCTATAGCCGATGGTCTTGAGCGCGTTGATCACGATGCGCCGCATCGTAGCGGAATCGTCGACGACCAGACACTTCATGGTGCTTCACTCCCGGTGGAAAGGCCCAGGTCCTTCTGGATGCGGCGGGCGATCACGTCGTGAACCTGGGCGCTGTCATAGGTGGTGTCGGCCAGGCGGCGGAGCACCTCACGCATCCGCTCTGGGGACAGCGTGCCTTGTGGTACCTGCTCCGTGCCCGACTCCTCCGGTAGACTGCGCAAAACCATGGGGACCTCGACGTTAGCCCCGGGTACGTGGCACTGCTCCACGTTCCCCTCGCCGGCAAGGGAGTTGCCTGGGTGGCGCGCCGACCGATCGGCGGCCAGAAGGCCGGGATCGGACGGGGGAACAGCTCGGAGCTTCAAGGGGTCATCCGACATCGTTCTCCTCATTAGTGGTGAAACTATCGGCGCGAATCCCCCTCTACTTGAGCGGCGAAACGCTGACTGGTCCCGGGCCAGATTCGCCTCCCAAGAGCGGGCATTAGCGGCTCGCGCGACCGCGCCGATGGTAGCCTCCTAAGTCGACTCCCAGAAAGCACATGCGCGACCACGATGCAAGCCGCGAGCTGACGTTCGCGATGGATGGCACTATGTTTCAATGTCGGGTTGTTCCCACGCGAGCTTGAGCCCGCAGCCCCGGCGACCCCCACTCCTCCTGCTCATCGGAGCCGATGGCTACCATCCTCTGCGTCGACGACGAGCCCTCCGTCGGCGTCATCTTGGAGCACACCCTCGCGAAGATCGGCCACCGGCCGCTGCTGGTGTCGAGCGTCGAAGAGGCGATGCAGACGGTGACGCGCACCCCGCTCGATCTGATCATCGCCGATTACCGAATGCCGAAGCTGACCGGGCTCGACCTGCTCGGGCGGCTGGAGAAGGAAGGCTACCGGATCCCGGTCATCATCATGACCGGATACTCCAGCATCGAGCACGCCGTCATCTCCATCAAGACCGGGGCCATCGACTACCTCACCAAGCCGATCCGCTCCGAGACCCTGGAGATCGCCGTCCATCAGGCGCTGGAAGTGGTTCGACTGCGGCGGGAAAACGAGACCTTCCGGCGTGAGATCCTCAAGATCCGAGCAACCCGTGCCCTCATCGGCGAGAGCGAGCAGTTCCGCCGGGTGATGGAGGTGATCGGCACGGTGGCGCCGACTCGGGCGACGGTGTTGCTCCAGGGCGAGTCGGGCACGGGGAAGGAGCTGTTCGCCCGCGCCATTCACGACCAGAGCCCGCGTCAGGACGCGCCGTTCATCACGATGAACTGCGCCGCGATGCCCGAAGGCCTGGTGGAGAGCGCCCTGTTCGGGCACGAGAAGGGCGCGTTCACCGGCGCCACCGTTCGCACCGCCGGCGCCTTCGAGCGGGCGCACGCCGGCACGCTCCTGCTCGATGAGATCTCCGAAATGCGGATCGATCTCCAGTCCAGGCTGCTGCGGGTGATTCAGGAGCAGGAATTCGAGAGAGTCGGCGGCACCCAATCGATCAAGGTAGACGTGCGCCTCATAGCCACGACCAACCGGGACCTCAAGGCGGAGGTCGACGCGGGCAGGTTTCGCAGCGATCTCTACTACCGGCTGAACGTGGTGCCGATTCGCACGCCGCCGCTCCGCGAACGGGTGCAGGATATTCCGCGCCTGGTGCATCATTTCGTCCAGAGAATGGCCGACCACCAGGGGACTCCGGTGTTGGCGATCGCGCCCGAAACGATTCACCGGCTCCAGCGCCACTCCTGGCCGGGGAACGTGCGAGAGCTGGCCAACGCGATCGAGCGAGCGGTCATACTCTGCCGGGGCACCGTCCTGCTCCCGTCCGCATTCGACGAGTATCCGCAGGAGGCGGATGTGTCGGGCGTCCCACCCGCCAGACTGGCCACGAGCCTCGCCGCGGGGCCGCCTGCCGCCTCGACCGCGTCCACTGCCGAGCCGCTGCCCTTCGCCTTGGAGGAGATCGAGCGCCGCGCGATCGAGCGGGCGTTGGAGGCTACCGGCGGCAACCGCACCCGGGCCGCCAAGTTGCTCGGGATCAGCGAGCGCACGCTCCGGAACCGACTGAACACGCCTCGCGCGGTGACCTCGGAAACGTCAAGACGTCCTGCCTGAGTGGAGCACGACCGCCACTCTCGATTTGCTATCCGCCCACCGATATTGCTTTCCCCCAGAAGCTCGATGAACCAGTAGCAAAGAGATCCCCTCGTGCCGGCGGGTTATTGCTGGGGAGGGGTGATCACCTGTTCGATGCGGGCGAGGGTCTCGGTCCGATCGGTTTCGCACACCTTGTTCGGGGTCGTGGCCATTGCGACCGGCGCAATCCACCGGCTCGTCCAGCCGATGTCGGTGCGCTCCGGCCCGCCGTGCAGCGCGAGCGCAAGCTGGACCCGGCACGCGGCCGCGGTACCCATCTTCGCAGTTGAGCTCGGGTAGCGGAGCCCGGTCAGCCGTCCTGCCAACGAATCCTGCACGTCGAGCGTGAACCCCTCGGCCTGGACCGCGCGCTTGGCCCTCACGAACGCTGAGTCCCGTGAGACCGGGACGGGAGTCGTCGTGCTCACTTCGGGGCCGGCTGCCAAACCGGTACAGCCGGCAAGAACCAGGGTCACAAGAGACGCGGTGGGAGTCGGTAAAACGACCGTGAGACCATACGACCTCGCGGAACTGGGGTAGATGAAAGCCGGGATCCTGCGTCCGGAGCCCGAGCGAGCGGCGACGCGTCAGAATCGTACGAGCGCTTCGTCACAATCAGTAGCTGGCAATGTCACGAACGGGCGATGTCACGAACACGTTTGCACTTATCCACCGGTTCTCCACTAGCGGGCAGCATCGCCCCGGACAAGATGCGCTCCTCCCGGCTCGCACACCTGCACCGTGAAGGTGCCCGGTATGATGTCGGGGAGCGGGGCAGAGAACGCTGAGCCCGGCACTTCCCGCCGCACCAACCGGCAGCCTTTTCCCCATGAACGCGGAGGGACTCTCCTTCCGCAGACGACTCTAGCCAGGCATCCGCTCGACGACCTGCGCGCTAGCCCGTGTCGAGTGAGCGTGCTCATGGCCACCGCGCTGGCGGCCCAGGGCCGCCGCGTCCTGCTCCTCGATGCCGACCAGAACCTCGGGAGATCGAGGCGGCCGTCGCCCGTTCCGACGCGGCGGCGGTGCGCGCCGCGGCGCACGCCAGCAAAGGCGGGGCGTGGATCATCGGCGCCATGCGGCTGGGGCAGGCCTGCGCCGCCCTGGAGAAGGACGGCGCCGCCGGCCGGTTGGACGATGCCTGGATCGGGATCGGACGGATCGCGGTGGAGTTGGAGCTCGTCTCCAGCGCGGTCCGGGGGGCCTTCTAGGCGGGGGACCGCCTTACTTTTTCTCGTCCCCTGGCTCGGCGACTCCAGGATCCGGGTCCAGACGCTGCTTGGCCTTTCCCAGCGCCTGCTGGGCCTTCCCCTTGAGCTCCTGGGCCTTGCCCTTCACCTGCTCGCCGGTATCACCCGTCGCACCACCCACCGCACTCCGCACTCGCCCCTCCACGACCTTGGCCACGCCCTTGAGGCGGTCCTCGCCGCCTTCGGTCGCCAGGTCCTTGGTGTCCCGCTTGTCCGTCATGATTCGCCTTCCTGAGAGAGTTGAGCCATCCTCCTGGGAAGCTCGCCGGTCCCTGGTCTGCCGGCCGTGACCGGCCTCACCACTCAGACGGTCGGGGAAGCGTCGGGCAGGGGCGTCTGCTCGGCGTAGTGACAGGCCGCCATCGTCGCCCCGACGGGTCGGAGCGGCGGAACCTCCTGCACGCAGCGCTCGTCCCGCAACGGATGGAAGCACCGGGTGTGGAAGGGGCAGCCGGACGGTGGGTTGGACGGGCTGGGAAGGTCGCCCCGCAGGACGATGCGGGATCGGCGCAGCCCCGGGTCCGGCTCCGGCACCGCCGAGAGCAGCGCCACGGTATAGGGGTGGCGGGGGGAGGCGAGCAGCGACTCGGTCGCGCCCTCCTCCACGATTCTGCCGAGGTACATCACCGCGATCCGCTGGGCGATCTGCCGCACCACCGCCAGGTCGTGCGCGATGAAGAGATATGAGAGTCCGCGGTCGCGCTGCAGGTCGGAGAGCAGGTTGAGCACCTGCGCCTGGACCGAGACGTCGAGCGCGGAGACCGGCTCGTCACACACGATGAACCTGGGCTCGACCGCCAGCGCCCGGGCGATGCCGATGCGCTGGCGCTGACCCCCGGAAAACTCGTGCGGGTACTTCCGGGCATAGCTCGGGTCGAGGCCGACCTCCGCGAGCAGGGCCGCGACCCGGCGGCCGACCTCCGCGCCGGCGGCCAGCCGGTGGATCTCGATCCCCTCGGCCACCGCCGCGCCGATCGACATGCGGGGGTTGAGTGAGCTGTACGGGTCCTGGAAGATGATCTGCATCCTTCGCCGGGCCCGCCGGAGCGCGGCGCGGTCGAGTGAGAACACCTCGGTGTCCTCGAACCGCGCGCTGCCACTGGTCGGCTCCTGCAGCCGCAGGATGGTGCGGCCGACCGAGGACTTGCCGCACCCGGACTCTCCCACCAGCGCCAGCGTCTCGCCCCGGCCCACCGTGAACGAGACGCCGTCTACCGCGCGCACCGGCGGGGCCGGCTTCCGGAAGAGTCCGGCGGCGTGGTAGTGCTTGACCAGGTCACGCACCACCAGCAGCGGCTCAGGCACGGCCGTCACCATCGTGCGTTCGTGAGGAAGCGGATGCACCATCTCATGAGGTTAGGGTATCACGGTTTACAGCTTCGGCATGTCGCGGCGGGGCTCCAGTGTGTGGATTTCACCACGGAGACACGGAGAACCACGGAGGCCGCACGGAGAAACAGGGGAACAAGACATCACGAAAAATGTGGTTCTCCGTGCTCCCTTCGTGTCCTCCGTGTCTCCGTGGTGAATCTGCCGATGGTGGCAATTGAACCAGCCGAACGACGCTAAGTAGGATCGGCGAGCCAGCACCGCATCCGGTGGTCCGCCCCGACGGCAAGCAGCTCCGGGGGCAGCTCGCTTTTGTCGAACGCCTTGGGACAGCGCGGGCGGAAGCGGCACCCCGAGGGCCACGCGTTCGCCGGGGGCACGCTGCCGCCGATCGGCGTGAGCCGCTGCACCGGCCCCGAGATCCGCGGCACCGACGCGAACAGTCCCTGGGTGTACGGGTGCGACGGATGGGCGAACAGCTCTCCGGTCGGTGCCTCCTCCACGATCTGCCCCGCGTACATCACCGCGACGCGGTCGGCCCGGCCCGCGACGATCCCGAGGTCGTGGGTGATCAGCAGCACCGCCATTCCCCGGCTCCGCCGGAGCGCCTCCAGCACTTCGAGGATCTGGGCCTGCACCGTCACGTCCAGCGCGGTGGTCGGCTCGTCGGCCACCAGGATCTCGGGCTCCGCCGACAACGCGATGGCGATCATCACCCGCTGGCGCATGCCCCCGCTGAGCTGGTGCGGATAGGCATCCAGCCGCGAGTCCGGGTCCGGGATGCCGACCTCCTGCAGCAGTCGCAGCGCCCGGTCCCGCGCCTCGGCACGGCTCACCTTGAAATGTGCTCGTACCCCTTCGGCGATCTGGTCGCCGACGGTGAACACGGGGTTGAGGCTGGTCATCGGATCCTGAAAGATCATGCCGATGCGGCGGCCGCGGATCCGGCGCAGCGCCTCGCCGGTGAGCGACAGCACGTCCGTGTCGCCCAGGCGAATCACGCTCCCCGCGTCGACCCGGCCGGGCGGCGGAACCAGCCGGAGCAGCGCCAGGCTGGTGAGGCTTTTCCCGCACCCTGACTCGCCGACCAGCGCGAGCGTCTCGCCCTTCCGCAGCTCGAAGCTCACCCCGTCCACCGGGTGGAAGCGGTGGCCGGCTCCGTCCGGGAAGGACACCCGCAGGTTCTCCACCTGGAGCACTCGAGTCATGCGCCTCGCGGGTCCACGGCGTCGCGCAGTGCGTCGCCGAACAGGTTGGCCGACAGCACGGTAATCGTGATGGCGAGCCCGGGGAAGATACCGACCCAGGGGGCGGTCACCAGCACCTGGCGCGCATCCATGATCATGCCTCCCCAGGAGGGTGCCGGCGGCTGGACACCGAGCCCGAGGAAGGAGAGCCCGGCCTCGAGGAGGATCACGTCTCCCACCCCGAGCGTGGCCGCGACGAGCAGCGGTCCCATGGCGTTCGGCAGCAGGTGCCGCAGGATGATGCGCCGGCGGTTGGCGCCGAGGGCGGCGGCGGCCCACACGTAGCTCTCCTCCCGCAGCCGGAGGATCTCCCCGCGCACCAGGCGACTGGTGGCGAACCACCCGGTGGTTCCGATCAGCAGCACCAGCACCGCGAGCGGCACCCGCTCCGAGACCGCCAGCAGCAGCAGGAGCAGGAAGAGTCGCGGTACCGCCAGCGCGCCGTCCACCAAGCGCATGAGCGCCGCGTCCACCGCGCCGCCGAAGTAGCCGGCCACCAGCCCGACCAGCGCGCCCAGTGTGACCGACAACCCCACCGCGAGCAATGCCACGGTGAGCGACACCCGCCCGCCGCTCACCACCCGCGCGAGCACGTCGCGGCTAAGCTCGTCGGTGCCGAACGGATGTCCCAGGCTCGGCGGCAGGATGGCGCCGCCCAGGATGTTTGGTTGGGCCAGCGGGTCGGGCAGGGCAAACGGGCCGAGCACTGAAGCCGCCGCGACCGCGAGGAGGACGACGGCGCCGGCCCGGCCTCGCGTGGTGCGCCATGCCCGTCCGAGCGAGTCCCAGATCGCGGTCACGACAGGCGCACCCGAGGATCCAGCACGGCGTAGGCGAGATCGGTGAGCAGACTCCCCAGCACCACCAGCACCGCGACCAGCAGCGACGTGCCCATGAGGAGCGGATAGTCGCGATACCCGACGGCCCGGGCTGCGAGCGAGCCCAATCCCGGCCAGGCAAAGACCGACTCGACGAACACAGACCCGGTCACCAGCACCGGGAGCCAGAGCCCGAACAGGGTCAGCACCGGGAAGACGGCGTTGCGCCAGGCGTGCCGCCAGGTGACCGCCGCTTCCGACAGCCCCTTGGCCCGGGCCGTCACTATATAAGGAAGGCGGAGTGCCTCGATCATGGAGCTCCGCTGGTGCCGCATGGTGCCCGCGATGCTCACCACGGAGAGCGTGAGCGCGGGGAGCACCAGGTGCCGCAGCACGTCACCCGAGCGGGTCAGCAACCCCGCGTCCGGGTCGAGCAGCGGGTCGTGCATTCCGGCGGCGGGGAGCAGGCGCCATCGTACGCCCACCAGCCAGGCCAGCACCAGTCCCAGCCAGAACGACGGAGTCGCGTAGCCGGCCAGGGAGAGCATGGTGAGCCACCGGTCGGCCCACGCGCCGCGGCCCACTGCCTGGCGCACGCCGAGCCAGATGCCGACGGTGAAGTTGAGCAGGAGGACCGCCCCGCCCAACAGGAGGGTCGCGGGAAGCCGCTCGGCCAGCAGGGAGCTGACCGGCCGACCGTACTCGATCGAGGCGCCGAGGTCTCCTCGGGCCAGGCCGCCGACGAAGGAGGCCAGCTGGGCGGCGATCGGCCGGTCGAGTCCGTACCGCGCCCTGAGCGAGGCGATTTCCGCCGCCGAGAGTGGCTGGTCGTCGGAGAGCCGGGAGAGTGGATCGCCCGGTGCCAGCCGCATCAGGATGAACAGCAGCAGCAGCACGATCAGCAGCGTGCCGAGCGCCTGCAACGTGCGCCCGACCAGCCAGCGGCCCACCTCAGTTCCCCGTGCCCTTGCGTGCCTGCGTCGGTCCGACCGTCCAGTGCCAGAGCGCGAGCCACGACGACTCGGGCCGGATCGTGACGTTGGTAAAACGCCGTCGCACCGCGTACACGTAGAGCGGCGCGTACATGAAGGCGGCGGGCGCGTCGGCCTCGATCCGGGTCAGCGCCGCGCGCCAGGTGTCGGCCACATCCGGTCCGCCGCGGCTGGCGCGCTCGAACAGCGAGTCGACCGTCGGATCGCAGTAGCGCGCCACGTTGCTCGCGCCGGCGCAGGACCAGCTCTGGGTCAGGCCCGACGGGGTCGGGTCCTGGCTCGCCGCGGAGAAGTCGATGTCGAAGAGTCCGGCGCTCCTGCGCTTGCCCCACATGGGGCCGTCGTACTGTTGCACCTCGATCCGGATGCCCACCTGGCGGAGCTGTTCCTGCACCAGGAGCGAGAGCTGGCGGCGGATGGCGCTGGTGTTGGGGACGCTCAGCGTGAGCCTCAGCGGTCGTCCGTCGCGATCGGCCACTCCGTCGCCGTCGTGGTCGGCCCAGCCACCGCGGGCGAGCAGGTGGCGCGCACGACCGACGTCCTGCGCGAGCGGACGCGGCGCCCCATGCCTGATCCACAGGATCGAGGACACCGGCCCGAACGGCACCTCCGCATAGGCCCCCATCACGGCGCGCACCAGCCGGGGCCGGTCGAGGGCGAGGACGATCGCGCGCCGCACGTCCGGATCGGCCAGCACCGGGTGGGGACGGGAGCTGTCCCGCGGGTCGCGCTGGTTGAACAGGAGGTAGCCGATCGCCGGGGACGGCACTGGAATGAGGCGCAGGTCGTGATCCGCGGCGACCCGGCTGAGGTTGGCGAGTGGCGGGGGAACGTTGTCCATCGCGTCCGCCTCGCCGCTCAGCATCAGGTTGAGCCTGGCGTCGGCATCCGCGGCCACGCGCACGATCACCCGCCGGATGGCGGGTCGCCCGAGAAAGAAGTGCTCGTTCGCGCTCAGCTCGATGTACTCACCGCCGACGCTTCGCACCCAGCGGTACGGTCCACTCCCCACCGGGTGGGTCAGGAACGGTGACTGGCGCAACTCTTCCTGAGACAGGCCGGCGAGGAGATGCGCCGGCAGAGGGGCGACGTGGAAGACCGCGTCGTACACCTGCTCCGCGTAGGGGCGGGAGAAGTGAAAGACGACGCGGCGATCGCCCTCGGCGGTGACGGCCGTGATGCGCCGGAGCACGCCGGCGAGACGCGGCGCGATCGATGGATCCCGTGCCCGGTCGAAGGTGAATACCACGTCGCGGGCGGTCACCGGCGCCCCGTCCTGCCAGGTGGCGCGCGGATCGAGCTCGAACGCCAGGGTCACCGAGTCGCGCCGCACCCAGCGCTGGGCCAGGAGCGGCACGAAATCGCGATCGCCGGCGGTGGTGAGCGTGGGGCCGAGTCCGGCCAGATGGAGGAAGAGCTGGTCGGCGATCTCGTAGTTGGCCACCGCCGCCAGCGGGCCCTCCATCAGCGTCGGGATCGGCAACGAGGCCTGCTCGCCGGTCACGATGACGATGGTGGTGGGCGCCCTGGACGACTGCGCGGACGCCGGTATCGGGCACCAGAAGGCGAGCGCTGGGCCCAGCACCCAGGCGGCGAGTGGCGCAGCCAGAACAGTCCGTGGCGTCCAACGCGTCACAGGAACTCCAGAAAGGGCGATGCGGAGGGGATGCCCGCAATGTAGCAGGGCAGGGTGACCCGGACGAGCGGGCGGGCCGAGTCAGCTGCTCCAGGTCCAGGCGTCCGAACGGAACCGGGCGGCATGCCGGCCCGCCGAGTCGACCAGCGCCTCTCCGCTCGGCTGTCGCTCCCATCGTCCGCCCCAGCGCTTCGCCGCCGCGGCGGCGATGGCCTCCACCAGCTCCTCGGCCGACGGTGGGGCGGACAGCAGGGAAGCCAGCGCCCCCGCCAGATCGGGCGGTGGCGTGCCGCGCGTCACCGCCTGGACCATGCCCTGGTCGCCCTCGAGCAGGATCGATCCGTGCTGCAACAGCGCGCCGCCCTGTCGGAGCTGCGCGCTGCCGGCCGCCTTGCGGCCCCCCACCATGATCTCACCGCCGGCCGGCGCCGCGAAGCAGGCCCCGCCATCCACCCCGATCGCCCGACCGGCTGGCGCCAGCCAGGCCGCGATGCCGAGCCGCCCAAGCGCGCCGAGCAGCATCCGGTGGATCTCGAGGTACGACTCGCGCACGGTTCCCAGCTCGACGCTCGGAGCCGCCAGCGCGTAGGTGACCTCGCGCCCGTGCCACACCGCCCGGCCGCCGGTGGGCCGCCGCACCACGTCGAGCCCGAGCGCCTCGACCCGCGCCCGGTCGTAGCGCCGCGCCGCGGGCTCGTGGCGCCCGAACGAGAGGCAGTGCGGGTCCCAGCCGTAGAGTCGGAGCCAGCGCTCGCCGCAGTGCTCCGCGCGGTCCAGCAGCGCCTGGTCGAGCGCCATGTTGGCCCAGCCCGGTCGCGGCGTGTCGTCGAACCACAGTCGCCAGCTTTCAGCCATACGCCTCCACCGGCGGGCAGACGCAGGCCAGGTTGCGATCGCCGTAGGCGCTGTCGATCCGGCCGACGGTAGGCCAGACCTTGTGCTCCCGCGCCGCGCGGGACGGATACGCGGCCCGCTCCCGGGGATAGGGCCGGTTCCACCCGTCCGAGATCACCTGCTCGAGCGTGTGCGGGGCGTTGCTGAGCAGATTCTGCTCCCGGCCGGCGCGACCGTCCTCGATCTCCCGAATCTCTTCCCGAATGGCGATGAGCGCGTCGCAAAACCGGTCGAGCTCCTCCTTCGACTCGCTCTCGGTGGGCTCGATCATCAGCGTGCCGGGTACCGGGAAGGAGACCGTCGGCGGATGGAAGCCGTAGTCGATGATCCGCTTGGCGATGTCCTCCACATCGACGCCGGCCGTGGCCTTGAACGGCCGGGTGTCGATGATGCACTCATGCGCCACCAGCCCGTGGGGGCCGGTGTAGAGCACCGCATAGTGGTCGCTCAGCCGGCGGGCGATGTAGTTCGCGCTGAGGATCGCGATCTTGCTCGCCTCGGCGAGACCGTCGAAACCCATGAGGGCGATGTAGGCCCAGGAGATCGGCAGGATCGCCGCACTCCCCCATGGGGCCGCCGATATGGTGCCGCACGAGGCGCTGTGGCCGAGCTCGACGATCGGGTGCTCCGGCAGGTAGGCCGCGAGATGCTTGGCGACGCCGATCGGTCCCATGCCGGGCCCGCCGCCCCCGTGGGGAATGCAGAAGGTCTTGTGCAGGTTGAGATGGCACACGTCGGCGCCGATGTCGCCCGGGCGGCAGAGCCCCACCTGCGCGTTCATGTTGGCCCCGTCCATGTACACCTGCCCGCCGTGCTCATGCACGATCCGGCAGATCTCCCGGATCGACGATTCGAAGACCCCGTGGGTCGAGGGATAGGTCACCATGAGGGCCGCGAGGGTGTCGCGGTGCTGGGTGGCCTTGGCCCGCAGGTCGTCCAGATCGACGTTGCCTCGGGCATCACTCGCGACCGGCACCACCCGCATGCCGACCATGACTGCGCTGGCCGGGTTGGTGCCGTGCGCCGACTGCGGGATCAGGCAGGTGACCCGGTGCGCGTCACCCCGGGCGCGGTGGTAGCTGCGGATCACCAGGAGGCCGGCGTACTCGCCTTGGGACCCCGCGTTGGGTTGCAGCGACACGGCGGAGAATCCGGTGATCTCGGCCAACTGGTACTGGAGCTGCCCGAACAGCAGCTCGTAACCCGCGGCCTGGTCGCGCGGCGCGAACGGGTGCAGGCGGTTGAACTCGCGCCAGCTCACCGGCATCATCTCGGTCGTGGCGTTGAGCTTCATGGTGCAGGAGCCGAGCGGGATCATCGCCGAGGTGAGCGACAGGTCGCGCGCCTCCAGCCGCTTGATGTAGCGGAGCATCTCGGTCTCGGAGTGGTGCAGCTGGAAGACCGGGTGCGTGAGATAGCTCGAGATGCGCTCCAGCGCCAGCGGAATCGAGCGGTCCTGCGTGACCCCGATGTCCTCCAGCATGAAAGGCAGCGCCTCGTTCAACGAGAACACCGCGATGAGATCGGCCAGGTCGCCCAGCGTCACCGTCTCGTCCAGGGCGATGCAGAGCCGGGTGGGCGGCAGCGGGCGCAGGTTGATCTGCCGGGTGCGCGCCGCGTCCAGCAGGCGCGGCAGCGCCCACTCCGGCACCTCGACGCAGATGGTATCGAAGAAGGAGTCGTGCACGATCCGGTAGCGCAGCCGCCGGAGCGCGTTCGCCAGCACCACTGTCCGGCCATGCACCCGCTCGGCGATCCGGCGGAGGCCACCGGCTCCATGGTAGACCGCGTACATGCTCGCCATCACGGCCAGGAGCACCTGCGAGGTGCACACGTTGCTGGTCGCCTTGTCCCGCCGGATGTGCTGCTCCCGGGTCTGCAGCGCCATCCGGAGGGCCGGCCGGCCGTCGCGGTCTCGGGACACGCCGATGATCCGTCCCGGGAGGAAGCGCTTGTAGGCGTCTCGGGTGGCGAAGAACGCGGCGTGCGGTCCGCCGTAGCCCATGGGCACCCCGAAGCGCTGACTGTTGCCCACGGCGATGTCGGCTCCCCATTCGCCGGGCGGCACCAGCATCGTGAGGCTCAGCAGGTCGGTCGCGGCCGTCACCAGCGCGCCGGCCGCGTGGGCCCGCTGGCAGAGACTCCGGAAGTCCCGGACGGCTCCGTCGGTGGCCGGATACTGCACCAGCGCGCCGATCACTCCCTCCTCGAAGGTGAACGTCTCGGTCTCTGCGACCACCACCCGGATGCCGCGGGCCTCCGCGCGAGTCCGCACCACCGCGATGGTCTGCGGGTGGCAGGCATCGTCGACCAGATAAATCGGCGTGGCCTTCACCGGTCGCACCGCCAGGGTGAGGCTCATCGCCTCCGCGGCCGCGGTGGCCTCGTCCAGCAGCGACGCGTTGGCGATCTCCAGCCCGGTGAGGTCGGAGACCATGGTCTGGAAGTTGAGCAACGCCTCCAGCCGGCCCTGGGAGATCTCGGCCTGGTACGGGGTGTAGGCGGTGTACCACCCAGGATTCTCCAGCACGTTGCGCTGGACGACCTGCGGCGTGAAGCAGCCGGCGTAGCCCATCCCGATGTAGGATCGGAAGACCCGGTTCATTCCTGCCAGTCCGCGGAGCGCCTGCAGCACCTCGCGCTCGCTTCGCCCCGGCGGCAGCGCGAGGGGTCGCCGGAGCCGGATGTCCTGCGGCACGACGGCGTCGATGAAGTCGTCGAGTGAGCCGTAGCCCAGCAGCTCCAGCATCTCCGCCGTGTCATCCCGCCGGGGTCCGATGTGGCGGTAGGCGAAGTGTCCGGGGTGCTGGACGTCGGTAAGCGGCGTGATCGGATCGGAGGGACGGACGGTCGTCATCGGAAGTTCGGGCTCCTGCCCTGGGAAAGGCTCACAACAAAATGCCCCGAGAACGCGCTCCCGGGGCGATCCTGGAACATCGGCACAGCGGCACGTCGTTGGTACAGTTCACGTCATGCACTGGGAACCCAGCCAGGCCTCATTCGCCGATGTGCGTCCGGTAGGCGCCGGGGGTGAGCAGGGACCCGAGGGCCGTCGGGTCGTCCATCCGGAGCCTGATCATCCATCCCGCACCGTACGGATCGCGATTCACGGCCGCCGGATCGCTCTCCAATGCCCCGTTCACCTCGGCGACTTCACCGGCCACGGGGCTGTACAGCTCGGAGACCGCCTTGACGGCTTCGATGGTGCCGAACGCCTGATGGACGTCGAGCCGGTCGCCGGGCTTGGGCAGGTTCACGAACACCACGTCGCCCAGCTCACCCTGCGCGTAGTCGGTGATGCCGACTCGCACGACCGCCGGATCGCCGGAGCGCGCGACGTACTCGTGCTCGACGGTGTAGAACAGATCGTCCGGTATCTGCGACACGACCGGCCCCCGATAAGTGAGTGCGCGACGGAGGATAGACGGCCCGGTGGATGGGGTCAAGCGCGTGCCAGCAGGGCCTGCCACACGTCCCTGGCTCGGCGCTCGAGCGTGTCCTGCTCGGCATCATTGTCGATGACGTAGGTACTGCGGGCTCGTTTCTCCGCGCTGGGGAGCTGGGCGGCGAGCATGCGGTCCGCGTCTTCGGCGGAGAGCCCGCGCTGTTCCACCAGCCGAGCCCGCCGGACCGGCTCCGGCGCATCCACCAGCACCACGGCGTCGAATGCGGAGGGATCCAGCGCTTCGAAGAGGAGGGGAATGTCGCTCACCACGATCCGGGCTCCCCGGGCGCGGGCCTCCGCCAGCAGCGCTGCCCGGCGGCGGCTGACGTCGGGATGCACGATTCGCTCGAGCTCGGCTCGCGTCGCCGGGTCGCCCATCACCCGCCGGCGGAGGGCGGCGCGGTCGAGCTCGCCGGCCGGGCCGATCAGGTCGGCCCCGAACCGCGCGGCGATGAGGTGCAGCACCGGCGAGCCGGGTGCCTGCGCGTCCCGCACCAGGCGGTCGGCCTCGATCAGGACCGCTCCCCAGCTCCGGAACAGCTCGGCCACGGTGGACTTGCCGGCCGCGATGTTGCCGGTGAGCGCGACGTTGAGCATGGGGTGTCCGCCTGACCTAGAGGAGAGCCGTCTGGTCCTCGTCCTTGCGCGGCACTTTGTGGCAGTGCCGGCAGCGCGCCTCGTAGCTCTCCCGGCCGCCCACCATGATGGTGGGAGAATCGTAGCGCGCGGGCTTCCCGTTCAGCAGCCGTTGGTTGCGGCAGGCGGGATCGCCGCAGACCACGCAGATCGCCTGGAGCTTGTCCACGATCTCCGCCACGGCCATGAGGTCGCCCATCGGCCCGAACGGCGCGCCCCGGAAGTCGGTGTCGGTGCCGGCCAGGATCACCCGCACGCCCCGCCCGGCCAGCAGCCTGGCCACCGTGAGGATGTCGGGATCGAGAAACTGGGCTTCGTCGATGGCGATGATCTCGCTCTCGAGGCGCACCAGCCGGAGGATCTCCGCGGCCGAGTCCACCGGCGAGGCCTCCAGCTCGGTGCCGTCATGGCTCGACACCGTGTACAGCCCCGCGTAGCGACTGTCGAGGTGGGACTTGAACACCTGCACCCGCCGCCGGGCGATGATGGCGCGCCGGACCCGCCGAATCAGCTCCTCGCTCTTGCCGCTGAACATCACCCCGCTGATCACCTCGATCCAGCCGGGGTGCACCCCGTAATTCATCGCCGAATCTCCGGATGACGGTGGTGAGCGACGCTAATCTAGAGCCCCGCGGGCCAAACTCCAGTCACCTTGCGGCTGGCTCCTTCGGGTGACGATATTCGTGCCCCCGTCTTCGTCCCAGGAGCCGCCGTGAACAAGCAGGAGCTGGTCGCTGCCGTGGCCAAGCGGCTCGGTGTCACCAAGGCCAGGGCCGCCGAGATCACGGAGCTCTTCTTCGCGCCAAACGGTCTCATCGCCTCCGAGCTGCGGCGTGGTGCCAAGGTCGCCATCGCCGGGTTCGGCAGCTTCGAGGGGCGGACGCGCGCGGCGCGCGAGGGGCGGGATCCCCGGAGCGGAGCGGTCCGCAGCATCAAGGCCTCGACCGTGCCGGCGTTCCGGGCGGGCAAGGCCTTGAAGGATCTCGTCAATCGCACACGATAGGGACCGGCGCCCGCTCCACTAGCGCCGGGCGGGCGGCCGCTTGGCCGGCGGGCGCGCGGGTCCGCCGCGGTCGACTCGGGCGGTTACCCGGCGTCGGCGGATGGTGACGCCGTTGAGCGCGCTCGCGACCCGCTCGGCTTCCTGCGCCGGGATCTCCACCAGCGCGTACGCGTCCCTGAGCTCCACCCGCCCGATCTTGCCGCGCTCCACCCGCAGCTCCTTGGTCAGCACCGCGACCAGGTCGTTGACCGTCGCCCCGTCCTTCTTGCCGACCCCGACGTAGATCTTGGCCGTGGCCGGGATGTCCGGCAGCGGCGCCGGCAGCGTCGCGCCGGCCGAGTCGGCCGCGCTGGTCCAGAGCTCGAAGAGCGCCGCGGCCACGGCCGACGGATCGTAGCGCTCGAACAGCGGTGCCAGCGTCAGGAGGGCGCGCTCCGGGCGAGCGCTCTCCAGGGCGCGGACGATCGCCGACCGCTTGGCGCTCGCGGCGGAGGTCACCGCCTCGACCAGACCGGAGAGCCGGAGGGGACGCTGCGGCGCGGCGATATTCGCCAGGTAGCTCTCGGTGCCCGGCGGAACCAGCAGCACCACCTGGCCGGCGCCAAGCAGCTGGCGGAGTCGCGCGGGCGTCGGCGGATCGAAGGCGATCACCAGCTCCGCCGCCGGCGCGTCTCCCGTGGCCAGGTGCAGCTCCGGCTCGGCCAGCGCGACGGCGCGGCCGATCGCCGCGTGCTGCGCCCGGTCGGCCGTCCACACCGACAGAGTGGCCGGATCCAGCAGCTCCACCAGTTCGCCCAGCGCGGCCGCCCGCCGGGCCCAGGGCACCGCCACGGTCCGGACCGGCCCGGCCGGTCCGCTGACCTCGGGTGCGGTGCCGAGCGTGAGCGCGCGACGGGCGTATCGCTCGACCAGATCGGCCACCCGGTCCGGGGCGCCGGAGAGCACGATTCGCTGGGACTCCTTGGCCAGATCCGCCATGAGGGGCGCGAGGCTCTCCGCCTCCTCCCAGGACTCGGGCCACGCCAGCATCACCGACGCCAGCGCCTCCAGCCGGAGCGCCGAGCGGCTGTGGAGCGCCAAGGCCGTCTCGGGGGTGGTGACCAGGAGATCGACCGTGCCGGCCCGCACCCGGCGCATGGCTCGGGCGGCGCCGTGGGCGATCTGCACCCGGATCTCGGTCTCGCCCGCCAGGGAATGGACCAGCGCACCCCAATCCTCCAGCTGGACCGCGGGGCAGAGCAGGAGTCCGCCCTGCTCGGGTCCGAGGCGGCTCAGCATGCCGGCGAGCGCCGGCGCGGCGTAGGCCGGCGCCGGGGGCGCCACCGCCACCAGATTGTGGCCGCGCGCCGCGGTCGGCGCCGCCTCGCGGACCATCGGGTCACCGGCGGCCCAGCCGAGGCGCTCGAGCGCGGCCGCGATCGGCGTCGTGAGATGCAGCTCTTCCAAACCGGCCACGGATGCCTCGTGCTGAGGGTGGAAATCCCCGGCAAGCTAAGGTGAGCGGCGGTGCGATCCAACCCCGTCGCGGGGGCGGTTGACATCCCCGATCCGGTGACCAACCTTTCTTCCCAACTTCTCGCTCCACCCCGATCCGGAACTGCTCATGCCCGACCCGCTGTCGCAGAACGTCCAGCATCTCAAGGCGTCCGAAACCGTCGCCATCAGCAATGAAGCCAAGCGCCGGAAGGCCGCCGGGGAGGACGTGCGGGATCTCGGCGTGGGCGAGCCGGACTTCGACACACCAGCTCCGGCGGCGCTGGCCGGCATCCAGGCGATCCAGAAGGGGCTCACCCGCTATCCGCCGAACGTGGGGATCGCCGAGCTGCGGAAAGGTATCGCGGGCCAGTTGAGCCGGATGTCCGGCGGCCGCGCGGTGGACCTCGACCAGATCGTGGTGAGCTCGGGCTCCAAGCAGTCGATCTTCAACGCCTGCTTCACCCTGTTCGGACCCAAGGACCGGGTGCTCATTCCGGCCCCCGCCTGGGTCTCCTATCCCCAGATCGTCCATCTCTGCCGGGCCGAGCCCATCCTGGTACCGGGGGACGTGGAGTGGGGGCTCAAGGTCAGCGCGCGGGATCTCGACCGCGCCTCGAACAAGCTGACCCGCGGCCTCATCCTCTGCTCGCCGTGCAACCCGACCGGCGCGGTCTACACCCTGGCGGAGCTGCGCTCCATCGCCGAGTGGGCCAAGGCCAACGACGTCTGGATCATCTCCGATGAGATCTACCGCCGGATCAACTATGGTCCCGGTCCGGCCCCGTCGCTGCTGGATCTGCCGGACGACCTGCTGCAGCGCACCGTCATCATCTACGGCGCCAGCAAGGCGTACGCGATGACCGGCTGGCGCATCGGGGCCGCGCTGGCACCGCCCCATCTCACCAAGGCGATGGCGGCGTTCCAGTCCCACACCACCACCGGCGCCAACCATCCCGCTCAGTGGGCCGCGGCCACCGCCTTCACCGACGAACGGGTCGATGCGGAGGTCACCCGGATGGTGGCCGCGTTCCGCCGCCGCCGCGATCATCTGGTGGACCGCTTCCGGCGGCAGGCGCCCGGGGTGGAGTTCGTCGAGCCGCACGGGGCGTTCTACTTCTTCTTTCGGGTGGATGGCATCCGGGAGAAGGACCCGGTCACCGGCACGATGTTCTGCGAGCAGTTGATGAAGCAGGAGGGAGTGGCCCTGGTGCCCGGCGGGGCGTTCTCGGACGACCGCTGGGTGCGGCTCAGCTACGCCGTCTCGGACACCGAGCTGGAGCAGGCCCTGGACCGGATCATCGGGCTCATCCAGCGTCTGGCCTCGGCCCGTGCCGCCTAAGGTCTCGCCGGTGGCCATCGAGGCGCGGGTCGAGCCGCTGACCGGTCAGTTGCCGGCGATCGGTTGGCGCTGGGACCCCGAGACCGACATCCTCTCGGGCGCCTTCAAGGGAAACCGGAAGAGCGGCGGGCTCACCGGCACGGTCGAGCTGACCGACGCCGAGGGATCGATTGCGGTGCTCGACGTGAACAACGGCGTCATCTGCGGGCTCGACGTGGTCGTCTGGCCCGAGGTGACCACGGCGGCGGAGCTCCGGGTTCCCGCGCAGCTCACCGACGGACGCGTGGTGCTGCCCGCCCGCCCCTCCCGACCGGGCGTCACGTCGGTCGAGATCGACACCACGCTGTCGGTGCAGACCAACGCCGCGGAGAGCGTGTTCCACCTGAACATCGGCCCGCGGCGGCAGGTCGAGCTGGTCCGGGTGGCCGACAACTTCTATATCGAGGTGGACCAGCAGGGCGGGCTGGCGGGCTTCTGGCTGACCAACGTCCCGCCCTTCACGGCCTTCGAAGACGAGATGTAGCTCAAGCCGCCCGGCTCGGCTCCGGCTCCCCCAGAAATCCCTGTTGCTGGGGCTCCACCAGCGACGCGTAGTAACCCCCCCGCTGACATAGCTCGAGGTGGGTCCCGATCTCGGCGATCGTTCCGTTCTCGATCACCACGATCCGATCCGCCTCCCGGACGGTCGACAGCCGGTGCGCGATGACGAACGCCGTGCGCCCCTTGAGCAGGACCCGGAGGGCGAGCTGAATGAGCTGCTCCGACTCCACGTCGAGTGCCGAGGTGGCTTCGTCGAGAATGAGGATCGGTGGGTTCTTGAGCAGCGCCCGGGCGATGGCGACCCGCTGCCGTTGGCCGCCGGAGAGCCGGCTCCCGCGCTCTCGAATGTTCGTGTCATAGCCCTCCGGCAGCGCCAGGATGAAGTCGTGCGCCTGGGCCGCCTTTGCCGCCGTCTCGATCTCCTCCTGGGTCGCGTCCGGCCGTCCGTAGGCGATGTTCGCCCGGACGGAGTCGTTGAAGAGATGGGGATCCTGGAAAACGACGCCGATCTGACTCCGCAGCGACTGCTGGGTCATGGAACAGATGTCGATCCCGTCGACCGTGATCGCCCCGGGGGAGACCGCATACATCCGCTGGAGCAGCGTCATGAGCGTCGTCTTCCCGCTTCCGCTCGGGCCGATCAGCGCGATCGTTTCGCCTGGGCGGACACAGAGGTTGACGCCCTGCAGGACCGGATACCCCGGCTGATAGGCGAAGTTGAGGTCGCGGAACTGGACCTCGCCCCGGAGGGGAGGCACGTCCGCCGCGTCCGGCCAGTCGCCGACCACGTCCTCCGCGTCCAGGATCGCGAAGATCGACTCCAGCGACACCGTGGCCTTGCGGAGCGTCTGGTAGGTGTTGGTCAGTCCCTGAACCGGCCCGAACAGGCCGCCGATATACCCCAGGAAGGCGATCAGCGTGCCCAGCGTCAGCTGGCCGCGAAAGGCGAGATATCCGCCCATGGCCAGCGCCGCCAGGCGTGCGGAGGTCGCGGCCAGGTTGCGGAACGCGGCGTTCCGGCTATCGGTGCGCACTCCCCGCCGGACCACCTCGTTTCCCTGCCGAACCCCGTTGAGGAATCGCTCCATTTCGGCGTGCTCCATGCCGAAGCCCTTCACCGTCATCATGCCGGCCAGGACCTCGTTGAAGCGGGAATAGATGGAGCTCCAGCGCTCCACCAGCCGCCGCTCCCGCTTGATCTGCTCCGGCGCGGCCCGCGCCCCGATCAGCGCCGGAACCGGCGTGAACAGGATGACCACCGCCGCGAGCCGCCACTCCAGCTTGAGCATTGCGGTGATCGAGAGCCCCAGGTACAGAAGCGTCGGCAGAAGGTTGAACGCGATGTCACTGAAGGCGGTGACGTAGCCGGTGATCCCTTGGTTGATCCGATTCACCGTGCCGCCCACCCCCTCCTTCTGGTGGAAGGCGATCGGCAGCGAATTGAGCTTGCTCACCACCCGCTCGCGCACCCGGTACTCGACGCCGAGCCGCACATCCCAGCTGCGCACCCCCAGCCAGCCCTGCAGCGAGGCGCGGACCAGCTCCATCACCAGCAACCCCCCCAGGGCCAGGGCGAAGGCGTGAGCTCCACCCGCCTGACCGAGCTGGTCGAAGAGATACTTCATGAGGAGAGGGTCCAGGGCGCTCAGCGTGGCCAGGATGAGCGCAAGGACAACCACGGTGACCAGGGACCGGCGGTAAGGCCGGACGAACTGCAGCGATCGAACGGCGAGCTGGATGCCCGATGAAGACATGTCGTCCGGGAAGTGGAGAAGACGTGCGGTGAGGTTCCCCGACCAGTGACCAGTCCGAATGGGGGCAAGTTCAATGCCGGTAGGCGGATGGGCCGAATACGCCGACTGTCTGCCCGGTGCTGCCTCAAGCGGCAAGATCGAACTGCAACATGCACGATGTTGCAGCGCCCTAGGTGGTGGGCTCAGCCGCGAAGCAGGGCGCCTGCAGCCGCTCTGGAATGGACGCCCAGCTTCACCAGCACGCGCTGGGTATGGTGCCGCGCGGTGTGGGGACTGATCCGCAACGCCGCCGCGATCGCGACGTTGGATCGTCCGCTCGCCAGCAGCATCGCGACCTCGAGTTCCCGGGGAGTGAAGCCGTAGGTGGACTGGAGGGTGGCACTTCGCGGCCGGCCCTTGAGGTCGGCCGCACGGGCCGCGGCCGTGCGCTGCTCCAGCAGCCGGGCGCGTAACTCCCGCATTTCGTCGAGCGAATCGCGGATCTGCCCGATGATCTGCCGTCCGTCCCGCCGCAACGACTTGAATGTGGCGCGCAGCGCCGTCAACTGGTCCGGAGAGACGGTACGCGGTGGGTCCTGCGGCTGGTCCGACGACTCGAATCGCTTCGCGGTCACTTCCGCCTCGCAGCAGCGGCGATGCTCCGGTGTCGGAGCGATGGCTCGGGTGGCGTATAGTCAATATAGCGGCACGCTCAGGCGGCAAGATGCCGCCAATCGGTGGTTCGGCTAGTTTTGCCTAGATATGGATCCCGTCAATCTGGCCAATCTGCGCCGGGTGCTGGCCGTGAGAGGCCTCACGCCGGCTTCCGCCGTGCCGGACGCGAGCGGCGGCCGGACCGATGAAGCCTGCATTCGGGAGGCGCGGCTCCTGGAAGGCAGCGCGCTCGACTGGATTCCGGTGGGTGCGGCGGAGCCCTGGCCGGATCCGCTTGCCTTCCTCGACGGGATGCAGCGTTCCGAGCTTCTCGCCTACGCCGGCGCCTCGGTCATCGTGGCCGGAGAAATCGCGGCGGCGGTCCGCGAGCGGCGCCACTGCCGGCTGGCCACGGTCGTGGAGGAGCGCCGTCTGCTCGCCATCGGGCGGCCGGCGGCGCTCGAGGCCGCCGGGGACGCGCTCTCCGGATTTCAACTGGTGGCGCTTCCGGAAGACGAGCCACCCCACCCCATCCGGGATCAAGCGAACGCTGCCCGCGCCCTCGATCGGGCCAGAGGCGGGCTGGAGCTGTCGATCGGCGATCGATACCGGGCCCGCTCCGACGGGTGGCTGGTCGTGGACGGCTCGCTGACCGAGAGTCCCGTCTGGTCGGCCGACGCCCGGATGCTCGGGGTCGCGAAGAGTCACGCCACCCTGCCGTTCGACGGCGCCGACCTGGACCGCTACCTCCGGCTCCCCCAGGGCCATCGTTCCTCGCTGTACGTTCCTCAAACCAGGAGCCTCACGCCGGTCCACGCCTGGGCCCTCCGGCTCTGGCCCTGGGAGGGGAAGGACCTGTTTCACGGCCTGGTCCGCATCGAGGTTGCTCCGATCAACGGGACGCCGGCCATGGCCGGCCTCTTGTCCCGGTGGCTCCTGGCCGAGCGGGCGCCGATCAGCGCCCCGGACGCGCGCTGGGATCGTCTGCTGTACGGCATCCACTCGGTGGAGACCTATCTTCGTGCGCAGGTCCGCGCGCTCGCCTGACCGGCTGTTTGGCGTAGCGGCCCCTACTCGTTTGCAGTCCGGCGAGACACATTTCCCGTCATGCCTCATCCCGTCCCACCCATCGGCCGTGTCGTCGCCACTGAGCTCAAGCCCTCCACGCCGCACCAGTTCCATTTCTGGACCGCGCGTGAGTCGCCCATCGGAATCGGCGCGATCGTCCGGGTCGAGGAAGCGGAGCGCGTCGTCTATGGAGTAGTCACCGACGGGTTCGCCTACTCCGATCTGGCCACGCCGCTGCACGCGGTCATCGGAAGTGATGGCGACCCCGTCGCCGCCGGCGCCGAGCCCAGCCGGCGCGCGGAGATCCGGCTGTTCTCCGCGGCCGTGCTCCGGCAGATCCCGGAGGAGCCGCTGCAGCCGGTGCCGCTCGGGTCGGTCTGGCTCGCCTCCGATGCCGATGTGGTCCTGGCCCTCCGGATGGACAGCTACACCACGGGCGAGCGTCCGACCGGCATCCCGGTCGGGCTGTATGCCGCCGGTGGCCACGAGTCGCCGGTCTATCTCGACTGCGACTTCCTCCTCGGTCCCGAGGCTGCGCACCTCAACATCACCGGCGTCTCCGGGCTGGCCACCAAAACCAGCGCGGTCGAGTTCCTCCTCGCCAGCATCTTCCAGACGTTCCCGGCGCACAAAGGATCGGTGGCCGCGCTCTGCTTCAACGTGAAGGGACCCGACCTCTGTTTCCTCGATCAGCCCGCGACGCTCTCCGAGGAGGATCGTCGACTCTACGCCAAGCTCGGCCTCCGCCCGGAGCCGTTCGGCGACGCGCACTACTACGCGCCCTTCAAGGCCGATGGCGTGAACCTCAACACCCTCCGCACCAACGACGCGCTGTCCGCCAACACCGAGCCGCTGGTGTGGGGCCTGCGGGAGGTGCTGGACTACGCCGAGGTGGTCCTCAACCGCGATGACGTGGACGCCAAGGCGGACGCCTTCATCGATTTCCTGGCGGAGCGGGTGGTGGGACGGGAATACCAGGACGACATGTTGCGCGGCAAGCCTTTTCGGGTCCAGAGCTTTGCCGATCTGGAGGAGTTCTTCCGCGCCATATTCGACTTCATGGAGGTGCTGGGGAAGGGCGGCGAGGTCTGGAAGACCCACCACCTCGCGACCATCCGCAAGATCCGCAACCGCCTGACCAACATCTCGACCCGTTCCAAGGGTCTGGTGACCGACGACGGAGACGCGCACGATCTCCCCTGGGGCGCCTTCCGCGATCGCAGCGTGCACGTGGTGGACGTGGCCGGGCTCGATCCACTGGCCCAGGACCTGGTCTTCGCCCGGATCGTCTCCAAGCTGCGGGAGCACCTCGAGCGCCGCGACCTCGGCGTCGATCACGTGGTCGTCTTCGTCGACGAGCTGAACAAGTACGCGCCGGCCGACGGCCCGGACACCTACGTCCGGAAGATGCTGCTCGATCTTTCCGAGCGGGGCCGTTACCTCGGTCTCGTGCTCTTCTCCGCCCAGCAGTTCCGCTCCCAGGTGCAGCGGCGGGTGGTGGGCAACGCCGGCACCGCGGTGTACGGACGGATGGACATGGACGAGCTCACCACGCCGGGCTACGCCGCCGTCTCGCCGGCCACCAAGATCAAGCTCGCGACCCTGCCCAAAGGCGAGCTGATGTTGCGCCATCCCCATTTCACCCAGCCGATCTTCGTCAAGTTCCCCCGGCCGGCGGTGCTCGGCAGCCGCGAAGGGATCGAGCGCTTTCCCCCGGCGACCGAGCTCGCGTTTGCGGATGCGGTCGCGCGCCAGCTCCGTGGGATGGACCGCCGGGTCTCGGCCGACGCGGTACGGGCCCTGGTGGACGGCCGGCGCGAGGACGAAGTCCGCCGCGCCCTCGCGGCCACCCGGCGGGAGCGCGCGGCGGAGCCGCTCGCCTTCTTCACCGCCTGCCTCGGACGCCGGGTCAACGGCGAAGTCCTGCAGGGCCGCCGCGGCATTCCCGCGGTCAAGCGGGCCGACGACGGCTACGGCTTCTAGCGTCTATCCCGGAGTCACGAGACATTACGTTGGTGAAACTGGCACATATCGCCGACCCCCATCTCGGCATTCGGCAGTTCCATCGACAGACGCCCGCCGGCATCAACCAGCGCGAGGCGGACATCGCCCAGGCCTTTCGGGTCGCCATCGATGGTGTCATCGACGCCCGGCCCGACGCGGTCGTGGTGGCGGGAGATCTCTTCCACACCGTCCGCCCGACCAACGCGGCGATCGTCTTCGCCTTCCGCCAGTTCCAGCGGCTGCGCGAGGCACTGCCCAACGCACCGGTCGCGTTGATCGCGGGCAACCACGATACCCCGCGCTCGACCGAGACCGGGTCGATCCTTCGGCTCTTCGAGGAGCTCGGCGTGGACGTCGCGGTCGACGAGCCCCGGCGGCTGGTGTATCCCGCGTTGGACCTCTCGATTCTCGCGGTGCCCCACCAGGCGCTCGTCGCGGGGGAGCGGCCGTCGCTCCGCCCCGAGGGGGCCGAGCGCAACCGCGTGCTCCTGCTCCACGGCGAGGTGGAGGGCGTCTTTCCTTTCGACCGAAGCGCGGCCGAGTACGGCGGCGCCCTCATCCGCCTGCGGGAGCTGGGGGGAAGCAGTGAGTGGAGCTACGTCGCCCTGGGGCACTATCACGTGCAGCACGAGGTCGCTCCCCGGGTCTGGTACGCGGGATCACTCGACTACGTGAGCCCCAACCTCTGGGGAGAGCTGGCCGACCAGCGCGAGCGCGGGTCTCACGGCAAGGGCTGGCTCCTGGTCGATCTCGAGAGCGGACAGGTCGAGCGTCATCCGGTGGCCCTCGCCCGGGAGATCCTGGACTTGGCGCCGCTGGATGCGGAAGGACTCCCCGCGGCCGCGGTCGACGCCGGCATCGCCGAGCGCCTGCGCGGGGTCCCTGGTGGATTCGCCGACAAGATCGTCCGACTGGTCGTCTACAACCTGCCGCGCCATGTCGGTCGGGAGCTGAACCACTCCGTCATTCGCGGGTTCAAGTCCGCGGCCTTGCACCTCCACCTCGACTTTCGCCGCCCCGAGGCCAACCGCAGCGTGGGCGTGGGCGCGCCCGGGCGGCGGCAGACCCTCCCCGATCTGGTGCGATCCTATCTGACGCGCCGCCTCCTTCCGGCGGAGCTCGACCGCGAGGCGTTTGTGCGCCTGGGCGAGGAGTTGATCGACGCGGTCGAGCGGGACCTGGCAGGGGCCTGATGCAGATCAACCGAATCCGGCTCTGCAACTTCCGCCAGCATGAGAACACCGACCTGGAGCTCGGAGCCGGGCTCACCGGCATCATCGGGCCCAACGGCGCCGGCAAGACCACCATTCTCGAGGCGATCGCGTGGGCGATGTACGGGATGCCGGCCGCTCGCGGGAGCCGGGAGACCATCCGCCGCCGGGGCGCGCCGCCCCGCGCCAAGGTCGAGGTGGAGATGGAGTTCAGCCTCGGCCCCCACCACTATCGCGTGCTCCGCTCGCTGAACGGCGCCGAGTTGTATCAGGATGGCGATCCGGCGCCGATCGCCAATTCGCTCGGGGCCGTCACCGAGCGGGTAACCCGGCTCCTCGGCATGACCCGCGAGGAGTTCTTCAACACCTACTTCACCGGCCAGAAGGAGCTCGCCGTGATGGCGGCGATGAGCGCGCCGGAGCGGGCCCAGTTCCTCTCTCGCGTGCTGGGGTACGAGCGCCTCCGCGCGGCACAGGAGCGGCTGAAGGAGCGCCGGGCACTGCTGCGCGCCCGACTCGACACGCTCCGCGCCGGTCTGGCCGATCTCACCGAGTTGGATGCCAGCGAGCAGCGCGCCCGGCAGCGGATCGCGGCCGCCGTGGCGGCCGAGGCCGCTTCGACCGACGCCTTGGCCGGGGCCGAGCGGCGGCTGCTCGAGGTGCGCCCCCGATGGGAGCGCGTCCAGGAGCTGCGGGAGAGCGCGCTCGCCCTGGACGCCGAATTGAGGGTCTCCCGACACCAGGTGGGCGCCGCCACCGAGCGGGCGGGGCGGCTGGAGCGGCAGCTGGAAGAGGCCGCGCTCGCGGCGCGGAAGCTGGAGGAGCTCACCCGCCGGCTCGAGCCGCTGCCGGCGCTTCGCGACGAGGCACTGGCGCTCGATCGCCAGGCCGAGGCGTGGGCGGCACGCAAGGGTCTGCTGGCGCAACTGTCCGAGGTGCGCAACCATCTTGGCTCGGTGGAGGAGCGGGTGACCCGGATCCCCACCCGCGCGGCGATCGAGAGCTCCCGCGAGCAGGTGAGCGATCTCCGCGCCTCCCTCACCGGTCTCGCGCTCGATGCCGAGGCTGCCCGGACCCTTTGGGTGCAGGACGCGCAGGACGCCCGCACCAAGCGGCAGGGACTGCTCGATCAATACCAGGAGATCAAGGACCAGCGCCTGCGGATCGTGAGGGCCGGTCCGGAAGGCGACTGCCCCACCTGCACCCGGCCCCTCGGAAAGGAGTACGGCACCGTGCTCCAGCTGCTCGACCGGCAGATCGAGGAGGTCGTGTCCAACGGCAATTTCTACAAGCAGCGCATCGAGCAGCTGCAGGCCGAACCGGACGACCTGGAGGAGGTCGACCGCCGCCGCATCGAGGTGGAGCGGGAGCTCTCCAGCGCCACCTCGGAGCTGGGTCGGCTCGACGCGCAGGCACAGGAAGCCGGACGACTCCGGGAGGAGCACGACCGCCTGCTGCGGCGGACCCGGGAGCTCGAGGCCTCGCTCGATCTCCTGCTGGGGTCGTACGACCAGGACCGCCACGAGGCGGTGATCGGAGAGATCCGCGAGCTGGAGCCGCTCGCGCTGCAGGCGGAGCGCCTGCGCGTCCTGGTCGACCGCGGGATCGTGGTGACCGCCGAGCTGGAAACGGCCCGGGCCGAACGCGCCGCCGCGGCCAGCCGGCAGGCCCAGCTCGAGGCGCGGCTGGCGGGGCTCGGCTACAATGACGCGATGTATCGCGCGGCCCGGGAGGCGGAGACCACGGCGGAGCACGCCCGGCGCGAGGCCGAGCTCGCGCTGGTGCGGGCCCGAGGCGAGAGCGCGGCTGCCGTGGAATCGGTCGCGGAGGTGAGTCGACGGAGAGCCGAGCGGGTGGAACGGGAGCGCGAGGCGGCCGCCACCGCGGCGGAGCTGGCGCTGCACCAGGAGCTCGATCGGGCGCTGACCGATCTTCGGACCGACTTGAACGCCGCGCTCCGTCCCGACCTCTCCGAGCTCGCCTCCGGCTTCCTGCGCGATCTGACCAATGGGCGCTACACCGACCTGGAGCTGGACGAAGACTACTGCGCCACCCTGCTCGACGACGGCGAGGCCAAGGCGGTCATCTCGGGCGGCGAGGAGGACGTGGCCAATCTGGCGCTGCGGCTCGCGATCAGTCAGATGATCGCCGAGCGCGCGGGCCAGCCGCTCTCGCTGCTGGTGCTCGATGAGATCTTCGGCTCGCTCGACGAGGAGCGCCGCGCCTCGGTGGTGGACCTGCTGCGCAGCCTGGCCGACCGATTCCCCCAGGTCATCCTGATCACCCACATCGACTCGGTGCGGGAGGGCTTCGATCGCGTGGTGCGGGTGGGCTTCGATCTCGCCAGCGGCGTCGCGACCGTCCGGGACGAGCCGCTGGGAGGACATGATGTGGCGGCCTGACCGGAGCCTCCGCGGGCCGGACCGGCCCGGCCTGCGTGACATCGAGCCGCTCAATCGGGTCTTCGCCGACGCCTTCACCGACCGCTACAGCCGGGACGGCCTGGTCGGGGTCCGGGTGCCGCACCTGAACAAGCTGGTCTGGCGCTACGCCATCGAGGATGCCGGCCACGGGGCCATGATCTGGCGGGATGGCGAGGGACAGATGGTCGCGTTCAACATGGTGCACCAGTCCGGCGTCGAAGGCTGGATGGGTCCGCTCGCCGTCCGGCCGGATCGGCAAGGCGAGGGGCTCGGCTCGACCATGGTGCGGGTCGGGATCGAGTGGCTCAAGGCGCAGGGGGTCCGGACCATCGGGCTCGAGACGATGCCGAGGACGGTCGAGAACATCGGATTCTACAGCCGGCTGGGGTTGGTGCCCGGCCCGCTCACCGTCACCCTGGTACACGATGTGCCGCGGCGGGTCGGCGTGGCCCCGGAGCTGCTCTCGGCCACGGGGGATCAGCGAGGGATCGAGGAGTGTCGGCAGCTCACCGACCAGCTCGCGCCGGGCGTCGATTTCTCACGGGAGATCACCCTCACCCATGAGTTGAAGATCGGCGACACGACTCTGGTGCGCGAGGGCGGAGAGCTCCTGGCGTTCGCCCTCTGGCATTCGACGCCGCTCGCCGCCGGTCGCGCCAAGGACGAGGTGCGGGTGCTGAAGCTTGCGGCCCGGAGCCTGCCGGCCTTCGCGCGGCTCCTCGAGGCGCTGCACGGCACGGCTGCGGTCGAGCGGGTGGGGCGCATCGCCATCCGCTGCCAGACCGAGTATGCCGAGGCCTACCTCCAGCTCATCGCCGCGGGATATCGCGTGCACTGGACCGATCTGCGGATGATCCTGCGGGAGCTGCCTCAGGCCCCGCCACGGCGGGGCGTGGTCCTATCGAACTGGGAGATTTGATCGTGCCCGCCGCGGATGATCGGGCTTATGATCGGCGACAGGGCCTCGGGGGCAGGGTGGCCAGTCGCGCGGCGACGTCCTTGAAGGCCTGGACATTCTCCGGATTCGCCATGAAGTCCGCATCATATCGCCACATGAGGAGGCCACACCCGGCCGGACCAAGCACCAGCCCGTAGTCGTGAACCTGCTGGGCGGTCATCCGGCAATTGGGGCTGTAGGTGCCGACGCCCGCCTGGCCCGACGACATACAGTCCCAGGTGCCGTCTTTGTCCTGGACCCCGCCGTTCAGGATGTTCATGGCAAAGAGGATCGCGTGGCCGTCGCGCCGGCCCATGGCGAGCGCCGCG
>JBBSHB010000014.1:0-39918 GCA_038253515.1 Gemmatimonadales bacterium | reverse complement strand
GTTGAGCGCCGCCAGATGCATGTAGCGCTCGAGCTGTGCATCAACCGAGAAGGCGGCCTCGCCGCCGTTCCGCGGCGGCGCCGGTCGGAACCAGTATTCCGCGCGGCAGCCCAGCCGTTGGACGGTCCAGGGGAGCCGATATTCGGCGATTACGGCCTCCATCCCCGAAGCGAACCGCTCGGCCAGTGGAATGGTGCGCTGATAGGCGGATTCCGTGAGCACCCGCTCGAGCGTGGCGCGCATCGCGGCGCTCGCGAGCGGGTTGGCCGCCAGAGTGCCGCCGACGCCACCGGTGTCTGCCAGCTCGGTGCGGGCGCGGGCGCGGATCTGCTCGGCTACCTGGCCGGTGACCCCGTAGACCGCAGCGGGCACGCCCCCCGCGATCGACTTTCCCACTGTCAGCACGTCGGGCTCGAGGCCATGGAGACGGGTGTAGCCGCCAGTCCCGGCGCAGATGGTATGGGTCTCGTCCAGGATCAGCAGCGTGCCGGTCCGGCGGGTGATCTCGCGCAGGGCGGCGTGATAGCCCGGATCCGGATGCACGATGCCGACGTTGGTCAGCGCCGGCTCGGCCAGCACACAGGCGACGTCGCCTGGCGCGAGCGCCTCCTCCAGCGCGGGGATGTCGTTGAACTCGACCACGCGGGTGGTCAGCGCGGGATCGACCGGCGGCCCGATGTTCCCCTCGCGCGGAACGACCCGGCCCTCCCGCAGGGTCGCGAACGTCTCGTCCACGGTGCCGTGGTAGCACCAGTTGTAGACCAGGATGAGCCGGCGGCCAGTGATCTCGCGCGCCAGCCGGATGGCGAAGCGGTTGGCGTCGGTGGCGGTCAGGGCGAATTGCCAGTAGGGCAGGCCGAACCGCCGGGAGAGCTCTTCACTTACCCAAACGATGTCTTCGGTGGGCAGCATGAAGGTGAGTCCGCGCCGCACCTGCCGCTCCACTGCCTCGACCGTCGCGGGAGGAGCGTGCCCGGGCATGGCGCCGGTATCGCCGAGGCAGAGGTCGAGATAGCGATGGCCATCGACATCGGTCAGGTGGGCGCCCGATGCCCCGGCCACGAAGAGGGGGAACCGCCCGGCCCAGCGCACCATCCAGGGCATCGGCACGCCGCCCAGGAGCGATGCCTCGGCTCGCTGGGCCAGCGCCTTCGACCGCGGATGCTCCGCCGCGAACCGCGCCTCCTCCCCGGCGAGCAACAGCGCCAGTCGGGCGCGGTCGAGCGTCATGCCATCGCCGGTGCCCGTCCCACCGCGGCGTCCAACGCCGCCTCCATGACGTCCAATCCTTCGTCGATCAGCGCGTCGTCCGCCGTGAGCGGGGCGAGCACCCGAACGGTGTTGCCGTAGGTACCCGCCGAAAGGAGCACGAGGCCGCGCTCGAGCGCCGCGGCCAGCAGCCGGCCGGTCAGCGCCTTGTCGGGCGTCCGGCTGACGCGGTCCGTGACCAGCTCCATGCCGACCATCGCACCCAGCCCTCGGACGTCGCCGATGCAGGGGTGCTGTTCGGCCCACTGCCGGAAGCGCGCCTTGAGCCGCTCGCCCGTCCGCTCGGCCCGGGCCGGAATCCGCTCGGACTCCATCGCCTCGAGCACCGCGAGCGCCGCGGCGCACGCCAGCGGGTTGCCGCCGTAGGTGCCCCCGAGCCCGCCGACCTGGGCGGCTTCGAGCACGTCGGCCCGGCCGGTGACGGCGGCCAGCGGGAGTCCTCCCGCCAGCGACTTGGCGGTGATGATGATGTCGGGAACCAGGTCATAGTGCTCGGAGGCGAACATCCGGCCGGTGCGGCCGAACCCGGTCTGGATCTCGTCGGCGATGAACAGAATGCCGTGCTGGCGCGCGAACGCCGCGAGCGTCTGCACATACTCGACCGGGGCCGGCACGAATCCACCTTCGCCCAACTCCAGCTCCATGATGATGGCAGCCACCGAGTCGGGGTCCACCGTGCCGGCGAAGATCTGCTCCAGCCGGGTGGCATCGGCCTGACAGCATCGCCCGGCCACCTGGCCCTGCGGGCAGCGGTAGCAGTAGGGAAACGGGATCTGGTAGACCTCGGGCGCGAATGGCCCGAAGCCCTTCTTGTACGGCATGACCTTCGACGTGAGGGCCATGGCGAGGTTGGTGCGCCCATGGAACCCATGCTCGAAGCAGACCACGGCCTGGCGTCCGGTGAAGCATCGCGCCACCTTGACCGCGTTCTCCACCGCCTCCGCTCCGCTGTTCACCAGAAAAGTGCGCTTCTCGTGCACTCCCGGGGTCACCCGGTTGAGCCGCTCCGCCAGCTCCACATAGGGCTCATAGGTCGAGACCGGGAAGCAGACGTGGGCGAAGCGGTCGAGCTGGTCCCGCACCGCCTGGACGACGCCCGGGTGCCGGTGGCCGGTGTTCACCACCCCGATCCCGCCGCCGAAATCGATCAGGCGGTTGCCGTCGGCGTCGGTGAGCACGGCGCCCTCGGCATGCACCACGGCAATCGGGGTGACGGCCGGGACGCCCCGGGGCACCGCCTTGGCGCGCCGGGCCAGGAGCGCACGACTGTTGGGGCCGGGGATCTCGGTCTTGCGGTGGATGACGCCGGACATGACGGCCTCGGTGCGCGGGAAAGGAAGCTGAAGGAGTAGGAGAGCGAAGCCGGTTCCGCCACCCCCGCCGGTTCTCTGGCGAAGACGCCGTTTCGGAGTGTAGGATTGTACCCCAAGAGGGACTGCCCCTCGATTCACGTTCCCTACCCCTACGCGGAGTGTCCTCATGACCTGGCGGCGTTCGAGGTTGCCTGGAACCATCGTGTTCGCGCTCACCACGCTGGCGGGCTCCGCCTGCGGGGGTGGCGGGGACAAGACCGGAGCCGCGCCGGCAACCGCGGCCACCAAGATCACCATCAGCGCCACCAAAGACGCCGGCGCCGATGCCAGGACCTACCTCGCCAAGCTCTGCCCCAAGCCGATCGGGGGCGAGCTCAATTTCATGGTCTGGGAGGGATACACCGACACCCTCTTCACCCGCCCCTTCGAGCAGGCGTGCGGGGTCAAGGTGAACGCCACCTACATGGGGTCGAGCGATGACCTGGTGGCCAAGCTCCGGGCCGGCGGCGCGGAGACGATCGACCTGATTTCGCCCTCGAGCGACGCGGCCACCGCGATCGTGGACGCCGGCCTGGCCGCGCCGCTCGACCTGGCGCGGGTCCCGAGCTACAGAGACTTGAGCGAGGGTTTCAGGAAGCTCAAGGTGGTGCGGAAGGACAGCACCGTGTACGGGGTGCCCTGGGCATTCGGGCCCAATCCGCTGATCTACGACACCACCAAGGTGAAGCCCGCCCCCGATTCCTGGGGCGCATTCTGGGACAAGAAGTTCCGCGGCAAGCTCTCGCTGCAGGACGACATCGCGACCCTGTACATGGTGGCGCAGTACCTGGGCCTGGACGATCCGAACGACCCCAGCAAGCTGTACAATCTGTCGGACGAGGATCTGGCCAAGGTGAAGGCCAAGATGCTGGAGCTCCGGCCCAACGTCCGAAAGTACTGGGTGACGGCGGGGGACATGACCCAGCTCTTCCAGAGCGGCGAGATCGTGGCCGGCGAGGGCTGGCCGCTCATGACCAACCAGCTCCGCCAGGCCAAGTTCCCCGCCGGCGAGACGATCCCCAAGGAGGGGACCACCGCCTGGGCCGATCACTGGGTGCTGACCAAGGGCGCCAAGAACCTGGACGCCGCGTACGCCTGGCTCGAGTACACGGCGCAACCGTTCACCCAGAAGCTGCTCTACGACGTGACCGCCTACATCGTGGCCAACCCGGGTGCCAAGAGCTACATGAGCCCGGCTCAGGCCGCCAGCCAGCGGGACATCTCCGACTACGGCACCAAGGTCAACTTCTGGCAGTGGAGCCCGCGTCGCGAGAAGTATCAGGAGATCTGGAACGAGGTGAAGGCCGCGAAGTGACGACCGGGTTGGGGGCGCACCCCGGTGCGCCCCCGGCCTCCGCCCGCGTGAGCGCTCCCATCTCCGACCACCCCGACCCCACCCGACCCGGCGCGCCCATCCTGGAGCTGCGCCAGGTCACCAAGCGCTTCGGCAGCTTCGCGGCCGTCGACGATCTCTCGCTCGACATCGCGGCCGGAGAGTTCCTCACCCTGCTCGGCGCCTCCGGCTCGGGCAAGACGACCACCCTGCGGATGATCGCCGGCTTCGAGCTGCCGACGGCAGGGCAGATCCTGATGGGCGGCGCGTCCATCACCGGTCTTCCGCCGTTCAAGCGCGACATCAACACCGTCTTTCAGCACTACGCCCTCTTCCCTCACATGAGCGTGCGGCAGAACGTGGAGTATGGCCTGCGCATGAGGCGGGTGCCCGCCTCGGAGCGGTCTCTCCAGGTGGATCGCGCGCTGGAGATGGTGCAGCTGAGCCCGTTCGGAGCCCGCGCACCGCGTCAGCTCTCCGGCGGCCAGCAGCAGCGGGTGGCGCTGGCCCGCGCCCTGGTCAACCGGCCGCGGGTGCTGCTGCTCGACGAGCCGCTCGGGGCGCTCGACCTCAAGCTGCGGAAGGAGATGCAGCTCGAGCTCAAGCACCTGCAGACCGGGCTCGGCATCACCTTCGTCTACGTGACCCACGATCAGGAGGAGGCGCTCACCATGAGCGACCGGATCGTGCTGATGCGACAGGGGCGGATCGCGCAGATCGGGGCGCCACCCGACCTGTACGACCGTCCGGCGTCGCGCTACGTGGCCGACTTCATCGGGGAGACCAACCTGCTGCCGGGGGTCGTGGCGGAAAGCGGGGACGGCATCGCCGTGCTCCGGGCCGGCGGGGCCACGCTGCGAGCCCTGAGCGACGCGCCACTCGCACCCGGCGCCGAGGCCTGGCTCACGGTGCGTCCGGAAGCCATCGAGCTGACCGACTCGGGGGTGACGCGGGAGGGCTGGAACCGAGTCGCCGGCACGGTGCGCGAAGCGGTCTACGCCGGGTCCACCCTGCGAGTGCACCTCGAGCTCGAGAGCGGCCAACGGCTGGTGGCCCACGTCACCTCGAGCACCGGTGTGGCGATCGGGGCGAAGGTCGGTCTCACCTGGCCGGTGGAGCGGGGCCGCTGTGTCGGGGACTAGGGCAGCGAGCTCCCTGCTCGACCGTGTCCGCGCCCGGCGCTGGCTCCGCACCGCCCTCGCCGCCGCGCTGCCGGTGGGGTTCGTCACCCTGCTGCTGTTCATCCCCTACGTGCTGCTGCTGGTCCACTCATTCTGGCGCCTGCGGAACGGCGCGATCACCCACGAGCTCACGCTGGAGAACTATCGCCGGCTCTTCGGCACCGCGCTCTACCCCAGTACGATCCTCTTCTCCGCCGGGATCGCCATCCGGGTCACCCTCTTCTCGCTGCTGCTGGCCTACCCGCTGGCCTATCTGCTCGCCTTCAAGGTGCGGCGCCACAAGCAGCTCATGTACATGGCGGTGATCATTCCGCTCTGGGTGAGCTATCTGGTCCGCGCGTACGCCTGGAAGATCATCCTGGGGCAGGAGGGCATCCTCAACGGGCTGTTGAGCGCGGCGGGCGTCATCGACCATCCGCTGACGTTTCTGCTCTACAGCCGATGGGCGGTGATCCTGGCGCTCACTCACATCTACACGCCGTTCACCCTGATGCCGATCTACGCCGTGCTCGAGGCGATCCCGCCCGCCCTCAAGGAGGCGAGCCAGGATCTCTACGCCAGCCGCTGGCAGACCTTCCTCCGGATCGTCCTGCCACTGTCGCTTCCGGGAGTGCTCGCGGGGTCGACGTTCGCCTTCGTGCTCAGCATGGGGGACTTCCTCGCCCCCCAGCTCCTGGGTGGAAACGACAGCGCGCTCATGGTCTCCAATCTGGTCTGGAGCCTCTTCGGCGTGGCGTACAACTGGCCGTTGGGGGCAGCGGTTTCGGTCATCGTGCTGCTGCTCACCCTCTTCCTCCTGTGGCTGGCCAACCGGGTCGAGATGGCGATGAACTACGCCGGGGAGCGCCCCGGTGAGCAGGCCGGCCGAATGGTCGGCGCGGCGCGCGCGGGAGTGATCCCGTGACCGGCGGGGCCCGGCGGGTGGACCGGCTCACGGCGTCGCTCTGGGCCATGGGCGGCGCCGTCTTTGCCTTCATCTATCTCCCGCTGGTGGTGGTGATCGTCTACGCCTTCCACGATTCGCCCATCATCGCCTGGCCCCTCAGGCTGGGCACGCTCAGGTGGTTCACCGCCCTGGCCCACGACCGGGGCATGCTCGACGCGGCGCTGGCGAGCGTGAAGCTGGCGCTTCTGGCGGTCGCCATCGCGCTCTCGGTCGGGGTGCCAGGCGCGTTCGTGCTCGACCGATCGGAGTTTCCCGGAAAGACCGCGTTCCGCCGGCTGGTGCTCCTGCCGCTCATCCTTCCGGGGATCATCACCGGGGTGGCCCTCCTCACCTTCTTCAGCTTCGTCGGACTGCGCCTCTCGAGCGGCTTTCCCCTGGTGCCGGGATGGCCCGTCGTACTGGGACACTCGGCGGCGTTGACATCGGTCGTCATTACTCAGGTCTTCGCCCGGCTCCAGCGGTTCGACCGGGCCCAGGAGGAGGCGAGCCAGGATCTCTACGCCAACGAGTGGCAGACCTTCCGCTATGTCACGTTCCCCAACATCCGGACCGCCATCCTCGGTGCCGGGCTCCTGGTCTTCACCCTGAGCCTGGACGAGATCGCCGTCACCTTCTTCCTCATCGGGCGGCAGAATACGCTGCCGCTGCAGATCTGGGGACTGCTCCGCCGGGGCATCACGCCCGAGGTGAATGCCGCGTCGGCCGTCATCTTCCTGGTCTCCGTGGTGGTCATCGTGATCTGGGCGAGGCTCATGCGCGAGGACCAGCCCGCCTAGCGGCATTTGGAGGCCTCGCCAGTCCTGAGAGACTATACAGCGCAGCCTGCATAAGTTTGTCTAACTCATTGCCAATTTGGGCGTTCCGTCATGCATAGCGAGTGAACCAGGACCGCGCTCACCCCCGTCGGGTGACCGGGGGGCTGGACAGCGGGTGGGGGGCTTAGGCTAGAATGGCTGTACGCCGCCCCCACGTGGGGAGGGCGTGTTTGCATCCTCCGACCACGCGGAGGGTCCACTCTCGCAGCTGACTTTCTCCTTGAGCTGCGAGCCCCCATCAGCGGCGGGGGCGAGGGCGCAGGAAGCGCTTCACTGGCGCGACCTGCAACCAGACCGAGTGCCGCGCCAACAATGAAAAGAGGAGTTTGTGAAAGTCCTGGTGTTAGGCGCCGGCGCGGTGGGGACCGTGTCCGCCCTGAAATTCGTGCAGGACGCGATGCTCGAGAAGCTCGTCATCGCCGACGCGGTCTCCGCCCGCGCATCCCTCCTAGCGGACCGGCTCAACGATCCTCGGGTCTCGGCCATCGGTCTCGACGCGGCCGATCGGGCCGCAGTCGCCCGCTCCCTCGCTGAGACCGGCACCAGCATCCTTCTCAACGCCGCGCTGCCGCGGACCAATCTCCAGGTGATGCGCGCCTGTCTCGATGCGGGCTGCGATTACATCGACATGGCCAGCGGCGGCAGCGACGACGACGGGATCCCCAAGCTGGAGGACCAGTTTGCTCTGGACCCCGAGTTCAAGGCGGCCGGCCGACTGGCGCTCCTCGGTATGGGCGCCGACCCGGGGACGAGCAACGTGTACACCGCCTACGCCGCCAAGCATCTGCTCGATACCGTCACCGAGCTCCGGGTGCGGGACGGCGACAATTCCGTCTGCCAGGGGCACGACGGTTTCATCGCGGCGTTCAGCCCGTGGGTCTTCATCGACGAATGTCTCTGCAAAGCGGTCTCCTACCGGGATGGCCGTCGTCATCTGGAGGAGCCGCTCACCGGGTTCGAGCCGTTCGACTTCCCCGAGCTCGGCGTGCTCAACTGCTACTACGTGGACCACGAGGAGTCGAAGACGCTGCCCCGGTTCTTCCCCCACGCCCGCGTGATCGACTTCAAGCTCTGCATGGACGAGGTCACGGTCGAGACGCTTCGGGTGATGAAGCGCCTCGGTCTCTCCGGCAAGGATCGGGTCCGCGTCGGTGACGCCTCCATCGCGCCGCGCGACCTGGTGGTGTCCCTGCTGCCGCAACCCAAGGACCTGGCCGGGCGGATGCGCGGGAAGACCTGTGTCGGCACCCTGGCCAAGGGGCTCAAGAACGGCCACCCCCGCGCGTTCTACATCTACAACGTCGCCGACCATGAGACGGTGTACACCGAGCTCGGTGTGCAGGCCACGGCGTACCAGACCGGAATTCCGCCGGTCATCGCCGCCCGGCTGATCCACGAAGGGCGCTGGAGCGGCCCCGGGGTCCGATCGCCAGAAGAGTTCGATCCCGACCCGTTCCTGGATCGCCTGGCGCGGGAGGGCATGCCCTGGCACATCCGGGACGACTCCGCCACCCTGGTCCACGCGCCGCGGGAGCGCACCATTCCCTTTCGCCCGACCGTCGCAGCCTGAAGCCCGGTAACCACGCGATCGAGGTAAGGCGGTACCGACCCGAAAGGCACCGAAAGCACGGAGGATATCGCATCGATATCGCCTTTGTGCTCTCGGTGCCTTCGTGGTAAGATTTCGCCGAGCCTGCGAGACCCAGACGTGAAGCGGAGGAGTCCATGACGAGCACGGCGACGGCACGGGGCAAGGCCGGGAAATCCGAGGTCGCCCGGTACCAGATGTTCATCGACGGCAAGTTCGTCGACGCCACGAACGGCAAGACATTCGACGTATACGACCCCTCGACGGAAGGCGTCATCGCCACCTGTCCGGCCGGAGGCCCCGAGGACGTGGACCGCGCGGCGCTGGCCGCCGAGCGGGCCTTTCATCAGGGGTGGAAAGGCACGTCCGCCCAGGAACGGGGGCGGGTCCTCTTCCGGCTGGCCGAGCGAATTCGGGCCCGCCGAGCCGAGCTGGCCGAACTGGAGACCATCAACTCCGGCAAGCCGATCGTCGAGTCCGAGTACGACATGGACGATACGGCCACCTGCTACGAGTACTACGGCGGCCTGGCCACCAAGATCAACGGCGAGGTGCTGCCGGTTCCCGCCGATGCGATCGCGTTCGCGATGCGCGAGCCGATCGGCGTGGCCGGCCAGATCATCCCCTGGAACTACCCCCTGCTGATGGCGGCCTGGAAGATCGCCCCGGCGCTCGCGGCGGGCTGTACGGTCGTCATCAAGCCGGCCGAGCAGACGCCGCTCAGCCTGCTGAAGCTGGCGGAGGATTTCGAGGCGGTGGGGTTGCCGCCCGGTGTGGTCAACGTGGTCACGGGCGACGGACCCGGTGCCGGCGCCGCGATCGTCGCCCACCCGCTGGTGCGGAAGATCGCCTTCACCGGGAGCGCCGAGGTCGGGAAGCTCATCATGCGGGGCGCCGCCGATCAGCTCAAGCGGGTCTCGCTCGAGCTCGGTGGCAAGTCACCCAACATCTTCTTCAGCGACGCGGACTTCGAGAATGCGGTGGACGGCGCCCTGTTCGGCACCTTCATCAATCAAGGCGAGGTCTGCTCCGCCGGCAGCCGGGTCCTGGTGCAGAAGGACATCTACCGGAAGTTTGTGGACGCGGCCGCCGCCAAGGCCAAGACGATCAAGCTCGGCCGCGGCCTGGACCGGGAGACCAAGATGGGGCCGCTGGTGAGCGCGGAGCAGCGGGACCGCGTGGCGGGCTACCTCACGATCGGCAAGGGCGAGGCGAAGGTGGCGGCGGGCGGCGGGACGCCGAAGGGCTTCGACAAGGGGTGGTACGTCGAGCCTACCATCTTCTACGACGTGGATAATTCGGCCAAGATCGCCCAGGAAGAGATCTTCGGGCCGGTGATGAGCGTGATCCCGTTCCAGGACGAGGCGGACGCGATCCGGATCGCCAACGCGACCCCGTACGGGCTGGCGGCGGCGGTGTGGACCCGGGACATCTTCAAGGCGTTCCGCGTGGTCAAGTCGCTGGAGGCGGGGATCGTCTGGGTCAACCACATGCAGCCCACCTTCGTCGAGGCGCCGTGGGGCGGCTACAAGGCGTCGGGGTTCGGCCGGGAGCTGGGGCACTGGGGCGTCGAGGAGTACCTCGAGACCAAGCAGGTGTTCATCAACCTGGACGAGAAACCGATCGGCTGGTATTGAGGTCGGCGCCCTGGCGTCCAGGCGCCGAACCCGGCGCTCCCGAATAGCCAGGGGCCGTTGCATCTCCGGAAGTCCTGCCGTTTGTTTCGGCCATGCAAGCGATCATCCTGTCGGCGAGAGAGATCGAGCTCGACGCCGCCATCCTCGAGGCCGCCATCACGGCGGCCCTCGGGGCGCTGTGCGCCTTCCTCTACCGGCGGTACCGGAAGCCGTATCTCGCGTGGTGGGCGGCGGCGTGGGGCCTCTACCTGCTGCGAATCGGCGCCATCTCCAGCTTCCTGCTGACCACCCAGCGCATCTGGCTCTACTGGCACCAGGTCATCACCGGGTGGACCGCGCTCGCGCTGCTGGGGGCGGCGCTGGTCTTCTCCCAGCAGGTGCAGTGGCGGCGGTGGTACCTCGCCGTCGTGCTCTTCCCGCCGATCTGGTCCTATGTCGCCATCTATCGACTGGACCACTTCCTCTGGGCGGCGGGTCCGGCAGTGCTCTTTCTCAGCCTGGCGACGCTCTGGACCGGGTGGGTCTTCGTGCGCTACCGGCGGCGAGTAGCGTCCAGCGGCGCGACCCTCCTCTCCGCCGCGTTCCTGCTCTGGGGGCTGCACCATCTGGATTATCCGTTCCTGCGGGCCCGCGGAACCTGGGTGCCCTGGGGCTACTACCTCGACATCCTCCTGACGCTCGTCGTGGGCACCGGCATCCTGCTGCTCGTGCTGGACGATCTCCGTCGGGGGCTCAGCGCCCTCTCGGCCCTCTCCGGAGACCTCCAGCACGCCGGCCGGGAGCAGGACGTGCTCTCCGTCCTGCTTGCCCGGCCGCTCACCCTGCCGACGGTCCGCGGGAGCGCGCTGTTCCTGTTGCAGCAGGGCAGGCCCCGGCTGGTGCGCGGCGCCGGCGTCTGCGAGCGGTGGACCGAGGCCGCCGAGCCGGGCGAGGCCGGCGCTGGGGCGCTCGCCAGGGCCATCGAATCGGGCCGGCCGCAAGTCACCGGCAAGTGGGCCGACGGCGCGACGACCTATCCGTTCGCCGCGGTGCTCCCGCTGCTCCAACGCGAGGAGGTCATGGGCGCGCTGGTCCTCGTGGGGGAGGCTCGAGATCCCTTCACCGCGCTCGACGACCGGTTTCTCGTGGCCCTGGGCCAGCAGGTGGGAGCCGCCCTGGAAAACGCGGATCTCTACGCCCGGCTGGAGGCCCGCACGGTCGAGCTGGCCCGGCTTTCTTCCCGGATGATCGAGCAGCAGGAGGAGGAGCGGCGCCGGCTCTCCCGCGAGCTGCACGACGAGACGGCCCAGGTTTTCTCCGCCGTCAAGATGGAGCTGGGCGTCCTGCGGGAGGGTGTAGCGCCCGATCAGGGCGCCCGTCTGGATCAGGTCCTCGGGCTGATCGATACCGGTATCCGGAGCATTCGGAGCGTCACCAACGATCTCCGGCCCTCGATCCTGGATGACCTCGGGCTGCTGCCCGCGCTCAGGTCGCTGGTGGCCGACTTCGGCGAGCGCAGCGGCATCCGTACTGGCCTGGCCGCGCCGGGCGCGTTGCCACCCCTCTCCAAGGAGGCGGAGCTGGCCTTGTTCCGCGCGCTGCAGGAGGCCCTGTCCAATGTGCTCCGGCACGCCGGCGCGCGGACGGTGGAGGTCGGGATCTCGGTGCATCCCACCGGGGTGCTGCTGGCCGTCCGGGACGACGGGCGGGGCCCGCCGGATCTCGCGCCGGAGCGGCTGGAGGAGGCGGGCCACATGGGACTCGCGGGCATGCGCGAGCGCATCAAGGCCCTCGGAGGCAGCCTCCGCTTCGGCAGCGCGGCCGACTCGGGCGCCGGCGCCTCGCTCGAGGTGCTCGTGCCGGTCGGCCCGATGGAGACCGCATGAGCGGGGAAACGGTGCGGGTGCTGGTCGCGGACGATCACGCCATCGTCCGGACCGGCATCCGCCACGTGCTGGAAGGTGAGCCGGGATTCGCCGTCGTGGCGGAGGCGGCCACCGGGGCGGAAGCTCTGGCCCTGGCCGTGGCGCTCCGGCCCGACGTGGCCGTCCTGGATATCTCGATGCCGGGACAGTCCGGCCTGGAGCTCACGGCCGAGCTCCTCACTCACTGCCCGGACACCCGGGTGCTCATCCTGAGCATGCACGACAACACGGAATACGTGCTGGAGAGCGTGCGGGCCGGCGCGCACGGGTATCTGCTCAAGGACACCGCCGCGACCGAGCTGCGTGGGGCCGTGCGAGCTGTGTACCAGGGGGAATCCTACTTCAGCCCGCCGATCGCGAGCCGGCTGAGCGCGGTGGTCCGGGGTGACCTTCCCGAGACGGCCACCCCGGCCGGACTGCTGGCGCAGCTCACTGGCAGGGAACGGCAGGTGCTGGTCGGGGTGACGCGGGGCCTCACCAACAAGGAGATCGCGGCGGAGCTGGGAATCAGTCACCGGACCGTGGAAACGCACCGCGAGAGCCTGATGCGCAAATTGAGGCTCCGAAGCGTGGCCGAACTGACCCGCTTCGCCATGGAGACCGGGGTGATCGGCGGATAGCCGGGATTATATTGGTCCCATGAACAAGGCGAAGACCGGCATCGTGAAGACCGGCATCGTGATGATGAACCTGGGCGGCCCCGCCAACCTCGATCAGGTGCAGCCTTTCCTGCTCGAGCTGTTCGCCGACCGGGAGATCATCCAGCTGCCCTTCCAGCGTTGGCTCGGCCCCTATATTGCCCGCCGCCGTACCCCCAAGGTCAAGGGTGTCTACGCCAGCATCGGGGGCGGCTCACCCATCCTGCGCCATACCGAAGCCCAGGGACGCGGCATGGTGGAGCGGCTCGATCATCTGTCGCCGGAGACGGCCCCGCACGCCTTCTACGTGGCCTTCCGGTACGTTCACCCGAAGAGTGACGACGCCCTCCGGGCGATGGCGGCCGATGGGGTGCAGCGGGCCGTGGCGTTCACGCAATATCCCCAGTGGTCCTGCAGTACGACCGGCTCCAGCCTCAACGAGCTCTGGCGCGCCGCGGAGCGGACCGGGCTCCGCGACCGTTTCGAGTGGAGCCTCATCGATCGCTGGCCGGTACATCCCGGCTTCATCGCGGCGATGACCGAAACGGTGCGGGAGGGGCTGGAACGGTTCGAGGCGGCGGACCGGGACAAGGTGCTGCTGCTCTTCAGTGCCCACTCGCTGCCGCTCGCCGTCATCGACCGGGGCGATTCGTATCCCCAGGAGATCGGTGCCAGCGTGCAGCGGGTCGTCGAGGGGCTCGGCGCTCCCAACCCGTACCTGCTCGCCTATCAGTCCGACGTCGGCCCGGTGCGCTGGCTGGGACCCCGGACGGAGCAGGTCATCCGCCGGCTGGGGGCGCGGGGTCAGAAGCATGTGCTGGTGATCCCCATCGCGTTCACCAGCGACCATATCGAGACCTTGTCCGAGCTCGATCGCGAGTACGGGGAAATCGCGCATAGCTCGGGCATCACCCACTACAAGCGTGCCCCCGCCCTGAACGACCGCCCGGCATTCCTCGACGCTCTCGCCGACATCGTCCGCGAGCACCTCGCCTCCGCCCAGCCTTACACCACCCAGTACACCACGCGCTGCGCGGGCTGCGTCAACCCGCAGTGCCGGCATATCCTGAATCCGGTGAGCTCGATGTCGATGGTGGCGAACGAAAGGCCCTGAACAGGGAGGAGCACAACGGGAAGCCGTGGTCAGCCCTCCTCGCGTAGAGAGCGGCTCGCCGGATAGAGCACCCGCCGCACCAGTCGATCGGCCATCTCCCGCACCACCTGACGCTCCCGATCCGAGAGCACGGCCAACTGGGCCAGGGCCCAGGCCGCTTCCTGCTCCGCCATTTGCGCACCGATCCGGTGCAGCTCCGCGAGTCGCGGGGCGGCGGCCCGGCCGCGGAGGCTCTGTTCCAGCCGGGCGATCTCCTCGGTCACGACCCGTTCGGCGTCCGTCAGGGCCACCGAGGCAGTTCCCGCGGCGGGGCAGCAGAGCCGCTGGAGGTCGTCCAGATCATAGAGGCGCACCCCGGGAAGCACCCGCGCAGCGGGCTCGACGTTTCGGGGGACCGCCAGATCCATCACGGTCAGGGTCTCCCGCTCCCGTCCCGCCGTCGCCTGGGCCAACTGCTGGGCTGAGATCACGGGGCGTGAAGCCGCGGTCGCCACGATCAGGAGGTCGGCATCCCGGAGCAGGTCGTCCACGGCGCTCCAGGGCCGCGCCACGGCCCGCCACGCCGTCGCGAGGACGCCCGCCCGGTCGGGGTTTCGATTCACCAGGCTGGTCTGCTCCGCTTTGTGCTGATGGAGGGCGCGCAGCACACCTTCCGCCGCCTCACCGGCACCCAGCACCACGGCCCGGCAGTGTTCCAGCCCAGTCGTCCGGTCTGCGGCTGCCAGGTCGACCGCGGCCGAGCTGACCGACGCCGGATGCCGTCCCAGAAACGTCTCGCTCCTCACCCTGCGCCCGGTCGAGAGAGCCGCGGAGAAGATGGCGTCCATCTCCCGCGTGGTGGTGCCGGCGGCACGCGCCGCGTCGTACGCACCGCGCACCTGCCCCAGGATCTCGGTCTCGCCCAGGATCTGGGAATCGAGACCAGCGGCGACAGTGAACAGGTGGCGCACCGCGCCCAGACCATCCAGCCGGGTGAGCGTGTGCTCCTCGGTCACGCCACGCTCACGAGCGAACTCACGAAACCAGGATTCCGAATCCTGGCTGCCGCTCCAATACAGCTCGCATCGATTGCAGGTAGAGAGCAGGAGGGCCGCACGATCGGCCGCGTGTTCGCGCTCCAGCAAGGCCCGCACCTCGGCCGGTGAGGAGGCGAACCGCTCACGGACCCCGACTGGGGCCGTATGGTGGCTCACGCCAACGACATGGAACGAGAAGTCCGATGGCACACGAGAAGCGTACATCCCGCGTCCGGGGGGGACAATCCGCATCCCCCCGGAGCGGTTCTCCGTATCTCTACGGAGACAGCTAGGTCTCTCCCGGATGCTGAGGCCCATGCCTTCACTGGCGGTGGCTGCCGTCAGCACGTTACGCGATACCTGCTCGCTGGCCGCGCTCGCCAGGTGGGCCTGAGAGGAGGTGTCTTCCGCGCTCGGTCGGCTGGATCGCGCCGCCTATCGGTGAAAGAGCCTGGCGAAGACCCCGGTGCTCAGCACGCTCTCCAAGGCGAAAGCCAGCTCGGTCATGGACTGGTACCGCCCGGCGGGGTCGAGGGTGAGCGTCCGCTGGATGACGGTCTCCAGCTTGGCCGGCAGATCGCCCCGCAGCTCGCGCAGGTGGAGGGGCGCCCCTTTCAGGCGCGCGATCATGGTTTCCTGCGCCGACTTGCCAGCAAAGGGGAGCTGGCCGGTGAACAGCTCGAACGCCAGGATGCCCAGCGCGTAGACGTCGCTCCGCCCGTCGAGCGGCTTGCCGCGAATCTGCTCCGGACTCATGAACTCCGGGGTGCCCAGCACGATGCCGGTGGCGGTGAGCCGGACCAGCTCGGGCCCTGCCCGACGCTCCTTGGCCAACCCGAAATCCATGACCACGGCCCGAAAGCCGCGCGTGTCGGCGACCTCGGGATCGGGAACCAGCATCACGTTCTCGGGCTTGAGATCGCGGTGAACAATCCGCAGCTCGTGCGCATGCTGCAGTCCATGGCAGACCTGCACCAGCAGCGGAATCCCCTCCGCCAGCGGGAACGGGCCGCGACGGGTCTCATGCTCGCTGAGCGGCTCGCCCTCGAGGTAGGGCATGACCAGATAGAGCATCCGATCCGGGGTCTCCCCCAGCCGGAGAATGGGGCAGACGTTGGGATGCTCGAACCGAGTAGCGATCGTCGCCTCGCGGCGGAGCCGCTCCACCGCCGCCGGGTCCCGCGAGAGTCGGGGCAGGAGGATCTTCACGGCCACGGCCTGGCCGGTGTCGAGCTCGGACGCGCGGTACACGTACGACATCCCTCCCTCGCCGAGACGCCCCTCCACCTGGTAGCGCTCGTCGAGGACCTGTCCGGTCAGGGTGGCGTAGCGGTCGAGCTCCTCGGGAGTGAGCGGCGGAGGCATGGATGCCGCCCGCCCGCGGCCGGTGGCCGTGACGCTGCTCTCCGGCGCGGCCTCCACCAGGGGCGAGCCGTCCTTGACGCAGAATCGAGCGGGGGCGGCGTAGGTGGCCTGGCAGCGGGGACAGCGCCGGGTGGTCAATCGCGGAAGCGGTTTCGACCGTCGGACTTGGCGCGGTAGAGATGGCTGTCGGCCAGGCGGAGCAGCGATTCGCCGTCGGTGACCCGCTCGTCAGGGTAGGAGGCGATGCCGATGCTGATCGTCACCCGGACGGGCCGGCCAGTCTCGCCGAAATCGTAGGTCGCGACCCGGCGGAGAATGCGTTCGGCGAAGTTGCGCGATTCGGTGGACGTGGTCTCCGGCAGGAGCGCGACGAATTCCTCGCCCCCGTAGCGGGCCACGATATCGACCGACCGCTGTTCCCGCTTGAGCAGATTGGCCAGCTGCTTGAGCACCCGATCGCCCACCAGGTGGCCGTGGGTGTCGTTGATCTGCTTGAAGTTGTCGATGTCGATCATCATGCCGGTGAGCATCGTGGCGTAGCGCGCGGCCCGGTCCATCTCCTGCTCCAGCTTCTCCATCAGGGCCCGCCGGTTGAAGCAGTTGGTCAGCGGGTCGGTCTCGGCCAGGTGGCGCATCTGCTCCTGGCCCATGACCGCGTTCTCCAGGTCGTAGGCCTTCTCCAGTGCGGCCACGGCCGCCCCGATCACCTGGTCGGCGAACTGGACGTCCTGTTCGTTGAGGGGGGCGTCTTCCGTGGTGGTGCGCAGGAAGAAGACTCCGGCCGGCTGCTGCCGGAGGGAGAAGCGCAGCGCGATCGCGGACCGGGTCTGCACCGGCTTGCCCTCCGCCTCCCACTCGTGCCGGACGTCCTCATAGAGTGGGTGGGTGGTGGCATCGCGCACCAGCACCACCTCGCCGGTGGCGAGGGCGTGTCGAATCTCGGGATAGCGCCGCAGATCCACCGAGAGATTGTGGAGCATCGGATTCTCGAACGCCGCCACCACCGTACCGGTCTCGTCATCGGGGCCGGCGATGATGATCGAGCAACGCGAGATGTTGAGTCCGTGGGCCACCCGCCGGACCAGAATCGTGTAGATCTCCTCCGGCTTGAGGGAGGCGGCCACCTCCTGCATGATGTCCATCATCTCGGAGCGGGAGCGCGCCTCGGCCCGGGCCTGGTTGAGCTCCCGGCCGACCCTGAGATGCGCCTTCACCCGGGCGAGCAGCTCGCGCACCCGGAACGGCTTGGGGATGAAATCGGCGGCGCCGAGCCCGAGCGAGCGGACCGTGGCTTCTTCCGGCGGCATCGACGAGATCATGAGCACCGGCAGGTCCTTGAACCGGGGGTCCGACTTGACGCGCTGGAGAAGCTGCAGGCCGTCGACCTTGGGCATCATGATGTCGAGCAGGAGCAGGTCGAACGCCTCCGCCTGCAGGTGGTCGAAGAGCAGCTCGCCACCCGGCACGGTCAGCACCTCGTAGCCGTTCTCCTTGAGGATCCAGGACAGCGTGCGGGAGAGGGCCTGGTCATCGTCGGCGACGAGGATCTTGGGAGCAAGGCTCATTCAGCGTACCAGGCGTTGATAGAGATCGGGATCGACGTTTCCGCCGCTCACCACGGCGACTGTCGGTCCGGTGGGGCGGAGATGCCCGGCGAGCAGGGCCGCGACGGCGACCGCACCTGACGGCTCGGGCCGGAGCCCGGCCTCGTGGTGGAGGAAGCGTACCGCCGCGGCGATGTCCTCCTCCGAGACCCGTACCGCCTCCCGGACCACGCGGTGAAGAATAGCGAAGGTGAAATCTCCGATGGCCCGGGCGAGCAGGCCGTCGGCGATGCTCTCGGTGTGATCCAGCGCGACCGGCGCCCCGGCGGCGAGCGCGGCGGTGAGCGTGGCGGCGCCGGCCGGCTCCGCTCCGACCAGCCGGACCGAGGGCTTGAGTGCCGCCACCGCGACCGAGATCCCCGCCAGCAGGCCGCCACCGCTCACCGGGACGAGAATCGTGTCCACCTCGGGCTGCTGCTCCAGGATCTCGAGGCCCACCGTACCTTGGCCGGCGACTACGTCGGCATGATCGTACGGCGGCACCATCACCAGCCCCTCCTCCCGGGCGATCGCCTCCGCCCGAATTCGTTGCTCGGCCGAGCGGCCGGCTCCGGCGAGGACGACCTCGCCCCCGTGCTTCCTCACCCCGTCCAGTTTCACCTGTGGCGTGGAGGCCGGCATCACCACCACCGCCCGCAGCCCGAATGCCCGCGCGGCGTAGGCGACAGCCTGGCCGTGGTTGCCGCTCGACTGGGTGACCACGCCCCGCGCCCCGCCCCGCGCCGCCACCTGGGCGATGGCGTTGTAGGCCCCCCGGATCTTGAAGGCGCCGATCGGCTGGAGCTGCTCGCACTTGAGCGCCACGGGCACGCCCAGCCGGGCCGAGAGGCCCGGCAGCTCGACCAGTGGGGTCCGCACCGAGACGCCCTCCAGCCGGCCCGCTGCCGCCCGAAGCGCCTCGAGGGACACGGCGGCGGTCGAGTGGGCGGTGGTTGGCATGGCTAGCGTCCGATCATTCGACGGCAGCCGACGGCTTGACTTCGTCTCCTCCGACCGCGTCCTCCGGACCCCCTTCTTCCTCCTTCACGACCCGGGCGACGTCCACCACCGTATCCCCCTGGTCCAGGTTCATCACCTTGACACCCTGGGTGTTGCGGCCGATCACCCGAATGCCGTCCACCGGCAGTCGAATGATGACGCCATGTCGGGTGATCATCATGAGCTCGTCGTCGGGGATCACTTCCTTGAGCGCGACGATCAAGCCGGTCTTCTCGGTCCTCTTGAGCGTGATGATTCCCTTGCCGCCGCGCTTCTGCACCCGGTAGTCCGCCAGCTCTGAGCGCTTGCCGAAGCCCTTCTCGCTCACCACCAGGAGGGTCGCGTCGCGTCGCACCACTACCATGCCGATGACCTGGTCTCCCTTCTCCAGCTCGATCCCCTTCACCCCGGTGGTCGCCCGGCCCATGTCCCGGACGTCGCCTTGATGGAACCGGATGCTCATGCCGTCCTTGGTGGCCAGGATGATGTCGCTGTTCTGGTCGCAGACCTGAACGTCGATCAGCTCGTCCCCGTCCTCGATGTTGATGGCGCAGATGCCGTTCATCCGGACGTTGCCGTAGGCGGAGAGCACCGTCTTCTTCACGGTGCCGAGCCGGGTGACGAAGATGAGGCACTGGTCTTCGGAGAACTCCCGCACCGGTACCAGCGCCGCCACCTGCTCATTGGGCTTGATGGCGATGCAATTGACCACCGGCTTGCCCCGGGCCGACCGGCTGGCCTGAGGGATCTCGTGCACCTTGAGCCAGTAGACCTGCCCGGTATTGGTGAAGAAGAGCAGGTAGTCGTGGGTGCTGGCGATGAAGAGGTGCTCGACCCAGTCGTCCGCCTTGAGGTCGGCGCCGTTGAGTCCCCGCCCGCCGCGCCGCTGGCGCTTGTAGGCGGAGACCGGAATCCGCTTGATGTAGCCGGTGTGGGAGATGGTGATCACCATGTCCTCTTCGGCGATCAGGTCCTCCACCGTGAACTCGCCCTGGTCGGCCACGATCTCGGTCCGGCGATCGTCTCCGAACTGCTCGACGACCTCCTTCATCTCCTCCTTGAGGATCGTCATCCGCTTGGGCCGGGAGGCCAGGATCCCCTTGAGCTCCTTGATCGTCGCCCGGACCTCCTTGAGCTCGGCCTCCAGCTTGTCCACCTCGAGCCCGGTCAGTCTGGCCAGCCGCATGTTGAGGATGGCGTCGCTCTGCTTCTCGCTCAGCCCGAAGCGTTTCCGCAGCCGCGCATCGGCCTGGGGCGTGTCCTCCGAACCGCGGATGATCTTGATGACCTCGTCGATGTGGTCGACGGCGATCTTGAGGCCCTCGAGAATGTGCTCCCGCGCCTCGGCCGCCGTGAGGTCGAACTGGGTTCGACGGATCACGATCTCGTGGCGGTGCTCGATGTAGCGGTCGAGCAGCTCCTTGAGATTCATCACCTTGGGCGCGCCCTTGTCGAGGGCGAGCATGATTACGCCGAAGGTGGCCTGCATGGCCGTGTGCTTGTACAGCTGGTTCAGCACGACGTTGGGAATGGCGTCCCGCTTGAGCTCGATGACGACCCGCATGCCCTCCCGGTCGGACTCGTCGTTGACCCCGCTGATCCCGTCGATCTTCTTCTCCGACGCCAGCTCGGCGATCGCCTTGACCAGGTTCTCCTTGTTGACCTGATAGGGGATCTCGGTCACCACGATCTGGGAGCGGCCCGACGATTCCTTCTCCTCGATCTGGGCTCGCGCCCGCATGATGACCCGGCCCCGCCCCGTCTCGTACGCCTCCTTGATCCCCTGACGGCCGTAGATGTAGGCGCCGGTGGGGAAGTCGGGACCCTTGATCACCTTGCGAAGGTCGGTGATGCTGGTCTCGGGGTCGTCGATGAGCAGCTCGACCGCCTTGGCCACCTCGCGGAGGTTGTGGGGCGGGATGTTGGTAGCCATGCCCACCGCGATGCCCGACGAGCCGTTGACCAGCAGGTTGGGGATCTTGGACGGGAGGACAGTCGGCTCCCGCAGACGGTCGTCGAAGTTGGGTTGGAAGTCGACGGTGTTCTTGTCGATGTCTTCCAGCATCGCGATGGCGACGCGGGTCAGCCGCGCTTCGGTGTAGCGGTAGGCCGCCGCCGGATCGCCGTCCACCGAGCCGAAATTGCCCTGCCCGTCGACCAGCGGATACCGGAGCGAGAAGTCCTGCACCATGCGCACCAGCGCGTCGTAGACCGACGAGTCGCCGTGCGGGTGGTACTTGCCGAGCACGTCGCCCACCACGGTCGCCGACTTCTTGTAGGCGCGACCCGGCACCAATCCGAGCTCGTTCATCGCGTACAGGATCCGGCGGTGCACGGGCTTGAGGCCGTCCCGCACATCCGGCAGCGCTCGCGAGACGATGACGCTCATCGAGTAGTTGATGAACGATTGCTGCATCTCGTCTTCGATAAGCCTGGGCAGAATTCGTTCGCGCGAGTTGGGTACGGTCATGTGCGTCACGTGTTAGGGAAGTGGGGCGAGTCCGGGTCGATCCGAGACTCCCAAATATACCCGGAGACACATGTCGGACGCAACCGGAACCTGCGCACGAAATGGTACGGAGACAACGACTTAGGGGCAGGGAGTGGGGGCATCGCGAGCCCTGCCGTCATCCCGAGCAGAGCGAGGGATCTGCTCACCCGGGGGTCGAACTGGGCCCGGCAAGATCCCTCGTCGCTGCGCTCCTCGGGATGACAGACGCGTCGCTCCGCTTCTCGGGATGACAGTCGGATGAGGGGGAATGAAACTCGATCTCCAACCTACTGTCCGGCGGCGCCAATCGCTTCAAGCCGTCAGCCGTCAGCGATTGGATCCCAGGTCAGGCCGCACCAGCAGGACCGTGCCTGCGCCGCGCCCCATCACGGGCTTCCCCGCCGGCTGCACCACCTCCCCGATTGGACGGCCGGCCCCATCGAGCACTGCGTACACCGTGACCGGCTCCTGCGTTCTCAGTTGGACCATCGAGCACCTCGTCGGCTGACCATTCACTGAAGCCATGCGATCCTTCACACCGTAGGCCTGAGATGCGTTGAATCGGAGGAGGGTTGCCTGGGAGTCGCCAGCCAACCGTTTCCGCCCGAGGTCTGTCAGAGAGCCGGATCGAGCCCACGACCTTCAAGCGCCGGAGCCCGTGAACGACCGTGAACTGATCGGCCGAGTGCTGGCAGGGGACCCGAGCGCCGAGCGGGCGTTGTACGACGCGCATGTGGACCGCGTCTTTCGCCTGGTGCACCGGATGGCCGGTGACCTCGACCGGGCGCAGGACTACACCCAGGAGACCTTCATCCGTGGGTTCCAGCGATTGCGGGAGTTCCGGGGGGAGGCCGCGCTGTCGACCTGGTTGTGTTCGATCGCGATCTCAATCACGCTCAACGGCTTACGGAAGCTTCGCCGAGCCAATGAGCGGGAGGTGCCGCTGGATGACTCGCCGGCGGTCGGCAGCTCGCGTCGGGAGGCGGACCCGGACTTGAAGGTCCGGCTCTCCCGCGCAATCGACGATCTGCCGGACGGGTATCGGACGGTGTTCGTGATGCACGACGTCGAGGGGTACACCCACCAGGAGATCGCCACGGTGTTGGGAGTCCAGTCCGGCACCTCGAAGGCCCAGTTGTTTCGCGCCCGCGCCCGGTTGCGCGAGGCCCTCGCCGACTTCGCCAGGGAATGAGCCGCATGAATGACGATGAATGGGACGAGCTGCTGCGCCAGGCGGCGCGCGATTTCAACGCCCCGCCCGAGACACCCCGGGATGAGATGTGGCGCGCTATTCAATCTCGCCGCCGCCACACCCGGAGCGTGCCGACGCGGCGCTGGATCCCCTGGGCCGCCGCCGCGGCCGCCGTGCTCGCCATCGGCGTCGGGCTCGGGCGACTCTCGGTACGGACCGCGCCGCAGCCGACGCCGGTGCCAGTCGCGACCCGACCCGCTTTCCGCGCGAATGCCACGGCGTACCGGCTCGCGACGGCGGAGCACCTCGGTCAGTCGGAGGTCTTCCTCACGCTGTTCCGGGCCTCGATCCGTCCCGGCGGCGATGAGCGCCTGGCGTCGGCCACGGCCCGGGAGCTCCTGGCCACGAACCGGCTGCTGCTGGATTCACCCGCCGCGCGCGATCGCAGGACCCGCCTGCTGCTGGACGATCTCGAGCTGGTGCTGGCCGAGATCGCTCAGCTCACGCCGCAGTCTCACCAGCGGGATCTGGAGTTGATTCGGGAAGGAATCGAGCGAGACGGGATGCTCTCCCGCCTCCGGACGGCCGTGCCCGCGGGCGCGACCCAAACGCAAGGAGCGCTGTGATGTATCGGATGTCACCTGGACTGGTGCTGGCGGCAACGATGGGCCTCGGCGAGTGGTTCGTGCCGGGTCACCGAGCGCCGGAGGATCGCGCAGCCGCGGCTCAGGAGTCGGCGGGCGCTCACCAACGCGCGGTCCCGGCGCCCTGGCTGCAGGGCGATCCCGCCGATTCGCTGTACCGGGCGGCCCGCGAGGCGCTGAATGGACGCGATTATGCTGGCGCGGCCGCCCTCTTCGGTCAGATCCCCACCCGCTTCCCGCGATCGGGCTACGTGGCCGACGCGTTCTACTGGCGAGCCTTCTCGCTCTACCGGCTGGGCGGGGCGAGCCAGTTGCGCGATGGACTCGCGGCGCTCCGCACCCAGCGAGAGCGCTTTCCCAAGGCCGCGACCCGGGGCGACGCCGCCGCGCTGGAGCGTCGGATCCAGGGCGAGCTGGCTCGCCGGGGTGACTCCGAGGCGGCGGCGGACATCACCCGAGCGGCGAACGCCGCCGTTGAGCCGCCGGCGGCACCTGAGCCTCCGGAAGCGCCCGAGCCGCCCGAGCCGCCGTCCGACCGGGGGGGCCGCTGCGAGAACCAAGCCGACGACACCAAGCTCGCGGCCCTCAACGCCCTCCAACAGATGGACGACGAGCGCGCGCGTCCGATCCTCCGCCGGGTGCTGGCGCGACGGGATCCGGCCTCGGTCTGCCTCCGCCGGAAGGCCGTCTTCCTCATCGCCCAGCAGAGCGCGGACGGCACGGAGGAGATCCTGCTCGATGCCGCCAGGACCGACCCCGACCACGAGGTGCGCGAGCAGGCGGTGTTCTGGCTGTCGCAGGTGGACACCGACCGGGCGGTGAGCGCACTGGATTCGATCCTGCGAACCTCGAAGGACCGAGCGATTCAGGAAAAGGCGGTCTTCGCCCTCTCCCAGCAGGCCCGTCCGCGAGCCCAGCAGGCGTTGCGCGGTTACGCCGAACTGACGGATCTGCCGGCCGAAACCAGAGAAAAGGTGATCTTCTGGATCGGGCAGAGCGGCGGAGCAGAAAATGAGGCGTTTCTCCGCTCGCTCTACGGCCGGCTCAAGGAGGAAGGCCTGCGAAACAAGATTCTGTTTTCCGTCTCCCAGGCCGGCGGGCCGGAGAACGGGCGCTGGCTGCTTGGCGTCGCGCGGGACGCCACCCAGCCGCTGGCGCTGCGGAAGCAGGCGCTCTTCTGGGCGGGACAGGGCGGTGCCTCGATGGCCGATCTCGCCGGGCTCTATACCACGATGACCGATCGGGCCATGCGGGAACAGCTGATCTTCGTCTACTCCCAGCGGGAAGAGCCGGCCGCGGTCGACAAGCTGCTCGATATCGCCAAGCGCGATCCCGATCCGGAGCTGCGGAAGAAGGCGCTCTTCTGGCTGGGACAGAGCGACGATCCGCGTGCCGCCAAGGCGCTGCAGGACGTCATCGAGCAGCCCTGAGCGGAGATGAATCACATGGGTCGAACGATCGGCTTCATCCTGGCACTGCTCGCCCTGCCGGCCGCGCTCAGCGGGCAGACGCTGGCCCAGCGGGTCGCCGCTCTGGGAGACGGAGACATCCGGCTGAGCTTCGCGGCGCGTGAGGGCGTCTGCGGCAGCAGCCACGGCATCACCATCAGCGACCAGAGCGACGAATGGGTGGGAGACTGCGAGCGCGGTCCGGTGCGGGTCTCGCTGCGCGTCCGGGGCGGCCGACTGACCGAAGCACACACTCACGTGGGCGGCCGGTGGCGGGCGCCCGAGGCCCACACTGTCGACCTGGGGACGCTCCCCGCCCGGTCGGCCGCCTCCGATCTGCTGGCTCTGGCCGAGCGCTCGGACGCCGATGCCGACGACCTGATCACGGCGGCCACGCTGGCGGACAGCGCGACCGTGTGGCCGACGCTGCTGCGGCTGGCCCGAGCCCCGGAGGTTCCGCTCGAGACCCGACGCCAGGCCGTCTTCTGGCTCGGTCAGGCCGCGGGTGATGCGGCGGCTCGGGGTCTCGACTCGATCGCCGTGGACACCAGCGGCGATCTCGAGGTGCGCAAGCAGGCGGTCTTCGCGCTGTCTCAGCGGCCGGCCGAGGAGGGGGTGCCGGCCCTCATCCGGATCGCACGCACGAATCACCATCCCGAGCTGCGCAAGGCTGCGCTCTTCTGGTTGGGCCAGAGCGAGGATCCACGTGCCCTCGCGCTCTTCGAGGAGATCCTCCGCTAGACCTCCCGTGGGCCCATTACATTGGGGGCATGCGGCTCGCTCCCCACGCCCTTTCTGCCGCCGCCGGCCTGTCGATCGCCTGCGGTGGGCAGAAGGCGCCCGCACCGGTCGTCCGGCTCGGCACCGCCGCGGACACGGTGGCCAGCTCGTACGGGGAGGTCACGCAGAGCGTCTGGCTGGGGGGCGACCGATGGGCGGTGCTCGCTCCGGCCGACCAGACGGTGGGGGTGGTAGACTTCGCACGCCGCAAGGTCGAGCCGCTGGGCGGCGCGCGCGGCAAGGAGCTGCGAAACCCGTCGGCCCTCTTCCGGGCGGGTGACACGCTCTACGTAGACGACTGGGGGCTGCGGCGCACGTCGCTCTGGACCCTCGACGGTCGGTTCGTGCGATCGGTCTCTGCCGCCGACGCGTTGCGCGGCGTGCTCGCCCGGGCCCGCGACAGCGTCGGCCGGTTCTATTTCGAGGTCACGCCGCGGCCTGGCTCCGAGGGTCAGGGCAATCGCGACTCGGCGGCCGTAGTGCGAACCGGACCGGAGCTGGAGCATCCGGACACGCTCGTCCGGCTGGCGCCGCTCGACATCGCCCAGGTGCAGAGCAACGCAGGGCGGCGGTTCGAACGCCGGGTCTTCAGCGGGGCGGACTGCTGGGGGGTCCTTCCGGACGGCTCGGTCTGGGTGGCGCGGGTGTACGACAACCGAGTGGACTGGCGCGAGCCGAACGGCACGTGGATCCGCGGCGAGCCGCTGCCGGACAGGGTGCTCGAGGTCACCAGGTACGATCGCGAGCTCTTCCTCCGCCGATTTCCCCCCGACCTCCGCTCCACCGCCGAGCAGCTGCCGTTCGCTCCGGTCAAGCCACCCTTCGAGGCCGGATTCACCAGCCCGACCGGCGAGGGCTGGCTGGAAAAGAGCCGAGCCCCGGCCGACTCGGCGCGCCGCTATCATGTGGTGGATCGCCACGGGCATCTGGCTCGGGAGATCCAGCTGACCGGCCGAGGGCGTATCCTGGCCGTGGCCAGCGGCGCCGTCCTGGCCGCGGAGCCCTCCCGGGACGGCGCTCGCATTCTGCGTTTGGCACTGCCGGCCGTGACGGCCACCCATTGATCCTGCGTTCTCGACATCCCGCTCCCGGAGGATTCCCCGAATGAAGTTGCTTGCCCCGATCTGCCCGTTGGCGCTGCTCGGCGTCATCGCCTGCACCCGTGCCGAGAGCCAAGGCGGTCTCAAGCTCGAGAGCAAGCTGCCGGTCAGCTTCCCTCAGTTGAGCAACATCGTCGAGCTGGGCGATGGTCGGGTCGCGTTCGCGGACACCAAGGAGAAGCTGTTTCTGAGGGCCGATCTCGGGAGCGGAAAGCTGGACACGCTCGGCACCCGGGTCGACTCCATCACGGCCGGCGCACCGGCGGAGCAGTACAAGTTTCCCGGCTGGGTGGCCCATCTGGCGGGCGACACGATCGCGCTGGTCGATTTCAGCGCCGCCCGCACCACCCTCTGGAGCGAAGGCGGCAAGCCGCTCGGCGTGCTCCCGATCGCTCCGGTGTCGGGGAATGCACCGGTGCTGGTGTACGACACCGTGGGGCACGGGTACAAGATCGATTATCAGGCGGTGCTGGGCGGGGGCGAGCCGGGCCGGACGGTGCGGCCGGACAGCGTGCCGGTCCTGCGGATCACGCTCAAGACGGGAGCCGTCGATACCGTCGCCAACCTGAGCGCCCCGGACTACGGGGACGCCACCTTCGGCACTGAGGTTCAGGAGGCGGCCAAGGTCTTCGCACCGAACGACTTCTTCGGGGTCTTGCCGAACGGTACTGCCTGGGTGGCTCGGGGGCACCAGAACCGGGTCGACTGGCGCGCGGCCAACGGGACCTGGAAGGTCGGCAAGTCGCGCGACTACCCCAAGCTCCCGGTCACCCAGCAGGATCGCGACCGGGTGCTCGCGCGGGTGCGGGAGCACGGCAAGCAGTTCGGCATGCCGCAGGACCTGCACGTCGAGTATCCCTTCGCGGATACCAAGCCACCGTTCGACTTCGCCCTCGGGCGGCCCAACGGCGAGGTCTGGCTGCAGCGCCCCCGCGCGCAGGAGGATGCACCGCTCACCTATGACGTCTTCGATGGAAAGGGAGAGTGGCGCCGGGAGGTGGCGTTCCCCCAGGGGGCGGCGCTCGCGGGGTTCGGGGCCAAGTCCGCCATCTATGGCGCCATCAAGGGGCCTGACGGCCGCCGCACGGTGGGGCGCTACACGCTCAAATAGATGGCGTCAGTCGAGGATCGGCGGGTCGTCGCCCGGCGGGATATTGGGCCCCTGCCGGTCGGTGCGCCGGCGATCCCGCCGGCGCCCTTCCTCGTACCACCGACGGGTGATCTCGCCCGCTAGCTCACGATTGCCCAGCCCGAAGGCCAGACCGACCGCCAGCGCCACCGCGCCGAGGATGAGGGTGAAGGTGGCCGTTACGATCTCCGCCGCGACTCCCACCTGCTGCAGCGCCATGAACAGGGAGATGAGGATGACGGCGCCCTTGGCGATCTTGGCGAGGGTGGGCACCCCCGCCACGCTCCCGGCCGACGCCAGGATCAATCCCCGCACGAACTCCCCGACCACCATGCCCAGGATGATGATGACGATCGCGGCGATGAGCGTCGGAATGAAGGCGAGCATCGTCCCGAACATCTCGTTGATGCTCTCCAGCCCGAGCGCGGTGGTCGCGAGCAGGATCACCACCAGCATCACCAGCCAGAAGATCAACTTGGCAGTGGCCCGGATGGGGTCGAGTCGGGACCCGGTGCGGCCCACCGCCTCGTCCAGGCCGCCAGCGGCCGCGACCCGGTTGAAGTCGATCCGCTTGAGGGTGTCGTCGGCCCAGCGCTGGATCTGGCGCGCCAGGAAGTAGCCGGTGAGCAGGATGACGGCGGCCCCGAGGAGCGCCGGCAGGACGGTGCCGAGCTGCCGCGCGCCGATCACCAGTCGATTCCAGAGTTCGTTCACGGCGATACCTCGAGTACGAGTTTTCCGATCTGCTCGCCGCGCTGCAATCGCTCCAGCGCGACGGGCCACTGGGCGAGCGGCACGACGCGATCGACCACCGGCCAGAGCTGACCCTGGTGGGCCAACCGGACGATCTCGGCGTACTCCCGCCGATTTCCCATGGTGGAGCCGAGTACGCTCCATTGGTGCCAGAACAGGCGGCGAAGATCCAGCGAGATCATCGGTCCCGTGGTCGCGCCGCAGATCACCAGGCGGCCGCCTCGCCGGAGCGCGCGAAGCGAGTCCTGCCAGCTCCGCTCACCGACGCTGTCCACCACGACATCAACCCCTCTTCCGCCGGTCAGGCGCCGCACCTCGGCCACGACGTCCGTCCGGGCGTGGTCGATCGCGTCGGCGGCACCAAACCGGCGGGCGGCCTCGAGCTTGGCGGGGGAGCCGCTGGTCACGATGGCGCGGAGTCCGAGGAGCTGGGTGATCTGCAGGGCCGCCATCGCCACCCCGCCGCCGATGCCCCAGATCAGCACCGTCTCGCCGGCGCGCACGCGAGCGCGGGTCACCAGCATCCGCCACGCGGTCAGCGTCGCGAGCGAGAAGGCGGCCGCCTGACTCCAGGGCATCGCCTCGGGCACCCGGGCCAGATTGGCCGCGGGCACCACGACGTAGTCCGCGGCCGTGCCCGGCCGGTGCTCGCCCAGCACCCGAAAGCTCGCGCAGAGCGACTCCTCGCCCTCGAGACATGCCGGGCAGCAGCCACAGGAGAGCGCGGGGTTGATCATCACCCGGTCGCCGGGCCGAACCTGCCAGACCCCTGCGCCGACCGCCTCCACCACACCGGCTCCATCGGAGCCGACGACGTGGGGAAAGGCGTAGTCGATTCCGGCGAGTCCGGCGGCGACGAACAGGTCGAGGCGGTTGAGCCCGGCCGCATGGACCCGGACCAGCACGTCCTCGCTGCCGCCGATCTCCGGGCGGGGCATCTCGACCACCGCGAGATGCTCGGGTCCGCCGGTTCCGCTCAGGGCCAGCGCCCGCATGGCAGGCCCGATCAGAACGACGGGCTCAGCACCTGCTCGCCGGGGCGAAGCGGTACCGGAAGGGGAACGCTTCCGCGGGTGAGCGACTGGAGGCGCAGGGTGAGCTGGTTCTTGCCGCGTCCCCCTTCGGCGAGCTTCCCCGTCACATACGCGATTCGCTCTCCGTCGCGGGAGACATCCATCGCGACGATCGGCTGGTCGGTCTGCAGCAGCACGGCGGGCACCGGCGCCCCGGGGACGATGCGCAGCATTTTCCGCTCGGTCGCGAAGATCAGGTCGCCGCCGGGCAGGAAGTGGGGGCTGGACTCGCGCTCCGAGGTCTTGGTGAGTCGGCGAGGGTTGGTCCCCTCCAGGTCGATCTCGTAGATCTCCGCATTGCCGTTCCGAACGGAGACGAAGGCGATGGTTCGCCCGTCGGGCGAGACCTCGGGCAACCGGTTGCCTCCGGCGGAGGAGGTGAGCGGCCGGAAATCTCCACCGTCGGCCCTGATACTGGCGATCTGGGAGACACCGGTCAGGGAAGTGGAGGTGTACACGATGCGGGTACCGTCGGGCGTCCAGGCCGGCTCACCTTCGGCTCCGGGATCCACCGTCAGACGACGCAGGTTCCGTCCGTCGGCGTCCATCGCGTACAGATCGTAGCTCCCGGCCCGATCGGAGCTGAGCGCCACCCGGGTCTGGTCGGGCGAGAGCACTGCCTGGCGGTTGGATGCGTTGTCCACCAGCAGTGGATAGAGTGTGTCGGGGGCCGGGGTGCGGAGCTGGTAGATGCCGAGCACGCCGCTGCGATTGGAGGACACCAGGAGCTCGCCGGTGACGAACACGTCGGCCGACGCGGCTTTGCCCCACGGCGCGTTCGCGGTGACCACCGCGTGCCCGGGATTCACTCCCAGCACCTCGCCGGCTGGGCTGACCGTCGCGACCTGTGGGTGATCGGTGCTCCAGGCGAGGTCGCTGGCCGGACCGATCGCCTTGCCCTGATCATCCAACAATCCAGCCCGGATGGTCACTCGCTCACCCGGCCGAAGGCCGAGGCGGGAGCGCTCCAGCCCGACGACGCCGGGGATCACCTGGATCGACCAGACGGCCGGCTGGAAGCCACGCAGCCGCGCGGTCAGCGTCGTGATTCCGGGTGTCTTGGCGGTGGCCGTCCCCTTCGAGCGGTCGAACCCCAGCAGGGTCGTGTCCCCCACCGCCCACTCGACCCCAGCCTCGGGGATCGGGGTGGAATCGGCCGCCTGGGCCACGGCGGAGAACTGGCGGGTGGCGTGCAGCGGGATCTGGATCGGGCCGCTGCCCGGGCGCGGTGACACCACGAGCGTCTGAGGCAGCTTGTGCACGACCACGGTGGCGCGGCGTTCCTGGCCGAATCCGGTCGCAACCACCTCCGCGTGGCCCGCCGCCCGGCCCTCCACGATGCCGGTGGGGCCCGCCGCCGCCACGGTCGAGTCGGTGGAGGACCATTGGACGACCCCACGGACCTCCCGATTGTTCTGGGAAGGCACCAGGACGTGGAGGGTGTCCGCCTCCGCCGGCCCCAGAATGAGACGGGTCCGCGAGAGCACGAAGTCCGCCGCCTCGACCTCCACCGGCGCGGTCGCCATGAGTCCCGTGGAAGTGGTCGCCTGGATGATGCTCTTCCCCACCCCGACCGCCACCACCTGACCGGAGGTGTCGACTTCCGCCACCTCGGGCTTGAGCGACTTCCAGGACACCTTTCCCGGCGTCGGTGAGGGGGTGGCATCCTCCCGGAGCGCCTGGGGCGTGACTCGGATGCTTTCACCCGGCAGGAGGATGATCGACACGGGGTCGAGGGTGAGCACCGAGCCGGGCGGCACCGAGGGTTGGCCGTTGCCTGCGCCGTTGGTGCCGGTGCCGGTGATGAGCACGGCCATGGAGGCCCGCTTCCCCCCGAGACGGGCCTCCACCTTGGCCAGGCCCGGGCTCACGCCGAGCACCGTGCCGTCCTTGCCGACCCGGGCGATCAGCGTGTCCGAGCTCCAGAAGCCGAACTTGGCCGAGGGGAGGAGGTTGCCTTGGCGGTCGTAGGCAGCGGCGAAGATGGGCTGCCGCTGCCCGACCGTCATGGCCATGGTCTCCGGCGTCACCTGCACCTCATTGACGGTCTGGGCGGCGCTGGGCGCGCTCCATCCCAGGAGAGCGAGCACGGCCCAGGCCGCTTCAGGTCGGAAGGATATCACCAGCGTATGGCGTCCAGAGAAAAGGAGGAGTGGGATCAGGGTAATAATAGCGCGCGTCGAGCCTTGCAGAAGCCTCGAAGATGTGCAAGTTATATCTGGTTCTTCCAGGCACAGGCGCACGCGCGCCTCACGACCGTCGGCGGGTCACGCCGCATTTGCGTTGGGAGGAAGCGAAGATGGCCGAGCACCACTATAGGGAGATGGGCTGGTCCGGCTCCGGGTGGATGGACCCTCTGCCGACGGAGCTGCCCGCTCCGGCGCTCGCACCTGCTGTCACCCCCACGCCGGCGGCTCCGGCGCCCAGCGCCGCGGTCCTGCCCGCCTCGACGACTCCGAAGCGGAAGACCCCCAAGCCGGCGGCCAAGAAATCGGCCAAGAAGGCCGCCAAACGGGGTGTCAAGAAGGCCGCCAAGAAGAGTGCCCGGCCGGCCAAGAAGGCCGCGCGGAAGTCCGCCAAGAAGGCGGTCCGGCGGCCCGCCAGGAGGAGCGCCAAGAAAAGCGCCAAGAAGAGCGCCAAGAAAAGCGCCAAGAAGAGCGCGAAGCGTGGGGCCAAGAAATCGGCCAGGAAGGCCGCCCGACGCAAGACCACGAAGGGCCGCCGCAGGTAGTGCCGGCGGCGGCGCTCAGCTCCCGGACCCGGTCCGGGCCAGCGCCGCCGCGCAGTTGATCAGGGCGATGTGGGTAAAGGCCTGAGGAAAGTTGCCGAGGAACTGTCCGGTCACCGGATCGATCTCTTCGGAGTAGAGGCCCACGTGGTTCGCATGGCGCAGCATCCGCCGGAACACCCGCGAAGCGCGTTCCGGCTCGCCGATCATGGCGAGGGCCTGCGCCAGCCAGAAGGTGCAGATCGAAAAGGCGCCCTCCTCCCCCTCCAACCCATCCGGCTGGCGATAGCGGTAGACCAGCTCCCCGTCGGCGCTGGTGAGCTCGCGCGCCACCGCGTGCACGGTGCTCTGCACCCGAGGGTGGGTCCAGGGAAGGAAGCGCACCATGGGAATCGCCAGCGCCGCGGCGTCGAGGGCATCGTCGTCGTACGCCTGGGCGAAGGACTGGTGCTTCTCACTCCATCCGCGCTCCATGATCTCGGTGTGCAAGGTGGCGCGCGCCGTCTGCCACGCCGCCGTATCCGACTCGAGGCCCAGCTCCTCCGACATCCGGATCCCCCGATCCAGGGCCACCCAGCTCATCACCTTGCTGAACACGTAGTGGCGGACCTCGCCGCGCACTTCCCAGATGCTGGAGTCGGGTAGCGCCCAGTTGTGACTGACCCAGTCCACCAGGCCGCGCAGGACCCGCCAGGTTCCCTCGGTCATCTCGTGATTTCGGCGCCAGATGTCGGCCGTTTCGAGCACCTCCCCGTAGACGTCGAGCTGGAGCTGGCCGACGGCGCCGTTGCCCACCCGGACCGGGCGGGAGCCGCAGTACCCCGAGAGGTGGTCGAGCTGGCGCTCCACCAGGTCCCGCCTGCCGTCGATGCCGTACATGATCTGGAGGTGACCGCCCCCCTCATGACGGCATACCTTCTTGAGGAAGCGCATGAATGCGTCGGCCTCGCGGCGGTGTCCCACCGCATCCAAGGCCGCGAGGGTGAAGGCCGCGTCGCGCAGCCAGACGAAGCGGTAATCCCAGTTCCGCACCCCACCCAGGGTCTCGGGCAGCGAGGTGGTCGGTGCCGCGATGATGGCCCCCGTCTCGGCGTGCGTCAGGAGCTTGAGGGCCAGCGCCGAGCGCTTGACCATCCCGCGGAACGGCCCGCGATAGCGCACGCCAGCGGACCAGCGCGCCCAGAACGCGGAGGTGATATCGAGCTTCTGCGCGCTCTCGTAGCGGTCGACCGGGTGGATGTCGTCGTCGTCGTAGCGGAGGACGAGCCAACGCTCTTCGCCTTTTTCCAGCTCGAACCGGGTGGTGGCGGTGGACTGCTCCAGGATCCAGTCGATCGCCTTGGCGCTGGAGAGGGTGAGCACCTGATCCGTCCGATCGGTGGCGAAGATCCCGGCGCGGAGCAGCTCGAGGCGGGTGGTCCGGGCGCCGTACTCGAAGCGGGGCATGAACACCATGTACATGGGCACGCGGCCCCGGGTGCAACGGAGCTTCCGGTGGATCTCGGGATGCTCGCCCGAGGGGCGCCCGTCCTCGTCCACCGGCATGAAGTCGGTGAGCGCCACCACCCCGCCATCGGCGGTGCGGAAGGTGGTCTCCAGCACGTTGGTGCGTGGGAGATACCGCTGGGTGGACGTCCAGGCACCTTGGGGACGGATCGCCCAGGTACCGCCGCGCTCGGGATCGAGGATCGCGGCGAAGACGCTGCCGCTGTCGAAGCGGGGAAGACAGCACCAGTCGATCGCGCCATCCAGGCCCACCAGGGCGGCGGTGCGCATGTCGCCGATCATTCCGTACGACGAGATCGGGGGCGGCCCCTCACCCGCGGCTCGACTGTCCATCGCCTGGAGTGGGGTGGGGGAGCGTAGGTCGGTCATCGCCCCAAGTATAATGTCGCGCTCGGCGGAACTTGCATCGTGCGGGTGACTCATTCACCTTCCCTGGATCTTGTCCGTCAATCCACACATCCTCATGCGGCTTTCGACGTCCTGCTCAGCGGCCACCCGTACGCTGCCGCTCCTGCTCGGCCTTCTGTCCGGGTGCCGGAAGCAAGCGCCGGACGGCGTGGCGCTGGTAGGAGCGACGCTGATCGACGGCACCGGGGGTCCCGCCCTGCCGAATGCGGCTGTCGTGGTCCGACGAGGGAGGATCGAGTCGGTCGGCAGCGGCGCCGATTTCAAGCTGCCGGCCCGCACGGTCGAGGTGGACGCGCGCGGGCGCTGGATCATTCCCGGCCTGATCGACGCGCACGCCCACGTGGCCCGCTGGGCGCTGCCCCGCTACCTCGCGTGGGGGGTCACCACCGTGCGCGACGTGCACGGAACCCTGGACTCCATTCTCGGCCTGCGCCGTGCGATCGCGCTCGGCACCCTGCCCGGCCCCCGGATCTACAGCGCCGGCGCCATGATCGACGGCGAGCCCACCACCTACCCGGACGCCCTGCCCGCGCGGACCGTCGCGGACGCCCGGAGGGACGTGGACCGGCTGGTCAGCGCCGGAGTCGACTTCATCAAGATCTACACCCGGGTCGACCCGCCCTTGCTCAGAGCCGTACTGGACGAGGCCAAGACTTTCAACCTCAGAGTCAGCGGGCACCTGGGACTCACCGACGCGCTCACGGCGGCCAAAGGCGGAATCACCTCGATCGAGCACATGAGCGGGGTGCCGGAGGCCGCCGTGACCGACCCGTCACCGCTCTACGCGGCGCATCGCCAGGGCTTCTTCGCCGGCTGGACCGCCTTCGAGCGCAGCTGGGGCGGGCTGGATTCCGCGGCCCTCGCCCGGGTGGCGGCGGAGCTGGCGGCCCGGCGGGTGATGCTGGTTCCGACGCTCGTTCTGCACCACACCTTCAGCCGGCTGGACGATTCCGCGGTGGTTCGGGACACCATGCTCCGGGAGGTGCCCGATGAGGAGCAGCGGCGGTGGAACGTCGCCGATATGATCGCTCGAGCGCACTGGACGGAGGACGATTTCTCGGCGTTCCGCGGCGCGCGGCCGTCGCAGGACCTGTTTCTCCGGCAGTTCCAGGCGGCCGGCGGGCGCATCGCGACCGGCACCGACGCCTCCAATCAGCTGCTGATCCCGGGATACAGTGAGCACGAGGAGATGGCGCTCCTGGTCGGCGCCGGCTTGACTCCGCGCGACGCGCTCCTCGCCGCCACCCGGAACGGCGCGCTTCTCCTTGGGGTCGATTCGCTGGGACTGATCGCGCCGGGAAAGGCCGCCGACCTGGTGGTGCTGAAGGGTGATCCGCTCGCCGACATCCGCAACACCCTCTCGGTGGACCGGGTGATGGCCCGGGGCCAGCTTCTCTCGGCGGACTCGATCCGCGCGGCCTGGTAGGCCGGCATGAGCGGTCGGGAGAAAGATGAAGCGTTGATCGAGCGACTCGGCCTGTTCTTCGGGGTCGAGGGCACACGGCAAGGCGTACTGGCCCGGGCGGCGCTCGGGTCAGAGGACCGCGAGGACGAGCTCGTGAGCCGGCTGCTTCTGGCGCTCGAGGCCGAGATTCGCGCCGACGGGACCGTCGGCGGCGAGGTCGTGCACACGATCTGGCGAGTTCACGAGCTGCTCGATCTGGGCCGCGCCGGAGGGGACCCCGCGGTCCGTCGGACGATGACCTGGGTGCTCGGGTTGCAGGGGAAGCGGGGCGCGTTCGGGGACGGCTGCGACAAGCCACGGCACGGGCAGCGGATCTGCGAGCACTATGTGCGTGGATTCTTTGCGCCGGCACCCCCGGAGCAGCGATTGACGCCGATCACCTTGCCCCATGGCAAGGTGTTTCGGGCGGAGCCCGCGGCCCGGTTCGCGATCAGCTGTCTGGCGCTGCGCGGCGCCCTGCGCACCGGGCACGAGGCCCGCACGGCGGTGGAGCAGCACGTCGCGAGCCTAGCCGCCCTGGCCGAACAGTGGACCGGCTGGAGCGGATTCTTTGCGCCCGACGTCATCGTCGCCGGCATGCATGCGCTGGCCCTGGCTGGACCGGCACATCAGGCAATGGTGGAGCGATTGGTGCAACTGGTCGCGGAGCATCAGGCTCCCGACGGGACCTGGCCCAATGCCGACCTGTTCCACGTCCTGGAGATGCTGCGGGCCACGCGGCACCCGGAGGCCAAGGCCCTCATCCGGCGGACCCGCCCCGCGCTGGCATCCCGCCAGCGGGCAGACGGCAGCTTCGGCTCGCCGGCCCAGCAGGAGCGGGCGCTGATCGCGCTCAGGGCGCTGCTCTGGGCCGACGAAGCGTCATAGCCCGACCTGGAGAGCCGCGCGCACCATCCACCAGACACCGACACCCATCGCCCCAGCGCGACCGACCGCCGTCCCCACGCCAGCGACCGGGTGGAGGCTCGGCGCACGGCGCCCGCGGCTACCAGCGCGAAGAGGGTCATCGCGATCGTCACGCCGAGGCCGAAGACCGTGAGGTAGCCCAACCCCAGACCGACCCGATTCATCATGGTGACCGGCACCAGGGCCACCACGCCGCTGCTCCCGGCCAGGCCGTGTAGCAATCCGACCAGCGTGATTCCACCGTGGTGGTGCGGTCGGTCCGGAAGCGATCCGGGACCGTGCAGGTGGCCATGGGTGCCGCGGCGCTGGTGCACGTGCAGGTGGGCGTGCCCCCCGTGTTCCTCCTCGGAGTGCAAGTGTAACTTCCGGGCGGATGCGAGGGCCCACCCGCCGAGGCCCACGAGCATGAGGCCGACGAGCCCTTCGCCGAGGGGCTCGTACCGGGCCGGCCAGCGTATCCCGGTGACCAGAAGGAGACCGCCCGCGGCGAGCACGGCGATGGCGTGACCCACCCCCCAGCGGACGCCGAACTGGGTAGCGGAGGCCAGGGTGGGTCGCCGGCTGACGAAGGTGGTCACCGCCACCATGTGATCGACCTCGAGCGCGTGCAGGAAGCCGAGCATGCCGGCGGTGCCCAGAGCGATGGCGTCGGAGGACATGGGCGGGAATCCTACCACTGGCCAGACCTTTCCGAAACGAGCATGTCGCTGCCAACCGCCGACCCACAACCGAGACCCCGCCTCACCTCGCTTTCCCACGGGGCCGGCTGCGCCTGCAAGCTCGGCTCAGTGGACCTGGCGGAGATCCTGCGCCGCCTGCCGGGCGTGGCGGATCCGCGGGTGCTGGTCGACGCGGCCACCCGGGACGATGCGGCGGTCTTCCGCCTCTCCGGCGACCGCGCCCTGGTGGCCACGGTGGATTTCTTCACCCCCATCGTGGACGATCCGGCCGCCTGGGGGGCGATCGCGGCGGCCAACGCGCTGAGCGACGTCTACGCCATGGGCGGGACGCCGCTGTTCGCGCTCAGCCTGGTGGGCTGGCCGCGGGACAAGGCCCCCTTCGAGATGCTGGGCGACGTGCTCCGCGGCGCGTTCGAGGTCACCGAGCGCGCCCGCTGCCTGGTGCTCGGCGGCCATTCGATCGACGTCGTGGAGCCGATCTTCGGTCTGGTGGTACTCGGTGAAGTGCACCCGGATCGGGCGCTCACCAATGCCGGCGCATGTGCCGGCGACGTGCTGGTGTTGACCAAACCGCTGGGCACCGGCATTCTCGCCACCGCGCTCAAGCGCGACGCCTTGATCGAGGCGGGGATCGCGGAGGCGGTCCGCTGCATGACCACCCTCAACGAGGGTGCCGCCCGCGCCGCGCTCGAGGTCGGCGTCAGCGCGGCGACCGACGTCACCGGCTTCGGCTTGTTGGGTCATCTGACCAACATGCTCGACGCGAGCCAGGTGGGGGCCGAGCTGGCGTACGAGGCGCTGCCGCTCCTGCCGCACGCCTGGAACCTCGCCTCGCGCGGGATCGTGCCCGGCGGCACCCAACGCAACCTGGCCGCCGCGGAGCGGGTCGAGTGGGCGGACGATCTCGCCCCGGCCGACCGCGTGCTCTGCGTCGACGCCCAGACCTCAGGCGGGTTGCTCCTGGCGGTGCCGCCGGAAAACGAGGCGACGCTACTCGCCGCGCTCCGGAGGGAAGCGACCCCGGCGGCCGCGGTGATCGGGCGAGTCACCTCCGGCCCCCCGGGCCGGATCCGCGTCGCCCGCCGGCTCTAAGCTTCGGCCGCCGCTCCTCCTTCCCCATCAACCATGTCTCCCCTGCGCTGGAGTGCCGAGCGAATGGACCAGCTGGAGAGCGCCGTGCGCCGGGGCCAGCGGGTGGCCCTCATGCGCCGGGGCACGGAGTACATCGTGGTCGCGGTGCGGGTGACCTCCGCCGGGCGGGGCGACGCGCTGATCGGCTACCTCCCGATGACGGGGGAGGAACTGACCTTCCGGCTGGACGAGATCGACAGCATGCAGGTCATCGATTGAGCGGCCCCGCGGTCCTGCACGTGGACGAGAGCTGTCTCGGCAACGGACGCGAGGGCGAGAATCCCGGTGGGACCGGCGGGCTGGTCGAGGCGCGGAGCGGCAACGGGCGGATCCATCGGCTCGACTTCTATCTCCATTCGCCCGCCACCACCAACAACCGGATGGCGCTGAGCGGCGCGATCGCGGCCCTGCAGCTGCTGGCGCGCAAGGGCGCGCGGGTGCGGGCCCTGATCGTGTCCGATTCGGAGTACCTGGTCAAGGGCATGCGGGAGTGGGTGCCCGGCTGGATGGCGAGGGGGTGGAAGCGAAAAGTCGGCCCGATCGAGAATCTGGAGCTGTGGCAGACCTTGGTGGCGTCGGCCCGCCTGCACGAGGTGCAGTGGACCTGGGTCCGGGGGCATCGGGGACATCCCAAGAACGAGTATGCCAACGACCTCGCCGTGGCGGCCGCCCGCGAGCAGAAGACCTCGGAGGGGATGGTCGAGTCGGGGTTCGAGACGTGGCTCGCCGCGAAGCAGGACAAGGGTCTTTACGCCGATTACGATCCGGACGAGTCGTTCGCGGCGTTGGAGCAGCGGCTCGCCGCCGACGAGGCGTTCCCGCTGGCCGAATGATCCGGGGACGCCGCAACGGCCGCCGGAGCCTTGCTTGACACGGCCAACAGTGGCCCCTACCCTGGCTCACCGACCGCTTCTCCACGAGGGCACCGCGTGACCGATCTGGAGCGCCTGTTTCGCCGGCTGGTCCGGAATCTGGCCGACACCGAGCCCGCCCGACTGCATCAGCCGCTCCCCCTGGCCGACGTCTACCAGTCCATCGTTCCCTACCGCAGCAACCGGCGCTCGCTGGGGCTGGAGAGCAGCGAAGACTACGAGTTGGTGCTGCTCCGACTCGCGGCCGGTGAGGCGGGCCTGGTGCGGACGGAGCCGGAGGCGGCGCGGAAGCAGCTCGCGGCGGAGGCTGCCAGCAGCAACCCGGATCTGAGCCTGCTGCGCCGGATCGAGAATGTCTTCCTGACCATCCGCTCGGAGCCGCTCGCCCACGCGCTCGGTCCCGAGCCCGAGACCGCGGTTTCACCTCCAGGCGGAGTCAGGCTGCCGCCGCCGTCGTCGCCACCGCTGGAGCTGCCCGAGTCCCTAGAGTCCCCCGAGTTCCCCGAGTTCCCCGAGGCCGACGAGCTGCCCGAGCCCGCTGCCCCCGACGAGGCTGCCCCCCCCTGCCTCTACTGCGGCGGCACGCTTCCGAGTCATCGAACCGTGACGTTCTGCCCCCATTGTGGTCAGCGCCAGGGCCCCGCGACCTGCCCGTCGTGTCACAGCGAGGTCGAGCCAGGCTGGCGGCATTGCGTCAACTGCGGAAGCGCATTGCACGACGGCTGACTCCAGTCTTCCCCGCGGCGGCCCGAGACTTCGCTTCGGGGCGGTGCATCCCGGGAGACCCAGGCCCGCGTTATCCTTGAGGGACACCGCCACCGGGACCCCGCCGTGCCCTGGACCGCTGTCGTGCGCCCGCAGGACGTTCTCGC
>JBBSHB010000013.1:0-40152 GCA_038253515.1 Gemmatimonadales bacterium | reverse complement strand
TGAGCCGGAGCGCCCCGGGGATCCGCCGGCCGAGCCCCGGCCAGTCGGCGGGACGTCCCGCTTCCCGGGCGAGCTCGGCGGCGAGCCGGACCTGGGCCGGCCATGCGACGGCGGTCACCTGACCCACCTGGACGGCCGATGGCTCCGTCTGGAGCGCGGCCGCACCGAGTAGCGCGAGGACTACGAGAGCAGGTGGCGCGGGACTTCACCTCCGGCGGCGGCCACGTCCAACATCTCCTTACAGCGCTTGGCCCACGGGTTGAACTTGTTGGCCTTGTGGCCATCCGCCCAGCTCTGCAGCGCCCCATCCTTCTGGCCGGCGAACCACAGCGCGCGCCCCAGCTCGAAGTAGGCCTCGATCAGGTTGGGGCCCAGCGTGAGAGTCTTCCGAAAGAAGGTCTGCGCATCCTCGAACATCTCCCGTTCAAGGTACACCAGTCCCAGGTAATAATGGGCATAGAGCGTGGCTTTGCGATCGTTGTCCAGCCGGATGGCCTTGGAGAGATGCTCGATGGCCTCGCCGAAGATCCGCTTCTTGAGGCAGATATATCCCACGTTGATGCGGGCCAGCGCGTTGGCGGGCTCCTTCATGAGGACCTTGGAGAAGGTGCCCAGCGCGTCGTCGTAGTCCTCGTGCAGCATCTGCGCCCAGCCGAGCAGGGATTGCGCCTGCACCGCCCCAGGCGAGAGCGTGAGCGCCTTCTCCAGCGACTGGATCGCGCCGACGTAATCGCCCAGTGAGATGAGGCTCCACCCCTTCTCGATGTAGGTCGAGGCACCCAGGTGATCCGCCTGCACCGCTGGGCGGGCGCCGGTGAACTGGGGGGCTGCCGCCGCGCTGGCCGCGCCGCTCGCCTGTTTGTAGCGGTCGACCAGGCCGCGGATGTCTTCCTTCATCTGACCGAGGCCGGTGAGCGCGGCGTCGACCCGCTTGAAGAGGGCGATGATGTCGCGCTTCACCGCCTCGCGCTCGGTGGGTTGCCCCACCGATGCCAGGCGGCCCTCGATCTCCTGAAACTGACCCCGCAGGGCCGCGAGCAACGGCTCGCTCATCTCATCCGCCCCCGATGCCGGTGAGCGCGTGCCGTTCGCTCGACGAAAGCAGCTTCCGCGCGTTGAGAATGATGATCGTCCGTCCCGGCCGAGTGATGATGCCCGCGATGTAGGACGCGGCCAGACCACTCACCATCGGGCCCGGCGCCGTGATGGTGGTGCTGTCGACCCGGACCACTTCGCGGACCTCGTCCACCAGCACGCCGACCCGCTGCTCGCCGAGATCCACCACCATGAGCCGGGTCTCCTCCCGGATCGGCGCGTCGAGATCGAATCGCTTCCGCAGATCCACCACCGGGACGGCGCCTCCCTCGTACGGCACCACCCCCTCGAGGAACTCCGGCGCCTTGGGGAGGGGCGAGGGTGCCGAGTAGCGCAGGATCCGCTCCACCTGGAGGATGTCGAAGGCGAACTCCTGGCTGCCGACCCGGAAGGTCACCATCTGGACGTCGTCGACGGTGTTCATGCGGCTGGGTCCTCCTTGATGCGGGCGCCGAGCGTGGTCAGATCGAGAAGCGGGACGAGCCCATCGTCGGTCCGGGCGACGGCGACGGCCCACGCCATCGCCGTTCCCGGCGGGACCGCCAGCCCCGGCTCCCTGAGCACCGTCTCCGCCTCCTCGACTTCGAGGCAGAGCATGCGACCGCCGAGCTCCACCACGATGGCCACCTCGCCGCGGGCCTCGGGACACGCGGTTCCCTCGAGCAGCGCCCCGAGGTGAATCACCGGGATGATCCGGCCCCGAACGCTGGTCACGCCGCGGACCGCGGGCTCGAGCGCCGGAACCGGATACGTCGGGCCGGGGTCGAGCACCTCGACCACCTGGGCCAGGGCCAGCCCGACCCGCCGGCCCGCGGCGCGCACCAGGAGGTACCCTTCGCCCTTCGGGGTCATCGTCGCTCCATCCGAGCCAGCTCCTGGTGGATCCGGCCGGCGATGGCGCCGACCGGCAGTACGTGATCGGCCCCGCCGGCCTGGAGCGCGGCGTTGGGCATGCCGTAGATGGTGGCGGTCTCCTTGTCCTGGGCGATCCCGATTCCGCCGGCATCATGGATCAGCCGGAGCCCGTCCGCCCCGTCGCGACCGAGGCCGGTGAGCACCACGCCGACGGCGCGAACTCCGAATCTCTGGGCCACGCTCCGGAAGAGCGGGTCGGCGGCCGGCCGCACCCCCCAGACCGGGGGCTCCTGATCCAGCGTCAGGCAGGGACCGTCCGGCGCCGCCTCGACGCGCATATGGTAGTCTCCCGGTGCGATGTACGCCGTGTCGGCGAGCATCGGTGTCTGGTGCCGCGCCTCGACGACGTTGAACCGGCTCTGGGACGCGAGCCGCTCGGCGAGGCTCTGAGTGAAGCGCGGCGGCATGTGCTGCACGATGAGCACCGCGGCCTGCTGGCCGGTGACCAGCCGTGGCACCAGCTCCGCCAGCGCCCGCGGTCCGCCGGTCGAGGCAGCGACGGCGACGCAGTAGCGCGCGCGGCCGGGCAGCGCGAAGAGCGCCTGATCGGGAGCGCCGCGTGCGGGTCGGGCAAGGACCGGCATCCGGCTGATGTCGGCACTCCGGGCCGCGCGCAGCACGTCGACCAGCCGCTCGGCGAAGCGCGCCGTCGAGCGCTCCGACCGCTCGTCCTCCTTGGCCACCAGGTCGACCGCGCCGAGCTCGAGGGCCCGGATGGCTGCCGCCGTGCCGGGACCGGCATACGAGCTCACCACCACGATCGGCCGGGGTGACTCGGACATGATGTAGCCGATCGCGCCCAGCCCGTCGAGCTCCGGCATCTCCAGGTCCATCAGGACCATGTCGGGCACGTGGTCGTGCACCTTCCGCAACGCGTCCAGTCCGTTCCTGGCGGTCGCGATCACCCGGAACTCACCGGTCCCGTCCACCACCTCGGTCAGGAGGCGGCGGAAGAAGGGACTGTCGTCGACCACGAGGACCGTGGGCCGATCAGAGCGCGTGGATACCATGCGCCACGGAGGAGACCTCGACCTGTCCATCCGCCACCCGGAGCCGGACGGTCCGGCCGTAGCCACCGCCCACCGCCTCACCCACCAGCGCGATGCCGGCCTGGTTGAGCACCTGGCGGGACGCGACCACGTTGCGCTCGCCCATCTGGATCGTGCCGCTCGGGGCCAGCGAGGCGAACATGCTGGCCCCGCCCGCCAGCCGCGCCACCATGCGGCGAACGCTGGCGCCCTGGGCCGCCATCAGCTCGACCAGGAGAGGCACCGCGGTCTGGGGGAACTTGGCGGCGTTCGCGTCCTTTCTCGCCAGCGCCGGGGACGGCAGGAGGATATGGGCCAGCCCGCCCACCTGGGCCGCCGGATCGTGCAGCATGATCGCCACGCAACTCCCCAGGCCGACCGTGATCAGCACGTCCTCCCGGCAGCCGACCCGGAGGTCGGCCACCCGCACCAGGATCTCGTGGTCCGTCAACCGGGCCGCCGATAGATCCGCTCGCGCGGATCGATGAGCTGCAGGCGGTCGCGCGCGGGGCCGAGCAGGGTCTCGACCTTGCCGAGCACCAGGTAGCCGCCGGGAGCGAGCGCGGCGGCGAAGGTCTGAAACAGCTGCTCCTGCATCAACCGGTCGAAGTAGATGACCACGTTTCGGCAGAGGATGAGGTGATAGGCTCGCCGGGCCGGCGGCTCCTGGCTGAGATCCAGCCGCCGGACATGGACCCGGCGGCGAAGCCGCTCGATCACGCGGTGCTCCGCGCCGTCGGGCTCGAAGTAGGCGCGCACCAGCTCCGGCGGCATCTCGCTGAGCGCCTCGCTGCGATAGCTGCCGGCCGCCGCACGGTCGAGGCTCGCCCGATCGACGTCGGTCGCGTCGATGGTCACCCGCTCGAGCTGGTCCGCCCGGCCGCTCCGGTCCAGATGGTCGGCGACGAGCGCGGCGAGGGTGTACGGCTCCTCGCCCGAGGAGCACCCGGCGCTCCAGGCCAACAGCCTGCCGTGCGGCCCGGCACAGAGCAGCGGCACCAGATCCCGGCGGAGCAGGTTCCAGGTCTCGGCGTTCCGATAGAAGCGGGTGACGTTGATCGTCAGGGCATCGTGCAGCAGCTCGTATTCCGCGGGGGTCCGCTCCAGGTGCGTCTGGTAGTCCTGGTAGGTGTGGACCCCGCAGGCCCGCATCCGCACGGCGATCCGGCGGCGGACGCACTTCTCCTTGTAGGCGTCCACCGTGAAGCCGGAGCCCTGCGCGATCACCCGCGCGAGCTTCGCAAAGGCGGGGTCGTCGACGGGCGTCATTTCGCCATATCCAGCATCTCGAGATTGGCCCGCGCAAGCTCGTGCCCCGGGTTGAGGCTGGTCGCCTGACTCCAGCTCTCGCGCGCCCGGGCGGTGTCCCGGCGCTTATAGGCGAGGTTCCCCAGCTTGAAGTAGAGATCGTCGCCCAGATCGGGCGCGAGCTTGGCCGCCCGCTCGTAGGCTTCGCGCGCCTCCTCGTAGCGGCCGTTCCGGTAGAGGATGTCCGCCAGGTTCTTGGAGATCTGCGGCAGCGAGGGCTCCTCCGCCAGCGCCGCCCGCAGCACCGTCTCGGCACCTGGCAAGTCTCCCGCCAGCTCGAGCAGCACCGCGAGATTGTTCTGCAGCACCGCGCTGGCGGGATAGGCCGCGGCGCCCGCCTTGGCCGCCCGGAGCGCGCCGGCCTGATCGTTGAGTCCAGCGCTGGCCAGCGTCGTCGCCCAGTACCAGAGGGCGGGCGCGGCCTTGGGGCCCAGGAGCTCGATGGTGCGGGCCAGCCGGCCCTGCGCCACCTGGTACTCGCCGCGCTTGAGCGCCACCACGCCCCAGGCCAGCATGATGCGGGGATCTTCGCGCGACCGGCCCGCCGCGTCGCCGTACGCGGCCTCCGCCTCCTCCAGCCGCCCCAGCCGCTCGAGGGCGAAGCCCAGGTTGTGGAGCGCGGCCGGCCGCGCGGCCGGCCCGGCCGCGGCCTGGCGGAAGGCGTCGGCCGCCTCCTCCCAGCGCGCCTGCCGGAGCGCGATGAGACCGAGATAGAACGGCGCGCTCGCGTCCTCCGGGCGGAGCTCGGCCACCCGGCGGAATTCCCGCAGCGCCTCGTCGAGCATGGCGGCCTTGTAGAAGGCGACGCCCAGATTCCGGTGCTCGTCCACCCGCCCGTCGTTGACCTTGGGGGCCGCCGCGATGGAGGTGCCGACCCGGCGGGCGAACCCCGCGGTGATCAGCCCGAAGAGCGCCTTTCCCACCTCGAACTCCACCATCCCCGACTGGTCGATGAGGTGCTGCACGTCCCGGGTGCCGTCGAGCAGCGGCAGCAGCTGCTGCTGCTCGCGCGACAAGTCCGGCGCCGAGTCGCCAATGTGGCCCTGGTCCACCGCGAAGATGAGGTCGAACGAGGGGATCTTCTTCTCGATCAGACTCCACTCGTCCACTCGCCGGGCGCCTTCCAGCAGGAGGAACTCGGGATTGATCCGGACCAGGAAATCCTCCCGCTCCGGTCGCACGCCCGCCTCGAAGTTGAAGGTGCCCGAGACCCAGGTGAACAGGTAGTAGACCGCCTCCTCGATCTGGAGCCGCATGTAGCTCTCCAGCTCCTCCCGGGTGAGCGCGCCGAGCTGGACGATGATCTCGCCCAGCTTGTGCTCCCGGTCGCCCTGCTGCTGGTCGATGGCGCTCTGCAGCTGCTCGGCGGTGATCCGCCCACTGCGGATCAGGATGTCGCCCAGGCGATCGCGCCGGTTCACGATCGCCGCATAAATGATGTGGCCTTCCTCGAAATAGATGGTGCCGAAGTTGTGCCGGTCGGCGAGCGCCAGGCAGCCGGTGCGGCGCCCCAGGAACAGGAGCTGGATCACGTCCGGGAGGCTGGCCTCCTTGAGACTGCCCTTGATCGCCATCAGCGCCACTCCTCCAGCACGCGCTCGCCGACGTCGGGCCACTCCCACACCATCTTCTCCCGGCTGCGCGCCCCCCCGGCCGTGGGCGCGACTATGCCGCTCGAACGGGGCGGACGCGGACGGGCGGCGGCGGCGCTCCGGGACGGCGCCGGCACCGCGGGACCCTCGAGCACTTCGCGCGCGAGGCCGGCCGTCGGCACCGTGCCGCGGGCTTCCGCCGCCTCGATCACCCGCTGGACCAGCCCCTGCACCGCCCGCACCGATTCGGCCGCGCACGCGGCCAGGTAGGACACCAGGGCGTCGTCGGCGCCGCCCAGCTTCTCGCCCAGCGTGCGGGCGATCACCCGGGCGCGGATCTCCTCGTCCGGCGCGGGGAGCTCCACCACCAGCCCGCCCTCGAGCCGGGTCCGGAGGCGGGCCTCCACGCCGGGCAGTCCCGCCAGCGGCGCCGCGGAGGTGAAGACCATCTGCCGCCCCGACTCCAGCAGCAGGTTGAAGAGCACGAACAGCTCGTCCTGGGTGCGGTCCTTGTCGGCGATCAGGTGCACGTCATCCAGCAGGAACGCCGAGGTCCGGCGATAGCGCGCGCGCCAGCCGGCCACGGCATCGCGGTCGATCGCCTCGATCAGCTCGCCGGTGAACTCCGGAGCGCTGAGACACGCGACCGGGCCACCGCGGCGGGCGAGCTCGTTGCCGATGGCGTGGAGCAGATGGGTCTTGCCGGTCCCGCCGGCGCCCACGATGACCAGCGGGTTGTAGCCGGTGCCGGGCTCGGCTCCCACCAGCCGGGCCGACTCGAGCGCGAGGCGGTTGCCGGCGGACTCCGCCAGCTCCTGGAGCCGCCAGAGCGGGGACGGCGCCGGCGGCGGAACGGCCCCTTCTCGCGCGCGGGCGAGCGCGGCCTCGGCGGCGGGGAGATCGCCCGGGTCGTGGAACGCCGACGAGCCGGCCAGCTCGGGGGCCAGCTCCGCCGCCTCCGTGCGCATGGCCTGGAGCCGCTCCACGTCGACCTCGAACTCCCCGATGGCGCGCTGGGGATCGCTCACCATCTCCTGCTCCAGCAGCGCCTCGAGTCGGGTGGTCAGGAATCCTTCGCCTTGCCAGCGGAGGATCGCCGCGCTGACCTTGGTCCGCCACGCGTCGACCTGCTGGGCGACAGTGGCGGAGATCTCGCTGAGGAATTCACCGAACTCGTCGCGCGACTCGGCCGCCGCCGGCGGCGCTCCCGGCGCGTCGTCCGCGTCGGTAGCGCCGGCTCCCCCGATCAGCGCTCGCGCTTGCGCCGGGTCGAGCGGCGCGTCGCTGACCGCCTGGAAGGCGATCAGCCGGTTGAGCGCGCCCAGCAGCTCGCGCACGTTGTCGATCCCCAGCGACGCCACCGCCTCGAGCACACCGTCGGCGAACCCGGCCCGCCGCTCTTCCGCCTTCCGTCGAAGAATCGCGACCCGGGTCTCGTAGTCGGGTCCGGCGACGTCGATCACCAGACCGCCGGCGAACCGACGGATCAGCCGCTCGTCGAGCGCCTCGATCTCCGCGGGCGGCCGGTCGCTGGTGAGCACGATCTGACGGTTGGCCCGCTGCAGCGCGTCGGTGAGCCGCAGCAGCTCGGCCTGCATCTCCCGCCGGTGGGTGAGGAACTGGACATCGTCCACCAGCAGCAGGTCCACGTCGAGAAACCGCTTGCGATAGGCCTCGCCGTGCCCGGCGGCGATGGCGGCGTGGAACGCCTCGACGAACTCGTCCAGCGTGAGATACTCGACGGAGAGCCGCGGGTTGATCGCCCGCGCCGCGTGCCCGATCCCCATCAGCAGGTGGGTCTTCCCCAGCCCCGGGCGGGCGTAGATGAAGAGCGGGTTGTAGACCGTCCCCGGCGACTCCGCCACCGCCTTGGACGCGGTGACCGCCAGCCGGTTGGCCGCGCCGACCACCATGGTGTCGAAGCGGTAGAGTGGATTGAGGGTGACGGTCACGCGACCGGGCTCCCGGCGGCGAGCCGCTTGAGGACGATCTCGGAGATCCCACGCAAAGTCTCGAACACGCCGCTCCCGTGCAGGGCGTCGGCCCCGAAGCTCAGCACCGCCCGGAAGTTCAGCGCGTCGTCCATCTCGTCGTGGGAGAGGATGAGATCGCCCGGCAGGTCCTGCTTGTTGTATTGGAAGACCACCGGCAGGTGGCGGACGTCCACTCCCTGCCCCAGCAGGTTGTCCTGCAGGTTCTGCAGGCTCTCCAGATTGTCGTCGAAGCGGCGGGCCTGGCTGTCGGCCACGAACACCACCCCGTCGGCCCCTTGCAGCACCAGCTTGCGGGTCGCGTTGTAGTAGCTCTGCCCCGGGACGGTGTAGAGCTGGAACTTGGTGCTGAACCCCGAGATGGTGCCGAGCTCCAAGGGGAGAAAATCGAAGAACAGGGTCCGGTCCGTCTGGGTGGCGAGCGAGACCATTCGTCCGCGGCGGCTCTCCGGCACGCGGCCATAGACGTACTGCAGGTTCGTGGTCTTCCCGGACCGGCCGGGCCCGTAGTACACGATCTTGCAGGTGATCTCACGCGCCGTGAAGTTGACCAGAGACATTTCGCTACCGTCCGAAGAGCGCTTTGAGGCTCGCGTCGAGCTCGGATTCGAAATTCTCCGCCAGCATCGGTGCCTGGACCTGCTCGCGGGGAGCCGCCGTCATGAGCTGCTGCACCATTTGATCGAAGAAGAGCTGGACGATGCCGACCGAGGTCTCCGGCCCGAATACCACCACCCCGATCCAGCGTCCCCGCGGCGTGGCGAAGGCGGAGAGCAGGCAGCTCTGCCGCACGCCGTGATGCACCAGGGCGCCGAACCGCGACGCCCCCATCAGGCGGGCGAGCTCCTCGGTCGACGCCACGATGCCCGCGCCCAGCGCGGCCGCCGTCATCACGTCGAGGGAACGGCTGAACCCGTGCTGCGCGACCACCTGCCCCGAGGTCGTCATCAGCAGGGTGAGCCGCGCCGACGATTCGGTCAGGAAGCTCTGCAGCGGATCCACCACCCAGGGCTCGAGCGCGCGCATCAGTCCAGCCGGCCCGCCGCCTCGAGCATCTCCAGCCGAGCCAGTCCGACGTTGGCGTCCGGGCCGACCACCGCCACCAGCACCAGATCGCCGGGTGCCGGCGCGGCGAGCACCGAGCCCGCGTCGCCCCGGAGGTGCACGAAGGCCGGCGGTTGCATGCCGGCGCTCTCCGCCGCCCGCGACAGCCGGCCGACCAGGCTCGCCGTGAGAGCCGCGGCCGCCCGACCGTCCACCCCATCCATGAGCTGCTCCGCCACGACCAGGCCGTCGCTGCCGGTGACGAGCAGCGCGCCCCGGACGCCCGGAACCCGGGTCACTCGATCGAGTGCCGCGTCGGTCGGGCTCATCCCAGACGCTCCAGCCAGGTTCGCGCGGCCCGGGCCGCCCGTTCCGCGAGCAGTCCCACCCGGGCCATCGGGAGCGATCGGTCGCGCACCGTGAGGAGGATGGTTTCCGCCGTGGGTGAGGAGAGGACGATGTGCCCGTCGGGACACTCGAGCGCGATCGAGTGCCACCCACCGAGCCCGAGCAGCCGGGTGGCACGCGCGGCCTCCCGCGAAGCTCCGGCGAGCCGAGCCGCCACCCGGTCGCTCGCATCGGAGCCGTCCGCCAGCACCAGCGCGCCGGCGAGACGGAGCCCGTTGCCGTCCACCAGCAGCTGCCCTTGCTCGCCGCCATCGACGTCGTCGAACGCCGTGCCGGTGGGCGGCGCGGCGGCATTCGGCGGGGCCGCGGGATTGGGCGGCGGAGCGCCGGCCGGGGGCGGCGGACCCGCCGTGGTCACCTCCTGGCGCACCCGCTCGAGGGCCTGCGCGATCGAGGGGTCGTCCGGATCGACCTCGGCGGCCCGCTGCAGATGATCGAGTGCCGCGAGCGCGTCGCCCGCGCGAAAGTAGAGGAAGGCGATCCCCTTGAGCGCCGAGACCCGCATGGGATCGAGCTGGAGCGCGGAGGACCAGGCGTCGAAGGCGCCGGCCAGGTCCGCCTGGTCGCTCAGGATTCGGGCCACCAGGTCGTGCGCATCCGCCAGCCCGGGATACCGACTCGCACCGCCCCGCGCGACCTTGTAGGCGGCCTCGAGCTGGCCCCGGCGCCGCAGCGTCTCGCCGAGCTCGAGGAATGCGAGGCTGGACGGCTCGGCCGCCAGTCGGTCGGTCAGACTCCTGATGTCGTCACTCACGATAGCGCGCCAGCTCCCTCAAGAGATTTTCCACCCCTTGCCGCAGGCGCTCCACCGCCGGCGCCTCCGACTCCTCGCCCGGCGTGCGGCTGGCCAGATGAATCCATTCGGCCCAGCAGGCCAGTGCCTCGCTGAAGTGGCCCTCGGCCGCGTAGCAGAGCCCGAGCAGTCGCCGCGCCTCCGGCATCCCCGGATCGCGCTCCAGCAGCTCCTCCAGCGCCCCGGCGGCCAGCTCGTACTCGCCCTGGCCCAGCGCCTCGCGGGCGGGCACCAGCAGGGCCGCCAGGTCCCGGCCGGGCTCCGGCTCCTCGCCGGGGCGCGCCGGATCGTCCAGCACGACCACGCCGGCGTTGGTGAGCCCGTACACGGTGCGAGCGATCTCGAACTCCGAGCGTCCCAGCATCTCGGCCAGCGAGTGCAGGTCGCGCTCCCCGTCGACGGCGGCGAGCACCTCCCACTCGAAGGGGACCAGATCGAGCAGCTCGCTGCCCTGCTGCTCGGGCGGCGGAAGCCGGGGCACCAGTCGCAAGTGCGAGACCTTCGACCCGATCCGCGACCACTCATCGATCCGCCGCGCCGCTTCCATCAGCAGGGCCTCGGTGGGGAACCGCACCGGCGCCTCGACCGCGGCGTGGCAGGGGCTCCCCTCCTCGAACACGAAGTAGCCCTCCGACCAGCGCATCAGGTCGAAGACCGCCTCCTCGATCTGCGCCTTGAGCTGGCGGTCGAGCTCCCGTCGCGAGATGACGGCCAGCTGGACGAGAATGTCCCCCAGGCGCCGGCCGTCGCCCGCGTTCTGCGCCGCGCGTGCCTGGTCGAGGTCCGCGGCGGTAATCTTGCCCGAGCGCACCAGCCGGGCCCCGATCGGCTGCGGGTCGTTGCCGACGGCCGCGGCCACCACACCGCCTCGATCGAAGCAGACGGTGCCCGCCGTCTGGCGCAGCTCCGACGTCACCCGTAACACGCCGCTCTTCCGTCCCAGATCGAGCAGCTGGAAGACGTCCTGGATGTGCAGCTCCTTGAGCGGCCCCTCAAGCGCCACCGGTCACCCCGCCGAGGCGGCGAAGATGTGCTGGAGGTCGCGGGCCGATCGCGCGCGGCTCCGGGCCTGTGACGCGTAGGGTCCGGCCGGATCGATCTGCACCACCCGCTCCCAGGCCTGCACCGCCAGCTCGAAATGCCGCTGCCGCGCGAGCGCGGCGCCCTGGTGGTAGAGCGCACCGGCGTGCTCGGGGTCGAATCGGAGCACCCGCTCGAACGCTTCCAGCGCCTGCGCCGTCCGCCCGTCTTCCAGCAAGGCGCGTCCCAGGGCCGTCAACGCCTCCAGCTCGTAGGGATCGGCCTCGAGCAGGTTGACCAGCACCGCCACGGCGGCGCGGGGAGACTCGGTCCGCCGAAGGAGATCCGCCAGCGCCCGGGCCGCGGCGCCGTAGGTGGGCAGCAGATCGAGCGCCCGCTCGTACGCCGCGCGGGCCGAGGCGACGTTGCCGCGCTCCTCCTCCAGACCGCCGAGCTCGTACCAGACCCGCACCAGCGTGGGGTCGAGCTGCAGCGCCGCGTTGAACGCCGCGAGCGCGGCCGGACGGTCGCCCAGACGGGCGGAGACCTGTGCCTGCAGATGGAAGAGATCGGACCGCCCCGGCGCTGTCGTCTGCGCCTCCCGGATGCAGTCGAGCGCGCCCAGTGCGTCTCCCACCGCGAGGCGCACGCGGGCGCGGGCCACCAGCACCTCCACATCGCCTCGCACCCGCGTCGCTAGGGCATCGGCCAGCGGCACCGCGTCTCCCGGCCAGCCGAGGGCGAGCAGCGCGCGGATCTCGCCCAGGGTGGCGTCGGGGTCGTCGGGATTCGCGGTCCGCGCCGCGCGATAGCGCTCGAGCGCTTCACCGTAGAGCCCGCGCTTGGCGAAGATGTCGCCCAGGAGCACCGCCGTGGGACCGATCGGCGCGCCCCGCGACGAGGCTCGGCTCAGCTCGGCCGAGGCGAGATCGAGGAGCCCCTTGCCGATGTAGTCGCGCGCCAGGGCCAGCGCATCGCCGGCGTGCCCGTTGCCCGCGGCGGGCGCGGCCGGCGCGAGCTCGGCGAAGAGCTGGTCGAGCGCCGGCGGCTCGAAGGCGAACTCTCCCGCCAGCTCCTCTCCGCCCACCTCCGCCGTGAGCTCGGGCGCGATGGCGATGGTCGGGTCCTCGTACTGCAGATCGATCGTGAGGGAGAATTTCTGGGGGACGTAGAGCGGCTCGAGCTCGAGGGCGCGGCGGGTCTCACGCAGCGCGCCATCGAAGTCGCCGAGCTGACTCAGGACGAAGCTCAGGTTGTAGTGGGCGCCGGCGAAGCCCGGATCGGCGTCGACCGCGCGCCCGAAGGCGTTGCGGGCGTCCTCGAACCGGCGAAGCTCCATCAGCACCAGACCGACGCCGTTCCACGCCACCGCGCTGCCGCTTTGCTCGGCCAGCGCCCGCTGGTACTCCTCCAGCGCCGACTTGAGCTGGCGGCGCTGGAAGAGCAGCAGCCCGAGGTTAAGCCGGGCGGCCAGGAGCGGGTGCGCCCCGGCGAGCGCCTGCCCGAAGGCGACCACCGCCGCGTCGTTGCCCGACTCGTGGGCCCGCACCACCCCGAGATTGTTCCAGGCCAGCTGGTAGCCGGGGTCGATCGCGACGGCCTGCTCGTACGAGGCGACGGCCTCGGCCCGGCGACCCGACTGGTGCAGGCAGACACCCCGCTCGTTCCACACCTTGGGGGAATCGGGATAGTCGCGGACCAGCTCCTCGTAGAGCGCCAACGCCGCGGCCAGGTCCCGGCGCAGGATGTGGAGCTCGGCCATCGCCTGCCGGCAGAGCCGGCGGTCCTCCCCCGCCTCGAGCGCGAGGAGGTACTCCCGCATCGCATCCTCGTGATAGCCCTTCTGCCGGAAGGCGAGCCCGAGATTGCAGTGCGCCAGCGCGCCGCCCTCGACGATCTGGGGCCGCGGCGGGGTCTTCTCGCGCTCCCCACCGTACCGGTCGAGGGCGAGGTTGGCCTGGGCCCGGGCCAGCGTCGGGTTCAGCCTGATCGCCTGCTTGGTGGCCTCGCGAGCCGCCTCGTGCTGGCCCATGTCGCCGTAGACGAAGGCCAGCAGGTAGTGCGCCTCGGCGTATTCGGGGCTGCGCTCGATGGCCTCGCGGAGCGCGGCGAGCGCCGGCTCGTTGAGCCCGCGATTGTAGAGCACCTCGCCGGCGTAGAAGTGGGCCACCGCGCTGGCCGGGTCCTCGCGGCAGGCGCGGCCCAGCCACTCGCTCGCCGCGTCGAGGTTGCCCCGCGCCTTCTCGGCCAGACCGAGCTGGAGCATCGCGGGGACGTCGTGGCGGTGCCAGGAGAGGAGCGCCTCGAACTGGCCGACGGCTTCCGGGTGGCGGCCCAGGGCGGCGAAGGCGCGCCCCAGCTCCCACCGCGCGTCCCGGTCATCGGGCTGTTGCTTGACCCGCTCCAGCAGGGCGGTGATCCGGCGGTCGTAGTGGCCGCTCTCCCGGTAGGCGATGTCGAGGTTGGCCTGGGCCACCTGCATGCGCGAGTCGAGCTCCAGCGCGCGGATGAACTCCGCGATCGCCTCCTCGATCAACCCCTTCTGGTAGTACAGGACGCCCAGGTTGTTATGGGCCCCGGCATCCGAGGGATCGATCCGGCGGGCAAAGGAGCGCAGGACGGCGAGATCGCGCTCCGACAGCACGGGACCGGGCATCGGATCAGGGCAGTCGGATGGCGTCGAAGATCGCCCGGAGGGACGGCATGTCGGGCAGGAGCAGGAAATGACCGCGCAGCGGCTCGGTTGCGCCGGCGACCTGGAACGAGGTTTCCACGCAGAACACGTAGTCCCGGTCGTGGCCGAAGTTGAGGTAGGCGGTGGTGAGCACCGCCGCGCTCAGATCGATCACCAGGCTCGGCACCGAGGGCACCAGCATCATGCCCATGAAATCGCTGAGCGCGTTGAGGTAGGCGCTGGCGAGAATGTTCCCCGCCTCCTGGAGCCCCGACTGCTCCATCGCGCCGAACTCCCGGGTGGTCCCGGGCGGTCGCCGCAGCAGTATATCACAGAGCGTTCGGGCCGATCCCTCGGGGAACAGCACCAGGGTGCGTCCGGTGAGGTCCCCCATCATGTGCATCAGCACGGCGGCGATGACTTCGTCGGGCCGCCCGACCAGGTCGGCGACCTCCTCCAACGCCCGCACGTTGACCTCCGGCACGGCGATCATGATCGTGCGGTTGGTCATCTGGGACAGCGCGGTCGCGGCGTGCCCCGCGCCGATGTTGGCCACCTCGCGGAGGGCGTCGAGCTGCAGTGCCTTGAGGTCCCGCACGTCTTCCATGCTCTCCCCTTCCTACAGCAGTGCTGCGGCGTCGAGGATCAGCGCCGGGGCGCCGTCGGCCAGAATGGTCGCGCCGCCGACGAACGGGGGCATGCCGCGCGGGGCCTCGAACGGCTCGACCACGATATCCTGCTGCCCGAGCAGCCGGTCCACCACCAGCGCGGTGCGACGCTCGCCCACTTCCAGGATCAGCGTCGGACGCCGCGGGAGCGCGGAGCGGGTGGCGCCGGGCCGCACCAGCTCGCTCAGGTGGACCGTCGGGATCACCCGGTCACGCACCACCAGCGCCTCGCGATTCCGCACCGCGGTGACCGACCGCGCATCGAATTCCACGGTCTCCGCCACATAGGCGAGCGGAACGGCGTAGCGCTCGCCCGCGGCGTCGGCGAGGAGCGCTCGGACGATGGCCAGCGTGAGCGGCACCCGGATGACGAAGGTGGTGCCGCGCCCGACGTCGGTCTTCACCTCGAGCGTCCCGCCCAGGGCGCGCACCCGGGTCATGGCGACATCGACGCCGACGCCCCGGCCGGAGACGCCGCTCACCGTCTGAGCGGTACTGAAGCCAGGACGGACGAGCAACCGGAGCAGCAGGTCGTCGGTCAGGCCCCCCCCATCCGTCGGCGCGGACGCCTCCGCCACGCCTTCGCTTCGCGCCTTGGCGAGGATCACGGCCCGATCGACGCCCCGGCCATCATCGGTGATCCGCAGCGCCACGCTGTTCCGCTCCCGACTGGCCGAGAGCAGGATTCGCCCCTCGGGCGGCTTTCCGGCCGCGACCCGCAGCTCGGGAGGCTCGATCCCGTGATCGGCGGCGTTGCGGATCAGGTGCAGCAGCGGATCGCCGACCTCGTCCAGGATGGAGCGGTCGAGCTCGATCTCTTCACCCTCCATCTCGAACCGAATCCGCTTGCCCAGATCGCGGGCGAGATCGCGCACCAGCCGGGGAAAGCGCTCGAACACCTCGCCGACCGGCGTCATCCGCGCGGCGATCACCTCCGCCTGCATTCCCGACACCAGCTTGGAGATCCGATCGCCCAGCTCGACCAGGCTCTCGTCTCCGCTGCCGCTGGCGAAGATGCTGAGCCGGTTCTTGGCCACGACCAGCTCGCCGACCTGCTTCATCAGCGCGTCCAGGCGGCGCAGGTCCATCCGGATCTGGCGGCCCCGCACGACGCCGGCTTCGGCCGGCCCTTCATCGAACCGGATCTGGTCGACGTAGCCCGCGGTGCGAAGCACGGCCGAGATTTCGGCATCGGTCGCGCGGCTCAGCAGCCGGAAGGAGAACCGCCCGTCGAAGTCATCGCGGTCGAAGTGGGCCAGCGGAGGACGCACGGCGGTGACCCGACCCAGTGCCTCGGCCCGCCGCACCACCAGGGTGGCGCGGGCCCCGCGCATCACCGCGTCGGTGCGGAGGACGACCCGGACCGGGCGGGCGCCCGACGGGGTCGCGGCCAGCACCACCGCGGGCGTGGTCTCGCCTCCCGCCGCCGCGTCGAGCTCGGCTTCGAGCTCTTGGGCCGAGGTGTCCTTCCCTCCGGCCGCATCCTCCACCGCCCGCCCGAGCGCGTCCACCGCGCGGAAGAGGAGCTGGAAGGTCCCGGATCCGGCGGGCAGCTTCCCCTGCCGGAAGAGGTCGAGCAGATTCTCCATCCGGTGGGCCAACTGGGCCACGCCAGCGTAGCCCATCGTCGCCGCCATGCCCTTGATCGTGTGGATCGAGCGGAACAATCCGCCGACCGGCTCGCTCGCCGTCGGCTCCCGCTCCCACTCGAGCAGCAGTTGGTTGCAGCCGCTCAGATGCTGGCGGCTCTCATCCAGAAACAGGGCGGCATACTTCGAGACGTCCACCGGTCAGCCCAGGACGCGCTGCACCGCCTCGAGTACGCGGGAGGGTTGGAATGGCTTGACCACGAAGTCCTTGGCGCCCGCCTGAATGGCTTCGACGACCAGCGCCTGCTGTCCCATGGCGCTGCACATGAGGATCTTGGCCTCCGGGTCCGTCTTGCAGATCTCCCGCACGGCCTCGATCCCGCCCATGTCCGGCATGACGATGTCCATGGTGACCAGGTCAGGCTTGAGTTGCCGGTACTTGGCGACGGCCTGACTGCCCGACTCCGCCTCGCCGACGACCTCGAACCCGGCCTGGCTCAGAATGTCGCTGATCATCGTGCGCATGAAGATGGCGTCATCGCAGACGAGCACCGTATGGCTCACAGATTCCTCCGTGCAACTCCAGAGTGTTCGTCGGACGGGGGGTGGCCGGGAGCCGGCCGCCTTGACTAGCTACCGATGATTGGCGCGAACAGCGCATCCACGTCGAGCAGAATGAAGTGCCGGCCGTCCTGCAGGCCGACCGCCCGCACTAGCCGGGGATCCACTCCCGGGAGGTCGGCCCGCGGGGCGACCGATCGCTCGGGGACCTCGAGGAAGTCGAGCACCTGCCCCACCGCGAGACCGTACCGCTTGCCCGCGACCTCCAGGACCACGATCGCGCCCTCGTCCTCCTCCCGCCGAGCCTGCTGCAGGAGGACGTGGCCGTCGAGTACGGTGAGGAGGGTGCCCCGGACGTTGACCAATCCTTCGATCGCCTGAGCGACGCCCGGTATCCGGGTGGCCGGGAGGCGCGGCAGGATCTCCCGCACGATCCCTGCCGGAGCCGCGCAAATTAGCGCACCGATCCGAAAAACGACGGCGTGTAGCGTAGTGGAGTCAGCCATCTCTATTGAAGAAAAGAAGATAGCCAAGGGGGTCCGGGCGGGCAACCAGATCTTCGCCACCCAGTGCAAAGAGTGCGGGCCGCAGATCCGGGGGCCACTCCGAGCGGAATTCGAGTGCTTCGCCAGTGGCGGGGTGGCGGAATGCCAGAGCGGCCGCATGCAGCGCCTGCCGGGGAGTTGCCCGTTCGAGCACCTCGGCCGAGCGGCGGGGCGGACCGGAGATCCGCCGGCTGCCCCCGCCGCCATAGACGGGATCCCCGACCACCGGATGGCCCAGGTGTTCCAGATGCACCCGGATCTGATGGGTCCGGCCCGAGTGCAGCTCCAACCGCAGTAAGTCCGCCACCCCGAAACGCGCCACCACGGAGGCATCGGTGCGCGCCAGCCTCCCGGCCGGAAGGACGGCCATCCGTTTGCGGTCCTGCGGGTGGCGGGCGACCGGCGCTTCGATCACCGTGGGGCTGGTATCGAGGTGTCCCCAGGCGAGCGCCGCGTAGGTCCGACGAACCCGCCGCGCCGCGATCGCGGCGCCCAACCGGCGGTGGGCCAGATCGGTCTTGGCCACCACCATCAGACCGGAGGTGCCGCGATCCAGGCGGTGCACGATGCCGGGTCGTCCTTCAGCGCCGCCGGACAGCGTGGTCCCCCGAGCCACCAGCGCGTTGACCAGGGTGTCGTCCCAGTGCCCCGGCGCCGGGTGCACCACCAGGCCGGCCGGCTTGTCGATCACCGCCAGGTGCTCGTCTTCGAACACCACGGCGAGCGGGATGGCCGCGGGCTGGAGGGTACGGGGAGGCTCGTGCTCGGGGAAGCGGACGGTGACTCGCTCGCCCCGGGCGAGCATGCGGGAGGCGCGGGCGGGTTTGCCATCGACCTCGACGGCGCGATTGGCCACCAGCCGCGCCGCCTGGGTTCGGGAGAGTCCCAGCTGGTCAGCCAGGAATCGGTCCAGCCGCTCGGTGGCCGCGACGGCCACCGTGAAGCTCAGCTCAGGCAGCCGAAGCGGACTCTGGTTCCGGTCGGCGGGCGTCCTCCCGCCAGAGGGAGATCGCCAGCGCGATCGCGCCGCAGCTCACGGCGATGTCGGCCACGTTGAACGTCGGCCAGCGAAGGGCACCGATGCCGACGTCGAGGAAATCGACCACGCCGCGGGAGCTGCGGATCCGGTCGAGGAGGTTGCCCGCGGCGCCGCCCGCCACCAGGCCCAGGGCGAGCTGGCGGAAGCGATCGCCGGGCGGTCCGCTGCGCGACATGCGGGCGAGCACGAACACGGCGACCAGCGCGACCGAGAAGAAGATCCACCGCGAATAGGGACCGACGTGCAGCCCGAACGCCGCGCCCTGGTTGTATACCAGACGGAGCTGAAACCAGTCGCCGAAGACGGACACGCCGGGCGTGCGGAGCAGCGTCGCCTCGGCGATGAGCTTGGTGACCAGGTCCAGCGCCACCGTGGCGATCGCGGCGGCCCAGAACACCCGGCGCTCGGCCCCGAAATCGGGCGCGTCAGCGACGCTTGCCATCTTCCTCTTTCTCTTTGCAGGTGATGCAGAGCCGCGCGTGGGGAAGCGCGTCGAGCCGCTCGAAGTTGATCTCCTGGCCGCAGGTATGGCAATGCCCGAACTTGTCCGGGGTGCCGTAGAGCCGGCGGAGCGCTTCGTTCACGTGCCAGAGATATCGCCCCTCCTGCGAGGCGAAGAGGAACTGTTTTTCCCGCTCCATGGCGTCGGTGCCCTGGTCCGCCATATGGAAGGAATACGATGAGAGATCGCCGTCGGAGGATTGCAGGGTCGCGTTGAAGGACTCGTCGTAGTACCCGAGCTCCTTCATCACGCGGGCCCGCTCTTCCAGGAGACGCTTCTCCAGATGCGTAAGCTGTTTCTTGTTCATTCCCGATCCCTGGGTTCTGGGCCGGCGCCATCCCGGCCGTCCGCGTGACGTTGCACTCCGACCACCATACCATGGCCATCGATGTCCACCTGGTGCTCCAGATCCGGCGCCGGGGCACGCGCCCCCAGCTCCAGCTGCCGGGTGAGCGTCTCGCCGCTAATGAACGCGGCGTGGACGCGCACCGCATCGAGCACACCATCGTCCCCGTCGATCCACAGGGCGATCCGATCGGTGAACACGTAGCCGGCCTCCTTGCGGAGGCGCTGCACCCGGTTCACCACCTCCCGCGCCGTGCCCTCGAGCCTGAGCTCGGAGGTGAGGCGCGGGTCGAGGGCCACGACGAACGGACCCTCGCTGGCCACCACCCAATCGCTGGCGACCTCGCGTTCCACCACGACGTCCTCCGGCAGGTAGGTGGCCGCCTCGCCGTCCACCTCCAGCGTGGCCGCGATGCCCTGCTCCAGGCCCCGCAGCTGTTCCGGCGCGAGCCCGGCGGCCGCGGCCGCGATCGCCGGGGTGCGTTTGCCGTAGCGCTTGCCCAGCGAGCGGAAGTTGGGCTTGGGGCGGAGCCGCACCAGCTCCCCGTCGGAGGCCACCACATCGACGCCTCGCACGTTGACCTCGAGCTGGAGCAACGCCAGCAACCGGTCGAAGCCCGGCCCGCGCACCGCCGCCGGCACCGCCACCTGCATCCGGGCCAGCGGCTGCCGCACCGGGAGGCGCCGCTCGTTTCTGACGGCCCGCGCCAGCGAGGCAAGCCGGCGGACGGCGTCCATCTCGATTTCCAGCGCTTGGTCCCGTCTGCCCGCGGCCAGCGGAAACCCGGCAAGGTGGACGGAAGTTCCCTGGAGCGCCCGGTGGATCCAGTCGCTCACGAACGGGGCGGCGGGGGCCAGGAGCCGGCTCACCACCGTGAGCGCCTCGTGCAGTGTGGCCACCGCCGCCGGGTCGGCCACGCTGTCGACCGCCCAGAAGCGGCCCCGGTTCACCCGCACGTACCACTTGGAGAGGTCTTCGACCACGAAGTCCATGACGCTGCGGACGCCCGCGGTCGCGTCGTACTCGGTCCAGGCCGCGGTGACCGCTTCGATGGTGGTGTCCAACCGGCTGAGCAGCCAGCGGTCCACCAGCGGGCGCGCCGCCACCGGCGGCGCGGCGCCGGAGCGCCAGTCCCCCGCATAGCGCGCGAGAAACTCGTAGCTGTTCTCCAGGGCGTTGAAGAACTTGCCGGCGACATCCGGAATGGTTCGCCGGTCGAACCGCTTGGGCAGCCAGACCTGACTCGACGCCAGCAGGTAGAGCCGGATGGTGTCGGCCCCGAACTCGGCGATGGCCTCCCACGGGTCGACGACGTTCCCCTTGCTCTTCGACATCTTCTGGCCCTCGGGGTCGAGGACCAGCTCATTGACGATGACGTGCCGGTACGCCAGGCTGTCGAACGCCGTGGTGGCGATCGCCAGCAGGGAGTAGAACCAGCCGCGGGTCTGATCGACTCCCTCGCAGATGAAGTCGGCCGGAAAGTGGACGGCGAACTCCTCCTGGTGCTCGAAGGGATAGTGCCACTGGGCGTACGGCATGGCGCCCGAGTCGAACCAGGTGTCGATCACCTCGGGCGTCCGCCGCATGGTGCCGCCGCAGGCACAGGTCCAGACATACCCGTCGATCGCCGGCTTGTGAGGATCGAACTCCGCCGGGAGCGGCTTACCCCACCGCTCGGCGAGCGCGGCGTAGCCGCCGATCACCTCGATGTGGGTCGGCTCCCGGTCGCACACCCACACCGGCAGCGGCGTGCCCCAGTAGCGATCGCGGGACAGGGCCCAGTCCACGTTGTTCTCCAGCCACTCGCCGAACCGCCCGGCGCCGACCTCGGGCGGGTGCCAGTCCACCGTTCGGTTCAGCTCCAGCATCCGGTCCTTGACCGCGGAGGTGCGGATGAACCACGAGTCACGGGCGTAGTAGATCAGCGGACTGGCGCAGCGCCAGCAGTGGGGATAGGTGTGCTCGTGCGGCTGGGTGAGGTGCCAGCGGCCCTCCTGCTTGAGCCGCTGAATGATGAGGTCGTTGGTCTCGCGCGCGGTCACCAGCCGACCCTCGATCTCCGGCCAGGAGGTTCCGACGAAGGTGCCGTCGGCGGCAACCGGCCGGGCCAGCGCCAGGTCGTGCTCCACCCCGGCCTGGTAGTCGTCCGCGCCGAACGCCGGGGCCAGGTGCACCAGACCCGAGCCGTCTTCAGCGGTGACGAAATCGCCGGGGACGATCAGCCGGGCGGCCTTGTCCTCTGGCAGCGGCACGACCTCGAGCGGACGGAGGTACCGGAGACCGACCAGCTCGCGTCCGCGGAAGGTCCGGCGCGCGCCCAGCTCGGCGAAGGTCGGCGCGCCCTTCTGCGAGCTGCTCGGCAGCGACGCGCGGGCGGTCGCCAGGATCAGACACCGGTCGCCGACCTGGTACTCGCCGTACTCCAGATCGGGATGCACCGCCACCGCGACGTTGGAGAGCAGGGTCCACGGCGTCGTCGTCCAGACCAGGAGCTGCCGGGAGGGATCGTCGGCCAGCGGGAAGGTGACGTAGATCGAGTTGGTGGTGACCTGCTCGTACCCCAGCGCCAGCTCGTGGCTGGAGAGCACGGTGCCGCAGCGCGGACAATACGGCAGCACCCGGTGCCCCCGGTAGAGCAGCTCCCGCTGGTGCAGCCGGTGCAACAGCCACCAGACCGTTTCGATGTAGTCGTTGCTGCAGGTGACGTAGGGGTGCTCGTAGTCCAGCCAGTAGCCGAGCCGGTCGGAGAGATTCTCCCACTCGGACTGGTACTTGAAGACGCTCTTCCGCGCGCGCGCGTTGAACTCGGCCACGCCGAACCGCTCGATATCCTTCTTCCCGGTGAGCTTGAGCTCCTTCTCGACCTCGATCTCCACCGGGAGGCCATGGGTGTCCCATCCCGCGATGCGGGTGACCGACTCGCCCTGCATCGCGTGGAAGCGGCAGACCAGGTCCTTGATGGTCCGGGAAAACACGTGATGGATGCCGGGCCGGCCGTTGGCGGTCGGCGGTCCCTCGAAGAAGACGTAGGGACGTCCTCCGCGGTTGGCCTCCAGCGTCCGCTGGAACAGGCCTTCGGCCTGCCACAGCGCGAGCTGCTGTTGCTCCAGTTGATCTGGGCTCAGCTTGGGCCAGGACGGAAATGCCATCAGGACAGGTGCTCCACCAGGTGCGTGGTCAATCGGGTCAGGTGTGGTTCGGCGCGGCCGGCGGTCTCGATGATGCGCCCGATGTCGGCCGGCTCCAGTGCGTCGGGAAGGCACTGGTCGGTGATGATCGAGATACCCAGCGTCCGCATCCCCTGATGCCGGGCGACGATCACCTCGGGCACCGTGGACATGCCGACGACGTCCGCCCCCATGGCGCGAAGCATCCGGTACTCGGCGCGGGTCTCCAGATTGGGACCCGACACCGCCACGTAGACCCCCTCGCGCAACGTGATGCCGAGCTCGAGCGCGAGCGTCCGGGCCAGCGATCGCAGCGCGGGGTCGTACGGGGCCGACATGTCCGGAAACCGCTCGCCCAGCCGCTCGTCGTTCGGCCCGGCCAGCGGATTGTCGCCCTGCAGGTTGATGTGGTCGCTGAGCAGCACCAGGTCGCCGGGGGCCCAGAGCGGGTTCATCCCGCCGCAGGCGTTCGACACCACCAGCGTCCGCGCGCCCAGCGCGTACATCACCCGGATCGGGAAGGTGACCTGCTGCAGGTCGTAGCCCTCGTACCGGTGGAACCTTCCCTGCATGGCCACCACCGCACGTCCCCCCAATCGGCCGAGCAGGAGCCGGCCGGCGTGGCTCTCGACGGTCGACAGCGGAAAGCCCGGGATCGACTGATACGGCACCTCGGTCTCGACCGCAATCTCCCGCACCAGCCCGCCGAGCCCGGTGCCGAGCACGATCCCGACCTCGGGGACGAGCGCGGTCCGGGCGCGGACGACTTCCACCGCCGCCTGAATCCGATCGAAGAGTGATGTCGCCGCGATCAGGTGCTGCCTCCTCCAGTCACTCCGTCGGCTGCTGACGCTTCCATTCGGGCGGGCAGCGCCAGGCCGTCCACCTCGCCCAGGTGCCGCTGCAGCAGCGCGCGGAAGCTCGCGACGTAGGCGGTGAACTGCCGGACGGCGCTGTCGGCGCGCTCGCGCACCATCTGCTCGTCCTGCCGGGCCCGCGCCACCATCCGTTCGGCCTCCGCCCGCGCATCCCGCAACACCTGTTCGGCCTCTCGCTCGGCCTGGTCGCGCGTCTCCGCACGAAGCTGCTGGGCCGCCACCAGCGCCTCGTTCATGGCCCGCTCCCGGTCGCGGTAGACGCGGAGCTGCTCCTGCGCGCTCCGGAGCCGCTCTTCGTGCTGGGCGTTCTCCCGAAGCAGCCGGTCGAGCTCCTCCGAGATGCGGAGCATGAACTCGTCGATCTGCGGCGGGTCGTAGCCCCGGAAACGCCGCGCGAACTGCTGCGTCCGCACGTCCAGCGGCGTGAGCCGGAACACGTCATCGCTCATCGCTCGCGCTCGCCGAACAGCACCGTGCCCAGCCGAATCATGGTGGCTCCCTCCTCCACCGCGACGGGGAAATCCCCCGACATGCCCATCGAGAGCTCGGGCAATGGGAATCCCGACTGCTCCGCCGCGTCCCGCAGCTCCCTGAGCCGGTGGAAGGCCCGGCGCTGCTCGGCAGCGTCATCGGTGAGCGCGCTCATCGTCATCAGCCCCCGCACGTCGAGATGCTCCAGCCGCGCGAGGGCTTGGAGCAGGCCAGCCAGCTCCCGGGGCTCGACCCCACCCTTCTGCGGCTCGTCCGAACAGTTGACCTGTACCAGGATCGGCTGCCGGGTGCCGGGACCGGCGCGCCGGTCCAACTCGGCCGACAGGTCGCCACGGTCGACGGAGTGAATCAGGACGAATCTCCCCACTGCCTGCCGGGCCTTGTTCCGCTGAAGAGTGCCGATCAGGTGCCATGCGACGGGGAGACCGGCCAGGAGCTCCTGTTTCTGGAGTGCCTCCTGCACCCGATTTTCCCCGATGTCCGTCAACCCGGCGGCAACCGCGGCGCGGACGGCTTCCGGACCATGGGTCTTGGTGACGGCCACGATCCGGACCGGGTGGGTCCACCCCCCGATCGCCTGGTGCCGAGCCACGGCCTCGCGGACCTGGGCCAGGCGATCGGGGAGGTCCCGGAAGTCCATAGCCTGGTAATTTACTTGGGGTTGGGCCGATGTTGCAGGGGAGACTACCTGGGCCCGCCGCCCCCGGCGGCGCCCGACTCGGCGACCGACCGGAGCGCGTCCCGGACCTCCGGGTTGGGCGAGAGACGGCCGGCGCGATCCGCCGCGCGCAGCATCCGCCCGCGCTCACCGCGATCGGCATAGGCGTATACCAGTTGGGCGAAGGGAAGCGTCAGGCTCGCCGCCACGCTGGCGCTGGTCGTCTCCAGCGAATCCCTCCCTGGCCCCAACAGTCCGGCGTATCGATAGGTGCCCCACACCAATCGGTCGGTGGTGGGCACGTCGAGCGGAACGCCGCCGAAGCGATGGAGGTCGAGCGCCGAGGACGCGGTGTCCGGAACCGTCGAGAGCAGCTCGAAGCCCAGGCCTCGCTGCACGACGAACTCGCTCAGCCCGGCGAACTGCCGTCCCGTGGTCATCGCCCAGACGATCGGGCGCCGCCCGAGATTCTGCCGGATGATGTCGAGCGTCAGGAGATCGTTGGGATACAGGAAGGTGCCGTCCCGCAGCGTGCGGGTGAGCGGACCCAGTGCAACCTGCCGGGTTCCGCGGACCAGATAGCCGGACGCCGCCGCGGCGATCGCCGAGTCGCTCATGGCATGCAACGGCCAATCGGGTCGCGGAGTCACTCGGGACCGCCAGACCGGCGGAAGGGCCTCGAGATCCAGCGGGCGGGTCGGCGTGTCCCGCAGTTGGCGCATGTACCAGCCGGTGTTCGCCAGCGCCAGGCAGACGACGGTCACGTCCCGCCGGATCCCGGCCACCTCCTGCGCCCACCACAGCGGGAACGTATCGTTGTCCCCGTAGGTGAAGAGGACGCCATAGGGCGGGGCGCTGTTGAGCAGGTCGTACGCGAAGTCGGCCGCCAGACGGGCATCGGCTCCCTGCCGGCGGGACGCGGCCCTCCAGTTGAGGATCACCGGAAGGGCCGCCAGCAACAGGACCACCGGTGCGAGGCGTCGCACCTGGCCGGGCTTCGCCCAGGTGGCGCGCGCCAGCGACACGAGACCCACGCCGGCCCAGAGCCCCCACACGATGAAGCTCACGACGAAGAAGTAGTCGCGCTCGCGCACCTCGTGATCCTGGGGCCGCGGATAGATGTCGTACCAGCGCCCGAACCCGGGCCGGAAGTTCATGTAGAGCACCAGTCCCAGTCCGGTGACCAGGAAGAGGACGAGCAGCAGCCACCAGGCGGCCCGGTCCGACTTCCGCTGCACCAAGGCACCCCGGATCCCGAGCGAGGCGAACACCAGGGTGATCAGGGTGCGCGCCGGCAGCGGCCCCAGCATGCCGCGCAGGGATCTCGCCCACTGCCAATCGAAGTACGCCAGGTAATCGCCCAGCTGGACGGCGAGAAGCAGGAGTGTGCGGCCCGGATTGCGTGCCCCGGACAGGATGGTGGGATCATCCAGCGGGGTTCGGGGCGGGTACTGCGCCCGGCGCACCACCGCGAGGAGCGCGTCGAAGCTCGCCGGTGCCGCCTCGTTGATCATCGGATGCTGGGCCGAGCGGAGATACAGATAGAGGTAGGGAGTGACGCCGACCACCGCGATGGCGAGGCTCGCGAGCGCGAATGCCCCCTCCCCGCTCCGCCCAGCGTACACCGCGGCGGCCAGCGCGCAGGACGCTCCCAAAGCCACCAGCGTGACGCTGCCGAGCCCGGTGCCGACCAGAAGCGCCCACAGCCCCGCCAGCATAACCACCTGCCCCGACTCCGCCCGGCGTGACGCCGGATCGGCTGCCGGCTCACGCTGCAGCGTCACGACCAGGAAGACCACCAGCGCGGGCCCGGCGAGCAGCGCCAGGAGATGATTGCCGATCGAGATCGCGGCCAGGTAGACGACGAGCAGAAGCAGTCGCGGCGCGCTCGCCGTTCCCCGCCGCCGGCGCCACAGGACCACCAGCCACGCCATGGCCGCGATGCTGCAGGTGGCGACCGCGTACACCTCGGTCTCGTTGGAGTTCTGCCAGTTGGTGAAGCTGAAGGCCCCGAGCACCGCTCCCGCTCCCGCGCCGAGGATCCGGAGCGTGGCGCGGCGAGACGCCGGCAGGTCCGCCGCCCATCCACCCAGCGATTCGTGGAGCACCAGGAAGAGGCACCCGGCGCCCACCGCGCTCAGCAGCGCGCTCAGCAGGTTGGTGCGCACCGCATACTCGCCCAGCGGGACGAGCGCACCCCACACGTGGGCGATCATCACGAACAACGGCGTGCCGGGGGGATGGGGGATGCCGAGCGTCCGGGCCGCGGCGATGAACTCCCCCGCGTCCCAGAAGGTGACCGTGGGGGCGAGGGTGAGGACGTAGCCGGCGAGCACGAGCGCGGTGACGGCGAGCGCGGCCCAATATGGCCTGGCGTCCTCGCCGGACAGCCGCACTAGGAGCCTCCCATCGCCACGGCCAGGGCAAGGGCCTCCCGCGCCGCGGCGACGGCGTGGACCCGAAAGAGCCGGGCGCCCCGCTCCCACGCCAGAGCGCAGGCGGTCGCGGTGGCGCGATCGCGCTCCTCCGGCGGCAATCCCGTGAGGCTTCCGAGGAAGCGCTTACGCGACGGTCCGACCAGCACCGGGCGGCCGAGCGCCTGCAGGGCGTCCAGTTGGTCGAAGAGGAGGACGTTCTGCTCCACCGTCTTGGAGAAGCCGAAGCCGGGGTCCAGCACGATCGCGCCCGGCGAGATTCCGGCCCCGGTCGCGGTGGCGATCGCCGCCCGCAGCTCGCCGATCACCTGGCCGACGACGTCGCCGGCGTAATCGGCATGCTGGTAGGAGGCGATCTCGAGGAGCGATCCGCGGGAGTGCATCAGGATCGCCCCGGCACCGGCCGCGGCGACCACGCCGGCCATCCCCGGATCCAGCCGGAGCGCGGAGACGTCGTTCACCACCGCCGCGCCGGCGGTCAGGGCCGCGTCCGCAACCGGCGCCTTCACCGTGTCGACCGAAATCACCAGCGCGGGGTAGCTGCGAGCGAGCGCCTCGACGACCGGCACCACTCGCCGGAGCTCCTCATCCAGCGGAACCGATTCGGTGCGACCGGGCCGGGTGGACTCCCCGCCGACGTCGAGGACCGTGGCTCCCGCCGCGAGGAGCTCCTCCGCGTGGGCCAGCGCGGCATCGCGGCCGGTGTATCGGCCGCCGTCGCTGAAGCTGTCGGGCGTGACGTTGAGGATGCCGACCAGGATCGGCCGATCGAGCGCGACGGCGCCGCGCGCCGTGTCCCACATCGGCACCGGTTCCGCCGGCATCCCCAGGCCGATCTCCATGGCGAGCTGCGACAACGTCTCAGGGACGAGCCAAGGTCGGGCCAACGCGCTCAGGCGCGAACGGCTCCCGGCGAGCACGGCCCAGCCGTCTCCGGTCAGCACCTCGAGGCCGAGGGTACCTGCGACGCGGACCAGGGCCTCGAGAGCTCCCTGATCCAGTCCGGTCAGATGAAAGGCGAGGGGATGGATGCCACCGGCGGCGGCCGCTGCCAGTCCCTCCTCCCAGCCGTGGGCGCGAAGCGTGTCACGCACCGCCCGCGGCGAGTGGAGCGCCAGCGGCGTGACATTCACGCGCCGGCGGGTTCGGCCGGCGGCGCGCCGAGGATCGGCGCGCGGGCCGGCGCGGCGCTCGGCTTGGCTGGGGTGGGAGTCGCTGCCGGCGTGTCGGTGGGCGGCAAGGTGGCCCGGGGCGCGAGCGGCAGGTTCTTCAGCAACCGGTCCAGGTCCTCCCGGTCGATCGTCTCCCGCTCGAGCAGCGTGGCGGCGATCCGATCGAGCAGCTCGCGATTCCCCGAGAGAATGATGGTGGCCCGGGCGTACGCCTCGTCGATCAGCCGCTTCACCTCGTCGTCCACCATTTGCGCGGTGCGCTCGGAGATCTCCCGGCGCTGGGCGAACTCACGACCGAGGAAGATCTCCTGCTCCTTGTCGCCCACGGCGAGCGGACCGATCAGCTCGCTCATGCCGAACTGCGTCACCATGCGGCGGGCGAGCCCGGTGGCGCGCTCGATGTCGTTGCCGGCGCCGGTGGTGACTTTGTCCGCGCCGAAGATGATCTCTTCCGCCACCCGGCCGCCGAAGAACATCGCCAGGCTGCCGATGAGCCAATCCTTGCTGTAGTTGTGCCGGTCCACCTCGGGGAGCGAGGCGGTGAGGCCGAGGGCCCGCCCGCGGGGCACGATGGTGACCTTGTGCACCGGGTCGCTGCCCGGAATCTTGAGCGCCACGATGGCGTGTCCCGCCTCGTGATACGCCGTGAGCTTCCGCTCGTCCTCGGTCAGCACCAGGCTCCGGCGCTCGACGCCGAGCATCACCTTGTCCTTGGCGTCCTCGAAGTCGTGCATGTCCACCAGGGTCTTGTTCCGTCGCGCCGCGAGCACGGCGGCCTCGTTCACCAGGTTGGCCAGATCGGCGCCGGCCATGCCGGGTGTCCCCCTGGCGATGGTGTCGAGCCGCACGTCGGACGCGAGCGGGATCTTGCGGGTGTGCACCCGCAGGATGCCCTCGCGGCCCCGGACGTCCGGGGCATCCACCACGATCTGACGATCGAAGCGGCCCGGCCGGAGCAGCGCGGGGTCGAGCACGTCGGGCCGGTTGGTGGCGGCCACGAGAATGACGCCGTCGTTCGATTCGAAGCCGTCCATCTCCACCAGCAATTGATTGAGGGTCTGCTCCCGCTCGTCGTGCCCCCCGCCGAGCCCCGCGCCGCGGTGCCGGCCCACGGCGTCGATCTCGTCGATGAAGATGATGCAGGGCGCGTGGGACTTGCCCTGCTCGAACAGGTCGCGCACCCGGCTGGCGCCGACGCCGACGAACATCTCCACGAAATCGGAGCCCGACATGGAGAAGAACGGCCGCCCCGCCTCGCCGGCCACGGCCTTGGCGAGCAGCGTCTTCCCGGTGCCCGGCGGGCCCACCAGCAGCGCGCCCTTGGGCAGACGCCCGCCCAGGCGAGTGAACTTCTGGGGATCCTTGAGGAACTCGATGATCTCCTGCAGCTCGACCTTCGCCTCGTCCGCGCCGGCCACGTCCGCGAAGGTGATCTTCGGGGTATCACCCGCCAGCAGCTTGGCCTTCGACTTCCCGAACGCGAACGCGCGGCTGCCACCGGCCTGAAGCTGCCGCAGCAGGAAGAACCAGAGCCCGAGAATCACGATCCAGGGCAGCGCCGCGATGATGATGGCGGTGATCCCGCCCTTCGGCTCCTTGGCCAGGATGGGGACGCCGGCGTCCTCCAGCCGCTTGATGAACGTCTCGCTGTTCGCCACCGGCAGCAGGACCTGGAAGCTCTTGGCGGAGCGGCCGTCCTGACTCACCGGGTTGCGGAAGTCTCCCTCCAGCCGCTTGCCGTCGTACACTTCCACCCGCGCCACGTTGCCCTGATCCAGCTGCCGGCTGAATTCGGTGTAGGAGAACTCCTGGGTGGGGCTGTGCTGACGGCTCATCATCTGGAACAGCGCCAGCGCGAGCAGTCCCACCAGCAGCCAGAGCGCCAGGTTCTTGCTCAGGTTGCCCCAGTTGGTGCGTGGGGGTCGAGTCGGAAGTCGGTCTGCCATTTATTCCAGGTCCGCGATGAACGGAAGGTGACGAAAGTTTTCGGCATGGTCGAGACCATACCCGACCAGAAACGCCGGCGGCGCCCGGAATCCGACGAAGCGGAGCTCCGAGCGCACTTCGGTGGCCAGCTCCTTGTCCAGGAGGGCGCAGATCGCCAGGCTCCTGGGTTGGCGGGGGCCCAGCAGCGCCATCAGCCGCGTGAGCGTCTTCCCCGTATCAATTATATCCTCGACCAGCAGGATATGTTTCCCCTCCAGCCGGGTCTCCGGGTCATAGAGGAGGCGGATCGTCCCGCTGGAGACCTTCCCCGCGCCGTACGAGCTCGCCACCAGGAAGTCGATCTGGATGGGACGCTCGATCTTCCGCACCAGATCGCTCAGGAAGATGAAGCTCCCCTTGAGCAGGCCAAGCACCAGGAGGTCGCCGTCGGGGTAGGCTTCGGTGATCTCGGCACCGAGCTCCTCGACCCGGTTGGCGATCGTGGCTTCGTCGAAGACGATCGACTTGACCGGTCGTCCGCCGGTACGGCGGAGCACCTCAGGCGTACTCGGCATCGACACGAATGGCCTCCGTTCCGCGGGCCGGGAGGAGGGCGTCGGACCGGCAGACGCCTGGAATCCACACCACGTCGTCCAGGCGCGCGAGGACCGGCCACTCGCCCCGCCTGGTCCGGGGGATCCGTGCGTCCTGAAAGCAGCGCACGATCAGGCGGCGCCCCACGCCGGCGAGCGGACGGACCTTTTCACCGGGGAGCCAGCGCCGGATCGACAGCGCCTCGGGCGCGAACCAGGCACTGAGACTGGCTCGCGGCTGGAGCTCCGGCGCCGTTTCCCTGGCCCAGCGGATCCGCCAGCCGCCCCAGGCTCCTTCGCCGCTCTCACCTTCGAGCGGCCACGCCTCCGCTGGAGCGAGGTGCCCATCTGTCGGGGCGCGGAGAAGCCGCAAACGACCGAACGCCAGCTCGGCCTTCCACTCGCCGCCTAACGGCACGACTGCCCCACTCCCTCCGCGCCGAACCAGCTGGAGCAGCCGCTCTGCTCGCGCGGGTCCGAGCCGGCACCCGACTCGGCGCGCCACGGCCATCAGCACGGTCTCCGCCAAGGCTGAATCATATCCGGCCAGCGACCCACCAGCAACGGAAATTCCGCGATCTTCCGCGCGCGGCTCGAGGCCCGGGAGCAGCGCGAGCACGGCATCCCACGCGGCCCGATCCCTCGCGGCCTGCGAGCCCACGCGCGCGAGCGCGGCCTCGACGTCGGGCAGCCGGGCGCGCAGGTCGGGCAGGAGCTCGCAGCGTACCCACGAGCGGAGATGCCGCGGGTCCCGATTGGCAGGGTCGAGCCAGACCGCGAGTCCCCCGTCCCGCGCATGGCGCACGAGCGCCTCGCGCCGGAACGGCAGCAACGGCCGGACCAGGGTGCCGCGCACCGAGGCCATCCCCGCGAGTCCTGCCGGACCGGAACCGCCCAGCAGGCGCATCAGAATGGTCTCGATCTGATCATCCGCGTGATGGGCGGTGAACACGATCCGAGCTCCGCGGCGGACCCGCGCGGACTCGAGCCAGGCGTAGCGCGCCGCGCGAGCCACGGTTTCCCCGGCGCTCTGGCCGAGCGCTCCGTGGGTGGACTCGAACGCGCAGCCGCGCGACGCGGCGAACGCTTGAACCGCCGCGGCCACCTCGGCGCTCGCGGGACTGATCCCATGGTCGAAGTGCGCCACCACCAACTCCAAGCGATGCAGATCGGCGGTACGCTGGAGCAGATCGAGCAGCACGATCGAGTCCGGTCCACCCGACACGGCGACGAGGGCGCGACCGTCCGGGAGAGGCAAGGTGGCGAGGTGGCGCCGGAACTGATCGAGGAGATCCATACTGGAAGGTAAGCGTCGCTGACCGGCGCTGGGCGGGCGGCGTGGTCGCTCGATGCCGGCCGTTTCGGTCACCGGACGAATCATCTCGCGAAATTACTTGATATCTAGGTGGGTATCTGCCGAGATGCTACGCGCTTGCCATGCCATACCAGAACGGCCTCGGCAGCGGCGCTCGGGCCGGCGAGATCTCGCGGACACCGATGCGCCGGCCGCCGCGCGAAACGGCGGTTTCCAGCTCAGTCCGCGATGCCCCCGAGGCAGGCCAGCAGGCTGTCCGCGCGCTCACCCATCGACGGGTGCTCTGCGTCCGTGGCGAGAGTCGAACGATGCTGGAAAAAGCGGATCGCGGCCACCACCGCGTCGGGACGGCTGTGGTGCAGCGCCCGGACCGCGTAGCAGTCGGCGGCGAATTCGTAGGAGCGAAGGGTGGAAACCGGGATCGGGGACGCGTTGAACCCGAACCCCCGCAGCCGCGCATGATGATAGGCGAGGTGGCCCTGTTCATGGGCCAGGAGGAACGCCGAGAGTGCGGGGCCGACCTGGGCGAGGAGGGTCGGGTTGAAGAGGATTCTCGGGCTCGCACTATCGTAGATCGCCACCGCCGCGTCGGGCAGGTCGAATCGGGAGAGCACCTGTGCTCGCGAAATGACCGAGGTATCTGCGACCGGGAAGGGATGCACGACCGGGCGGGACACGAGCTCACGGCCGCCGGCGAGAGCGAGCTTCAGCCCGACCGCGAAGGTGATGGCGGGGAGGAGCAGCCGTTGGGGATGGACGCGCATGCCGCATTACACGGCAAAGCGCATACCGTGGCTGACGCTGGCTAAAACGCGCTGTTACGAGCTGGACAGGAAGGGGCGTCGGCAGCCGGCCGGCGAATTCTGCCAGGTGACCGGCAACCCACAGCCGACCCGGCCGGACCCCGGACCGTTCAGCGCACGCCGTCGCAGAACCGGCTCACCCGACCGCCGGGCCGGAGGTCCTGCGGAGGACCTCCGCGAAACTCGAAGTGATCGTCGAGCAAGACGCGGCGCTTGAGCAATCCGGCGTACCCGTGCCTGGTAAGTAACCGATCCGCCACTCGGCGCGCGATGACGGACGCCGGCTCCCACCAGCCGGGGCGGATCTCGGGGTAGATGTGTCCGAACTTCGACTTCAGCTTCGCTTCGCGTGTCAGACCCATGATGCCTCCATGGTTAATCGTCCTGCTGCCGATCAGTCGATTCGAGCCCGGTCCCCGCGTCCGACCGATCCACCTCTCGGCGAAGACGGTCGATGTCATCGGTGACCTGGTCGACTCGGGCCTGCAGCTCTTCGGCCCGCTGAATCCCCTGGTCCGCCTCCCGCTCCCGCGCAGCCAGCCGGTGTTCGCGCTCCGCGCGCTCTTCGTCGACGGTGTGCTCGCCCGCCACCGAATCGGTCATCCGGCTCAAGCCGATCGGGCCGCCCGGCTCACGCGGCGACGAGCCTCGGAATTCAAAGTGGTGCTCGTTCAGTCGGCCGGTGCCCCCCGCCCTGCTGGAATCAGGATGGATCGAGAGCACGCGCTCCGCCATCTTGGCGGCTGGCGTCCACACGCCGGGCTCGATCCGGGGGTAGAGGTCCCGGTATGCCGCCCGAAGGCGCGCCTCGCGCGTGGTCGACGTCTGGTTCATTATTGGCCGCTTATTCGCAAGAACGGTACTGAGATTCCGGTCGGCGGACCAGGGGTGCGCTACCCCGGCCGACCGCAGACCGCAGGAGATTGCAGTGGCAGCTGACCCCCCCTTCGATTGTGTCTGGTTCTGGCGAACCCGCCTGGCCGAACCCAAGGGTGAGCGATGCCGTATCCTGGTCCGGAGTCGCCGGTTGAACTCCTGTCTGGTGGAGTTTGCGGACGGTTTCCGGGTCGTCGCGAGCCGGAACGCCTCCGGAGGTGGAAGCTCGAGGGGCCTACTGGCGGGTCAGGTGGATCTGCTGCCACAGGCCCGTGAGAAAGTTCTCCATGGTGGGGTTGTGGATCAAATGCAACACCAGAAAGACGGCGCCGAGCGTCACAACCATGGCGATGAGGCCTCGCATTCAATCCGCCAGACGGCGCCGTCGCTCTTCCAGCCTGGAAGCGCGCCGGGCCTCGTGCGCCGCGGCCGACGGTACCCCACGGAATTCGAAATGGGGGCAATCCAGCACCCGCTCACGATCGACGGACGCGGCCGCCCCGCGCGGCTTCAACCCCAGGACCAGATCCGTCATCACGGCCACGGGTTGCCATTCGTTCGCGGCAATCCCAGGGTACAGATGCGCAAACGCGGGTTTGAGCAGGGCCTGCCTGACGTCGATCCTCACGTCTTCCTCCGCATTCTGACCAGCACTACTATGAGTGGCACTACTCCCGGCCGAGGAGCAGCCCGTCGCTGGTGTACTCCCCGACCTTCCGCCGACGATCCCAGAGCTCGATGACGGTCTGATCCCACAACCCGACCGCCTTGCTATAAGCCACATACAGCCGCTCCAGCTCGTACGCCAGTGCCGTACCAGGCGAAAGCGCTTCGGACCCGATGCGCGCCACCAAGAGACCGGGTGCGACCTCCCGGACCTGCGTGGCGATCTGCAGTCGCTTGAGATCATGGACCGCCTGCTGCACCCGCGGATCGGTCGGCATCCGGTCCTCGATCCGAGCTCGTGCGGACGGCCTGCCCGATGCCGAATCGGATCCCGAGCCGCGAGAGCGCGGCTGCGCTTCCCGCGGCTGCCCGGCCGCATCGTAGTCGCCGGGGGGACTCACCTGACGTCGTGCCAGGGTGGTCCGGAGGTCGTTCAGCACCACTTGGAGCCGCTCCCCGTCTCCCAGCCGGATCCGCTCACCCACCCTCTGGTCGGCGCTCGAGCTACCGGACCATGATGCCAGGTAGTAATCCCCCGGCGGTAAGCCCTCGAATCGAAAGCGCCCCTGCCCATCGGCGGTTGCCACGCGCTGAAACGGTACGGCTCGAGCGTCCGCCGGCTCGAGCCTCTGGCCGCCCACGACTTCCTGGAGCCACCATTCGGTGGAATACGAAGTCGCCGGGAAGAGAAACACCTCTTTGCCGGCGCCCGGCTTCACCTGGTCGCTCTCGATCTGGAACCAGACCTGGCCGGTGATCTGCCCGGTGCCCGGTCTCGCGTACGGGGCATATTCGGCCGAGTCGAAGGCGGCCTGCCGCGGGGCGGCAAGAGGAGCATTCGCCGCGCAGCCGACCAGGGCGACGAGCAGAAAGGGCCCGAGCGGAAGCGCGAGGAGAGCTGTCATGGGGGACTTCTCGACCACTGCCTCGGTGGGAGCTGTCATTGATGTCGGCCAGAGATGCCTCGTAGTCTAGTCCAGCCCGGCCCGACCGCCAAGCCGGGATCTGGCGACGGCGCTCGTCATCGACGATGAGCCGGAGGTATGGACGCGCTCCGTCGAGCGGTGTCCACGGCGCTGGCCGACGCCCGGGAGATGCGCGCGCGAGCGGCTTCCACCGGCTCGACGACCGCTGGCTCCAGGACCAGCACCCTTGGCTCGCGCGTCGGCATCCGGGCCGGTGGGAGTTTCCGGTGGCGATCGGCGGCCACTCGAGGGGTTCCCCAGACATTCCAGCACGTCGTCGGCGAGCGAAAGGAGCACGGGGCACCTGGTTGTGTCGTCGCGCGCCCCGACTGGGAGTGTGCCGCTCGAGCTCCGAGCACGCTCAGAAGGGCAACGACGGTGAAGACTCGATTCATGGCCCGCCTCTCGGGACTCGACGGCTGGCGAGTCCCTGATCATCTTGATAGCACTCGTGATTCACTCTGGTCGCGGCCCAGCCCGGGCGCGACCGCGGCATACAGCCAGACCTCACACATTGGTGTGGGCAGGCGGGAGATGCAACGGCGTGACGGTGACTCAGCGATGGAGTGCAGGACGGCTCGACCGCCGGGCGGTGCCACGGGTGGAGTACCGACGGACGGCGCCCGCCCTGCTCGAGCTGGAAGGCTGCCGCTGTGCGGTGCGAGACCTGGGATCCGGCGGCCTGCGAGTCGAGCCCGCTCCGGCGGGAAGGGTCTGGGAAGGAAATCAGCGAGTCACCGGCACGCTCCAGCTCCGGACGGCCGAGCGGATCGCGATCGACGGGCGGATCGGCCGAGTCGATCGGGCCGGGCTGGCCCTCTTTCCCGACGGCGGTGCCTGGCCCACCGCAGCCGCGATCGAGGCGGAGCGCACCACCCTGCTGCAGCGTCATCGGGAACGCCGGTCCGCACCCCGCCTGCCGATTCCGGCTCCCGCGGCGGGAGTGCCCGGACCGGGAACTCCGCTCCGCGATGTGAGCGCGACGGGCCTCCGCTACACGCTGAACCCCGCAGAATCCGCCCCCGCGACCGGCAGTCGAATCGAGGGGGCGCTCCGGGTCGATGCCGAGACGACCATAGAGGTGCGCGGACAGGTGGTGCGGCACAATGGCCGCGAGATCGCCGTCGCGTTCGATCCGCCCGGGCTCGATCCGGATATCCTGATCCTCCTGCGGCAACGATTCTTTCCCGACGCCAACCCGAGCTAGCCAGCCGACGGGATAGCGTCGGCTCGCGCCTCAGCTCAGCTCGATCCGCACCTGCAGCGGATCGCCCTCGACGCCGAGCAGGTTCGCCAGGGTGCGGGTTCCGTGCCGGCGGAACTGCAGCGCGACGCGAGAGCCTCCGACCGCCAGCCCCGTGACCGTCGCCTCGTTGAGAAAGTCCGGGAGCACCGGGTTGCGGATGTGAAGGATCCGGGCCGGCGCCTCCGCGTAGATCCCCAGCAGCGCCTGCAGCAGCATGAAGAGCGAGCCGGAGGCCCATGCCTGGGGCGAGCAGCTCACCGGATAACCGACCGGGCCCGCGCCGATCCGCCGGGGCGTTCCGCAGTACAGCTCGGGCAGGCGCTGGAACTCCGTGTGCACTCCCGCCTCGTAGAGCGCGCGCACCACCGGGAGGGCCGCCCGGGCATGACCGTACAGCGCCATGCCGAGCACGAGGATCGCGTTGTCGTGGGGCCACACCGAGCCGTTGTGGTAGCTCAGCGGGTTGAAGACGGGATGCAGCGCGCTCACGGTACGGATACCCCAGCCGGAAAAGAAGTCGGGCGCCATGAATCGTGCGGCGAGCCGCCCGGCCTCCTCCGGCGAGGGTACCCGGCTCCAGAGCAGATGACCGGCGTTGGTGGTGGCGGTCGGGATGGGGCGCTTCCGGCCGTCGAGCGCGAGGGCGAAGGTGCCGAGCTCTTCCAGCCAGAACACGGCACGGATCCGGTCCCGCAACTCGGCCGCCTCCCGGCGGAGCGTCGCCGCCCGCTCCGGCTGGCCCGCATTCTGGTACAGCTCTGCCATCCGGAGCTTGGCGTCGTGGACATACCCCTGGACCTCGACCAACGCGACGGGCGGCTCCGGGAGCCGTCCATCGGGGAAAGGCACGCCGTCCCCGGAGTCCTTCCACCCCTGATTCACCAGTCCCTTCTCCGATGTGCGGGCGTACTCCACGAAGCCGTCCCCGTCCGAGTCACCGTACCGATCGATCCACTCCAGCGCGGCGTCCGCGTGAGGCAGCAGGTCTCGGACCAGTTGAGCATCTCCGGTCCAGCGCCAGGTCTCGTGCAGCAGGATCAGCCAGAGTGGCGTCGCGTCGATGCTCCCGTAGTAGGGCACGTGGGGAATCTCGCCGCTCCGGGCCATCTCGCCCCGGCGGAGCTCATGCAGGATCTTTCCCGGCTGCTCCTCGGTGTAAGCATCCATCCGTTGCCCCTGCCGGCCCGCCAGGTAGCGGAGGGTGTCGACCGCGATCCCCGGATGCAGTGGCAGGGCCTGCAGTGAGGTGATGACCGAGTCCCGGCCGAAGATGGTCGAGTACCAGGGGATTCCGGCGGAGACCACCGCGTCGCCATCCACCTCGACGTAGAGAGCCCGGAGGTCGTCGGTGGCGCGGTGGAGGAGGTGGTCGAAGTCGTCCACGTCGGTCGCCCACCGACTGCATTCTCCCTTCCAGGCATCGTAGGCCTGGATCAGCCCGGCGCGGCATTCGTCGACGCCACGCACCGGGAACGCGAGCCGCCGATCGGCCTCCTCCGCGTGGACCTCCCACTCGAGCTCGACCTGGCGCTCGCCCTGGAGCTGCAGATCCCACCGCGCCGTGGTTCCGGCCAGGCGGTCCGGCGGGTCACGGAAGCGGACCACGCTCTGCACCACGCGGCCGTCGCGACCGCGATAGGAGAAGATCACCTCATTCCCCCGATGCTGGGGCGCGAAGTATTCCCCCCGGCTGGTCCGCTTCCAGCCTCGCACCTCGAAGATGTCGGCGAAGTCGCACCCGAAGGTGACTTCCATCCAGTAGTCCACGGGCGAGCCGAGGTAGCTGGTCAGCGTCAGCCGCTCGACCAGGCGATCGGCCAGCACCAGCTCGCGCCGGATGTGAATGACGTTCTTGGGATCCCACGGGTTGCCCCCGAACGGAAGGTCCTTGACCGCGAGGTCGATCTGAGCACCGTACGCCGACGGAGCCTCGGCCGAGAGCAGGACCGGAGGACCGCCGCACACGGCGAGCCGGTAATGGCTGAGGATGCGGGTGTCGTCGTGGAAGAGGCCCAGCGAGCACACCCCGGCAGGCGTGATGTCTCCGTGCGCGTTCACCAGCAGGAACAACCGATCGTGCTTCAGGATGAGGGAGTGCTCATCGAGGATCTCGTGGGCGCACTCGATGGCTGGATAGCCGACGGCCTCCACCATGGGCACCGTGCGGAGCCGGTCGAGCGCCCGGTTCCCGGGATTGGGAGTGGTCGGCGACCCGACGCGGCTCATGCCGCCGTGATCGGGCGGCGATCGGTCCGCCCCGCCTCAGCGACGACCGACCGGTACAGCGCCTCGTACTCCAGGAGCATCCGCTCCCGACTGAAGCGACGGAGCGCCCGGGCCCGCACCCGCCGCCGGTCCAGTTGATCCACCGCGCCGCCGGGCCGGATGAGGTCCGCCATTTCCTCCATCGATCCGGCGATGAATCCGGTGATGCCCGGCTCGATCAGCTCGGGCACGCTGCCCCGCCCGAAGCTCACCACCGGGCAGCCGGACAACATCGCCTCGATCAGGATCAGCCCGAACGGCTCCTCCCAATCGATCGGCGCGAGCAGGGCCCGGGCGGCGCGCAACAGGGGCACCTTCTGGGCGGTCCCGATGCAGCCGAGGGAGGACACATGCGGTCTCCGAAGCCGCGGCTCGACCTCGGCATGGAAATAGTCATGGTTGGGTGGGTGGACGTCTCCCGCGATCCGGATCGGCACGCCGGCGAGCTCGGCGGCATCGATGGCGGTGTGGGGTCCCTTCTCCCGCGCGAAGCGCCCCACGAAGCACACGTAGGGCTCGGGCTCATCGGTCCAGTGGTAGCGGGCCGGATCGAGTCCGTGGTGGATCACGGTGCATCGCTCGACGCCCGTCTCCCGGCGCCGCTGGTCGGCCGAGATCGCGACGTAGTGCACGTCCGGGAAATGCTTGTAATAGTCGGAGAGGGTCGCCTCGTGGGTGTGGTGCAGCGTGTACACCAGCGGGATATGTGGCGTCAGCCGCGCGACTGCGAGCACGGCGGCGGAGTGAGCGTGGATTACGTCGTACTCACCCTCCGCTATCTGCTGCATCGCCCATGAGACGTGGTTGAGATCGGTGATCGGGTCCGGGGGCCACTGACCGTGGGGATACAGCGAACGAAGTCGGGCTCGGGCATGCGAGTCGCCGGTGCCAAACAGGGTCACCTCGTGGCCGCGGTCCAGCAGACCCTCCACCAGCTCGTAGACCACCAGCTCGGTCCCCCCATAGTCCCGAGGCGGAACCGGCACGAAGGGGGTCGAGATCATCGCGATATGCATACGGCCGTCCGATGTAAAGCAAGACACCGCGCCGGGGCGAGTCCGACGCTCCAGCGTGCCGACTCTGCCGAGAAGTTGCAATTATATATAGCTATGCCGACGGACCGGCGGCGGCAACGGGTGCGCACGTACTCTGCTGCGCCGCCGCGGCATCCGTGAGGGGGCCAGGGCGAAGACACGGCACCCCAAGCTGCAGCCGGGGTGCCGTGTCCCGAGAGTCGCTGGATACTCGACCTACGGCTTCTGTGTCTGACTCGAGCTGCTGGTGTCCTTCGAGCTGCTGGTGTCCGTCGCAGCCCCTGTGCTGTCCCCGCCTTGCATCGTGCCGCGCGCCTTCAAGGCCGACTTGGTCGCGGCCCAGTCGACGCCGCCATGGCTGGCGCAGGCCTTTTCAGCCTTCTTGGACGCGTTCGAGCCATCCTTGCAGACCACGGTGTCCGCCACCGCCTCGGCTCCCGCCGGGCCGGTCGCGCCGTTGGTCTCACTTGAGGTGGGCCCGGTCTGAACGCCCGGCTTGGCCTTGAGTGCGGTGTCACTGGGCGGGCCGTTGTACTGGTAGCC
>JBBSHB010000012.1:0-40263 GCA_038253515.1 Gemmatimonadales bacterium | reverse complement strand
GGCGCGCTCGAGCACCTGCTCCGCTCGGCCGGCGCGGTGGAGGTGCGTCATGAGGCCGCGTGAACGGCGCCGGGCGTCGCTCGGGATGCGGGTCGTGCTCCTCGCGGCGCTGAGTCTGGGTACGGGCGGGTGCGACTGGTGGTACGATCGGGTGCCCTCGCCGGACGATCTGTGGCACATCATCCCGTTTATGGATCACATGATCCGCTCCCGCTACGTGCATCCCTATCAGACGGCGGGCGTTCCCCGCTACACCCCCGTTGGCGCCGTACCCATCACCGGCGGCGAGCCGGACTGGTCCAGCGAGTGGGTCTCCGGGAAGACGACGACGGCCGACGCGCTCAAGAATCCAAACGCCGCGGGCGGACAGGCCTCGGCATCCCCGCCAGGACCGAGCGTGGCGGTGATCCCCCGGGATGTCGACGCCGCGGGAGATACCCTCTTCCAGACCTACTGCGCGGTCTGCCACGGCCCGAGCGGTGCCGCCAACGGCACGGTGACGTCCCGCATCGGCGCGCCGTCCCTCCTCACCGGCCGGGCCCGCGGGTACAGCGACGGGTACATCTACAGCATCATTCGCTATGGTCGAGGGGTCATGCCGCGCTACGGCGACAAGGTGTATCTGCCCAGCGACCGCTGGGCCATCGTGAGCCATGTGCGCAAGCTGCAGGCCCAGACGCCGGCCGGCCCCGAGCCGGCGGGAGCGGACAAGGGGATTCCGCCGACCGCCAGCGCCACGGGCTCGACCGGCGAGGTCGCGCGATGAGCCCCACGACACTCCACGAGCGGCTGGTTCGGCGCTCCCTCGCCGGGCAATATCAGGCGTTCCTCGGCATCGGCGGTGGGTGCGCCATTCTGGGAGCGATTCTGTTCGGCGGAGCGTTGCTGGACGGCAACCGGGACCGGGCGTGGCAACTGTTCCACGTCAACTGGCTCTACTTCACCGGGCTTTCGTTGGGAAGCGTCGCGTTCGTCGCGGTCCAGAAGGTCACCAACGCCAAGTGGTCCGGCATGGTGATCCGGTTTGCCGAGGCCGCGGCCGCGTTCCTGCCAATCAGCTTGCTGGGCCTGGTGCTGATCTTCACGGCGGGGTACCAGTCGATCTACGGTCCCATGAACGCCGCCCTGCCGGAGCTGCAGCACTCCAAGCAGGTGTGGCTCTCCCACCGGTTCATGTTCGCCCGGCTGGGCCTCGGGCTCGGCATCCTCGCCGTGGTGGGGTGGCGGCTGATCCGGGCCGACCTGGTGCCAGATCTGCTCGCCACCCGTGCCGCCGCGGCGCCCGGCCGGCGCTCGCTGTTCGACAGTTGGACTCGGGGCTACGACGGGAGCGACGCCGCGGCCAAGGCCCAGGAAGAGCATATCCATCGGCTGGCGCCGACCTACGTGGTGCTCTATGCCCTGGTGGCCACCCTCATCGCGTTCGACGGCGTCATGGCACTCCAGCCCCACTGGTTCTCCAACCTGCTGGGCGGGTTCTACTTCATGGGGTCCTTCCTGGGGGCCCACATGCTGCTCGCGCTCACGATGATGTACGGCGCCTCGCACCTCGGGGTCGCCGACCTGGTGTCACCCAAGCAGCGCCACGATCTGGGGAAGCTCTGTTTCGGCTTCACCGTGTTCTGGACCTACCTGATGTGGGCCCAGTTCCTGGTGATCTGGTATGGTAACCTGCCGGAGGAGACGGGCTTCGTCTTCGCCCGACTGTGGGGTCACTGGCTGCCGATCGGGCGGGCGGTGTTCCTCGGGATGTTCGTGATCCCGTTCTTCGGCCTGCTGGGCGTGGCGCCCAAGAAGACCCGGGCGACCCTGGGCTTCTTCGCGACGGTGAGTCTGGTAGCGCTGTGGCTGGAGCGATTTCTGCTGGTGATGCCGTCGGTGACGGCGTTTCCTCGTCCGGTCTTCTACCTGCCGGAGCTGGGACCCACCCTCCTGTTCCTGGGACTTTTCCTGCTGTCCTACGCGGTGTTCGCGCGGACCTTCCCGATGATCTCACCCCGCCTGGCCGAGATCACCCTCGAACGGGAGCGGGGTCATGCGGTGGTGGCCGCGGAGTTTGACCACGAGGAGGGCCCCCGGGACTACGTGCCTGCCGAGCTGCTGGAGCGCCGCGGCAGGCCCAGGGCCTGAACGGCACCCCCAGGGCCTGAACAGCACCCCCTCTACCTGGTACGCATCTCCGCATTCAGACGGCGGATCATGGCGCGCAGGCTGTCGGGAGGGAGCGCGCCGGTGATCGCGAGCATCCGGTCGCCGACCTGCATGGCCATCGCCTGGTCCGCAGGGGGACCGCCCTGTGGGTTGGAGTCACTGCGGACCGCGACCGACTCGGGATCGCCCCCCGCCCGTACCGCGAGCAGGTGGGAGACATCGGTCGCGGAACCCTCGATGGTGCGAATGACCTGCCCCGACGCGAGCTGTTGCGCGACCACGGTCACGGGACGGGTACCCTGCTCGCCCGCCTGAATCTGCACCTGCACCACCGGCAGACCCTCGATGCGGGGCAGTGGCTTCCCGGCCTCCGCCTCCGCCCCATCCCAGGACAGCGTCCGCCACATGCCGCCGAACTCTTCGTTGCCCGAGCGGGGTGGCTCCAGTCTGGTGAGCTCAGGAGCGGGTGACAGATCCAGCACCGCCAGCGCGGCCGAGCGGTCCGGCGGTGCCGACCGTTCGGCCGCGCCGGCGGTGGTAGCCACCTTCAGGGCCGACCTCGACGGCCGGACGGAATCGCGGACCGTCCGCACCTGCTGCGTTGGCGGGGAGGTGACGCGCTCGCTCGGCGGGCGGGCGGCTGCCGAGTGGGCGACAGCCGCCGTCCGAGGGCGTGGGAGCTGCGCCTCCTGCCGGCGCGTCGAGCCAGGCCCGAGGACGGCGCTGGCACCCCATCCCAGGCCGACCGCGGCGACCAGACTCGCGGCCCAGACCACCCGCTGCACACGACGGCGTCGGATGGACGCCTCCTCCGCGGCGCGCTTCCGGAGACTCTCGAAGACCGGCAATGCCGTTCGGGGCGGTGCCAAACGGGCCAGGAGCGCGGTTGTCCGGTCCCGGAGTGCCGCGATGCCATCCCTCTGCGCGCGACACGGCGCGCAGTCGGCGAGATGGCTTTCGATCTCGACGCACTGCGTCCGGCTCAGCCCCTGATCGAGGTAGGCGTGCAGCTCTTCCTCAGGAATGTGACGCATCGGTTCCTGTCTGCCGGTGTTGCCGGTCGTGCGCGTCCACCAGACGTTTCCGGGCGCGGGCCAGCGTGGTGCCGACTGCTCCCACGGCCAGCCCCGTCTGAGTGGCGATCTCAGGATAGCTCAACCCCGCGTCCCACAGCAGGAGGATCTCCCGGTCGCGCGGCGTCAACGTGTTGAGCGCCTCCTGCACCGAGGCCATCTGCTCGTCATGCTCGACGGAGTCGTCCGCGGCCGGTGTCAGGGTGGGCTGGGCGATCGGGTCGCCCTTGAGGAGCGTCAGATGGCGTCGACGGCGGACCGCCGCTCGGGCTTCGTCGCGCGCCAGGTTGGCGGCGACCGCGAACACCCAGGCACGTGGCTTGTCCGGCCGGTGCGAGAGGGCCCGCACGAACACTTCCTGGGCCAGGTCTTCGGCCCGCTCCGCGTCCCAGACCTTGCGATACAGGAAGCGCACGACGGCCGTATAGGTGCTCAGGTAGAGCTGTTCGAGCTCGTCGGTCACCGAACCTCCCCTGGGAGCAGGCTCCCCGCAGGTGGGGAGTCCGGAACGCTGACAAGGACGGGCAACCCCGCCAGCCTTGCACAGTTGCGCTCCTAAGTGCGGGACCGGCCCCGGCGTTTCGGAGCGAAAACACAGCCGGGGTGCAACCCTTTATCCTTGGGCGGCCAGTCGCTGCACAGATCGGGCTTGGCCGGCCGTCCGTCCGAGCGAACCCGGCCGTGCAAGGTGCAGGCGATGCCATCGTCGGCCAGGTATCCGCAGGACGAGATCATCTCCACCTCGATGGAGAAGTCGCCGGCCCGGGCCACCTTGCAGAGATAGGGCGAACGGCGGGCGCGCACCAGGGCCTCGAGTCGGCGCTGAGCCCGAGTGCACATGATCTCCACTTGGAGGTCTCGACAGCAGGCGGCTCCGCGGGTGTTGTCGGCGGTCCGGCAGGGCGCGCCGGCGCAGGGATTGGCTCCCGTGGCGGGCGGCTGGGCGAGCACCGGAAGCGAGCGGCGAGGGTAGGAGAGGGTTCTCACCGCGTTCTGCCGGTCCTCCACCACCACGAAGCGGTCTCCGCCCAGGCGCAGGGGCTGGGCCTCGTGGCGCGGGCCTCTCGGCAGCGGCCCGGTGAAGCCGTGTGCCCGACAGGCCGCCCGCCCTTTCTCCTGATGCAGGAAACGGCAAGGCACGTGGAGAATCGCCTCGGCATAGAGATCACCGTCTCCCTCCCACAATTCGAGGAAGGTGATGTGCTCGGTGTGTCCCAGCAGCCAGGTGGCCTCGTGATCCAGAGAGGTGGTGCCTTCATCCAGCGAGCCCACCCGTAGGGTCACGTGCAGCCCCCGGCAATGCGATCCCAGGCTTCGGCAGGGTGGCACGGCTGGCGTCTTGATTGGAGCCGGGAGCGTCGATGTCATGTTCCGATCCGGGCTGATGGAACCCCCGAGGTCACCATGCGCGCCCCACTTCCCTTTGAGGGCTTCCACGATATACTTGACAAACTTGTGAAAGGGTTCACAAAGTACGCGTCTTTCCTGTCATTCGGAGGCAAAGCGGCGATGCGAGCGACATCCTTGGTGGCTGGGCTAGCCATCGTTGTGGCGGCCTGCGGCGGCGAGAAGAAGGCTCCAGATCAGGCGGCAACCACCACGTCCGAGCAGCAGGCCCCGGCGGCCGCTCCCGCCGCCACTGGGGCGACGCACGACGTGAACATGGAACTCCAAGGCTCCACCTACAAGTTCGATCCGGCGGAGCTCACCATCAAGCGCGGCGACGTCGTGCAGTTTCACAACAAGAGTGGTGGCCCACACAACGTTTCCTTCTGGGGCGACAGCATCCCCGCTGGCGCGGCCGACAAGCTGACGGCCGGCATGCCCGATCAGATGGGCCCGCTGCAGGGCCCGCTGCTCGCCGAACAGGATGGGATCTACAAGGTCACCTTCGCCGGAGCTCCGGCGGGGGTGTACAAGTTCTATTGTCTGCCGCATCTCGCGCTGGGCATGCACGGCAAGATCACGGTCCAGTAACCGTGTGCGGCTCGACCAGGTGCGACCCCGTGGGCTGGTAGCCCACGGGGTCGCTCGTTTTGTGGGTGGCCCACGCCACGGTCACGCCCACCAGCAGCCCGGCGATCGCGTCCACGCCGTAGTGCATCTGGCAGTATACCACCCCAACCGTCAGGAGCGCGGTCGGAACCAGGAGCAGCAGGCCGAGCCTGGTGGACTGACGCTTGGCCGCGAGCGCCGCGGCCACGGTCGCGGCCACATGGGAGCTGGGAAAGGCGGCGCCGTAGGAGCTCCCGGCGGCCAGGGTCCGATACACCAGTCGGGCGGGAAGATTGTCCGTGAACCAGGCGGCCGGGGCGGGGAAGACGTAGTACGGCCCGGCCACCGGGAAGAAGATGAACACCAGATAGCAGCTCACGAAGGTGGCAATCAACACGAGCACGAACTGGCGCACGGCACGCAGATCGCCCCGGCAGACGAAGTAGAGCGCGGGGAGCGTGACCACCAGATAGTAGGAGAAGTAGGCGCCGTGCAGCACGGTCGACCAGAAGCGGCTGGGAGCCGCCTGCCACCAGTCGCGGCTCACCTGGGCACCGAACAGCGCGAGCTCCCAGCGTTGTACCACGGCGTCGTGGACGGTCGCGCCGATCCCGTTCAGCACGTCGAGCTCGCCGTACAACCCGACCAGCAGCAGCAGCGGATAGATCTCCCGTAGGGTCCGGCCCAGGCGGCCGGACTGGGGGCGGGTGATGAGCGCGAGCAGCACGAGGAAGAGGGCGTGGGCGCCGAGCAGCCACCAGCACTCCGGCTGGGTCGGCGCCCGGCGGAGCGCCACGACGGAGACGATGGCGAGGTAGCCGAGCAGGAGGAGATCCACCGCCTGAAGGGTCCCGCGCCGGGGCGCGGCGGCGGCAATCGGCGGGTTGACGGCTAGAGCCATCCCGCGCTCCGATACCATTGATGGGTCTCGGCGAGACCGATGCGGAGGTCCCGTACGGCCCGCCAGCCGGTGTCTCGTGCCAGCTCGGCCGGGCTGGCGACCCACGCGGGCTGGAAGAACTCGTTGGCCTTGTCGGTGGTGAGAATCGTCGTCTGACCGGTCAGGCGGGCGGCGATCTCCGTGATGCCCAGCAGGGCACGGCCGACGGACGGAGCGATGCGGACCAGTGCAACCGAACGACCCATGACCGCCGCTACGGCGCGTACGAAGCCGGCGCTGGTGAAGACCTCGGGGTGACAGGCGTGGTATCGCCGCTCTGCGGTGTTGGAACACCGCCCGACGGCGAGCAGTGCGTCGGCGAGGTCGGCGCCGTAGACGGCACACAGCTCCTGGCTGCCGTCTCCGAAGACCGGCGCGATTCCCAGCCGTGCGAGCCGGAAGACCTTGAGGACCTCGGGGTCACGCGGACCGTAGACCATGGGTGGTCGGACGATGGACCAGGGGAGCGAGCTGGCGGTGACCACACCCTCTGCCGCGAGCTTGCTCCGGCCATAGGCCGTGACCGGTCGAGGCGATTCGTCGCCGTGGTGGGGCTGTCCCCGGGTGGACGGCCCCACCGCGGCCATCGACGAGACCAGCACGAATCGGGGGCGCCCGACGCGCTCTGCGGCGGCCACCAGGTTCGCGGTGCCATCGCGGTTGGCGGCGAGAAATTCGGCCTCGTTTCTCGCGGCAACCACTCCGGCCACATGGTAGATCACGTCCTGTCCCTCGACCGCACGGCTCAAGGCGCCGGCATCATGCAGGTCGCCGGGGACCACCCGGACGCCGAGCGGCGCGAGCAGCTGGGCCTTCCGCGCGGAGCGGGCCAGCGCGGTCACCTCGTCGCCGTGGCGACGCAGCGTCTCGATGAGGTGGCTGCCGACGAATCCGGTGGCCCCGGTGACCAGCGCTCTCATATCGGCCGGTCGTACAGCCGATAGGTCTTGTAGACCCGGAAGGTCATCTTCTCGAGGCCGGCGTTCATCGCCGGGTTGTCCTCCAGAATCCAGCCCGCCTCACCCCAGGTGATCCCTCGCGCGCCGCACTGGGTCCAGATCCAGTGGTACAGCATCGCGTCCACCCCTTTGCCCTGGTACTCGGGAAGGATGCCGAGCAGCAGGATGCGGGCGCGGCGGATCTTGCCGGTCTTGAGGGCCCAGAGCAGTCGGGGGAGCACCGGCAGCAGCCGCCCCGAGCGGTTCGTCCGGAAGACGGCGTTGAGATCCGGGAGCACGATGCCGAAGCCGATCACCTTCCCGTCCTTCACGGCTATGGGCACGATGTCCGGGATGACGACCGGCTTGAACTGCTCGGCCAGGTGGTCCATCTCATGCTCGGTCAGCGGGACGAATCCCCAGTTCTTTTCCCACGCGGCGTTGTACAGCCGCTTGATGTGGTCGACGTCCTGCTTGAACGCCTTCATGTCGAGTGGCCGGATCGTGATCCCCCGCCGCTGGCGAATCAGCTCCGTCCCCCGGGCCAGGCGCTCGGGGACCGGGACGTAGTGATCCTCGCTGCCGCCCTGGTAAACCAGCAGGTCCCTGGCCTTGCTGAAGCCGGCCCGCTCGACCAGGCCGACATACCAGCGGGGATTGTGCGGCATCATGAGCGTGGGCGGGGTCTCGAACCCGTCTACCAGCAGCCCGCACTCGTCGTTCACGGAAAAGGAGGCCGGGCCGCGCATCACGTCGTGGCCTTTCACCCGGCACCACTCCGCCGCGGTGTCGAAGAGGACGTCCGCGACGGCCTGGTCGTCGATGCACTCGAAGAAGCCGAAGAAGCCGACCCGGTCTCCATGGGTGTCGTTATGGAGCCGATTGCTGATCGCGGCGATGCGGCCGACCACCTCGGTGTCCCGCTCCACCAGGAAGTACTCGGCCTCGGCGTGCTCGAAGAACGGGTTCTTGGCTCGGTCGAGGAGGGACGCCACGTCCCGACGCAACGGCGGGACCCAGAGAGGGTCCCGCGCGTGGAGTCGATAGGGCAGGTCGATGAAGCGCTTGAGGTCTCGTCGGTCCCGCGCCGCGCGTACGCGCAGGGCTGCTGTCAGATGACCCCCAGGTCGCGGCCGATCCGATGGAACTGTTCCAGCGCGAAGTCGATCTGCTCGAACGTGTGCGTCGCCATGACGCTGGTGCGAAGCCGGCACTGGGAGGCCGGAACGGCCGGCGGTGCCACGGGGTTGGTGAAGACCCCGGCGTCGAACAGCCGCCGCCACATGAGGAAGGTCTGCTCCAACGGACCGATCAGCACGGGCACGATGGGCGTCTCGGTAGGACCGATCTCGAAGCCCAGACTGCGGAAGCCCTGGTGCAGCCGCCGGGTGTTGGCCCAGAGGCGCTCCCGACGCTCGGGCTCGTCCTGCAGCACCTGCAGCGCCGCCAGCACGCCCGCCGTATTGGCCGGCGGCAGCGAGGCGGTGAAAATGAGCGGACGGCTGTGATGCTTGAGGTAGTGCACCACGTTATCCGACGCCGCCACGAAGCCGCCGATCGAGGCCAGCGACTTGGAGAACGTCCCGGCGATGATGTCCACCTCGTCGGTCATGCCGAAGTGAGCGGCGGTTCCCTCGCCGTTGGGCCCCAGGACCCCGAGCGCGTGCGCGTCGTCCAGCGCCAGGGCGGCTCCGTACTTCCGCGCCACCCGCACCAGGCCGGGCACGTCGGCGATGTCCCCTTCCATGGAGTAGACGCCGTCCACCACGATCATGGCCCCCCGACCGTTGGCCTTCCGCTCCAGCCGCCGCTCGAGATTGGCCAGGTCTCCATGATTGAAGCGCTCGGTCTCGCCGTAGGAGAGCTTGGCGCCGTCCACGATGGAGGCGTGATCCAGCTTGTCGAGGTACACCACCTCGCCGCGGCCCACCAGCCCGGAGATGAGCCCCAGGTTGGCCGAGTACCCGGTCGAGAAGACCAGGCAGGCTTCCTTGCCGAGGAAGTCGGCCAGCGCGGCCTCCAACTGCTCGTGGAGGTCGAGGGTACCGTTGAGGAAGCGACTGCCGGTGCATCCGGAGCCGTAGCGGCTGAGCGCGCGAGAGGCGGCCTCGAGGACCTTGGGGTGGTGGGTCAGCCCGAGGTAGTTGTTCGACCCCAGCATGATCCGCTTCTGTCCGTCGATGACGACAACGGTGTCTTCCGATTCCGAGATCGGATTGAAATACGGATAGAGGCCGACTGCCTTCAGCTCTCGCGCTTTGGTGAACTGCCGGCACTTCTCGAAGAGCGCAACCTGTTGAAGCTCTTGTGTGTCCACGGTGCCTCGGCACGAATAGAGGTGGGAGAGTTCCCCCATCACTTTGCGGCTGAACGGTTTCAAGCTAGTAAGCCCGGAGGGGTGACACAAGTTGCACGGGACGCTCTCGTCCCCCTCGCCCGAAGCCGCCCGGTCGCCGCAAACGGCGCGCCCGGTCGACGGTCCTGGGGCTGCTGGCTGAGCAATTTGACGGTCGACGGTTCGCCCTGGGCCGTGCTTGACTTGGTCACCGGGAACGTCGACCTTACCCGAGGTTTCCCCGCTGGACTCGGGAGGTCGACGTGCCAACCCCGGAACCGTCCTCACGTAGAACATTCCTCAGGGCCTGCGCGCTCGTTGGGGCCGGTCTCCTGGGAGGGCGCCCCCTGCTGGGGAGTGAGCGATTGCTCGGCTTCCCGGGACGGCGGTCCGATCCGACGGATCCCGAGGTGCCCAATGAGGAGGTCGCCCGGATTCTCCGGACGCTGGTCGGCGATCGTCCCATCCGGAAGGGCCGGCTCTCGCTGGACATGCCGACCGTGGCGGAGGACGGACGGGTCGTTCCGGTCATCATCGAGAGCGACCTGCCGATGACCCCGGAGCAGCACGTCACGGCCGTCCATCTGATCGTCGATCACAACCCCGACCCGCATCTCGCCGTCTTTCACCTCACGCCGGCCGTCGGAAGCGTGGCGTTGGAGACCCGGATCAAGATGAAGCGCACGACCTGGGTGCGGGCCATCCTGGAGACCAGCACCGGCGAGATCTGGGGTGCCTACGCCCACGTGAATGTTTCCCTGAACGGATGCGGATGATGCCCAGCGCCCCCATCGGCGAAGCCAGGATTCGCCTGCCCGATCGGATCAGCCGGGGCGACGTCATCAGGGTGAACTCCATCATCTCTCACCCGATGGACACGGGCTTCTTCCGCACGGCCGACGGCCAGCCGATTCCCGCGTTCTTCATCAAGGATGTGGTCATCACCTACGGCGACCAGCAGATCGCCCGGTTCGAGTGGACCTCGGGGATCAGTCGAGACCCGGTCGTGAGCTTCACCCTCAGGGCCGACAAGGAGGCTCCGCTCACGATGGTGTGGACCGACTCGAAGGGTGGCGTCTACCGGCGGTCGGCCGACATCACCTTCGCATCGGCCTGACGGGCTCGGGCCGGTCGGACCGCCTCCCGATTGACGGCTGGTCCCGCGTGCCTCCTGCCCTCGCGCTTCTCGCCCTGTTGCCTCTCGGCTTCACTCCCGCGGCGGCCGTGGATTCGCTCCGCGCTCCGCCCTTCATCGCGCGCCGTCTGGCCGACGGCATCTACGCCGTCCCGGGCGACTCGGGGCGCGGCTCCGAAGGGCGGCCGAACGCGGGATTCATCGTGACCCGGGAAGGCGTCATCGTGGTGGATGCGCTGGGGAGCCCGCGCCAGGGCGAGCAGCTCATGCGCACCATCCGCCGGGTCACCCGCCGGCCGGTCGCGTGGCTGGTGCTCACTCACCACCATCCGGACCATCACTTCGGGGCCATCGTATTCCGCCGGGCCGGCGCCAAGGTCATCGCCCATCCCGACGCCCGCGTCCTCGCCTCGGAGGCGGGTCCCGACGCGCTGGTGGCGGACTGGACTCGCGTCATGGGGATCGACGCCATGCGCGGCTTCGAGTTCGCCGACGTGCCCGATCGTCCGGTCACCGGCACCGACACGCTGCGCCTCGGCGGGCGCACCATCGTGATCACCCATCCGGGCGCGGGTCACACGCCGGGCGACCTGATGATCTGGCTCCCCGCTGAGCGGGTATTGTTCGCCGGCGACGTTCTGGTGGAGGACGGGGTGACGATGGTGGTGGACGGCAGCTCCCGCGAGCTGCTCCGCGCGCTCGGGGTGATCGACAGCCTGAAGCCGCGCGTGGTGGTTCCGGGACACGGCGCGATCCCCCGGGTGCCGGCCGAGCTGGTGGCGCGGACCCGGGCCTACGTCTCGGGCCTCGAGGCGGACATGCGGACGGCGGTCGAGCGGGGCGTGCCGATGCGGCGTGCCATGACCGCGCTCCCGCCCGCCGACGAGACCCGCCCGGTGTCGCTCAATTCGCGCCGGCGCCGCAACGCGGTGCGGGTCTACCTGGAGGAGGAGAAGGCGTATATGGGTCTGGGTGACTCCCTCCCATGACCGGCATCGGATGGATGCTGCTGGGGGCGGAGCTTCTGTTCGGGGCGGGGTGCACCGGGAAGCCCGCCACGTCGCCGAGCCCGGCTGGAGCCACGGCCCTGCCGAGGATTGTCTCCACCGACGAGCTGGCACGATGGCAGGCGGAGCGTTCGGTGATGGTGATCGACGTGCGCACCGATGTGTTCACCTATCTCAAGGGGCATCTGCCGGGGGCGGAGTACCTCAACACTGAGACGATCCGGGCGAGCGAAGGGGGAATACCCACGCGGCTGCTGTCGGGCCAGGAGTATGGCGAGCTCTTCTCCCGCCTGGGGATCAGCCTCGATCAGCCGGTCGTGATCTACAGCGCCGGGGAGACCCACAACATCGATGCGACCTTCCTGGCCTACCTCCTGGCGGCGTTCGGACATCCCAAGGTGTTCGTGCTGGACGGCGGGTACTTCAAGTGGGAGCTGGAGCAGCGGCCCATCGAGCGGCACTATCCGCGGATTCCGCTCACCCGCTTCCCTGCCGCGCCGTTCCACCCGGAGGCGGCCTCCCTGGCCGACGTTCAGCGCGCGCTCAAGACCGGCGATGCCTTGCTGGTCGACGCCCGCCCGCCCGACCAGTTCGCCGGGGAGGCGGGAGCCCAGATGCGCCGCGGCCACATTCCCGGGGCAGTGAATCACTACTGGCAGGACGATCTGACCCAGGCGGGATTCGGGCACGTGTGGAAGAGCGCTGACGAGCTGCGGTCAGGCTACCGCGCGCAGGGGATCACCCCGGACAAGAGCATCATCGCCTACTGCAACAGTGCCACCGAGGCGAGCCACGTCTACTTCACGCTGCGATACCTGCTGGGCTATCCGAAGGTGCGCATCTACGTGGGATCGTGGACCGAATGGGCCGAGCAGGAAGCCCTGCCGATCGAGACCGGCGCCACCGGCCGGTGAGGCCGGCGTCTAGCGCATCGCGATGCCGCTCCGGAGCTGCCCCGGGCGCCAGATGCGACCGCCGCGCATGACCCACTCCACCGCCTCCAGATTGTCGATGTTCACCAGGGGATTCTTGCTCAGGAGCACCAGGTCCGCGTAGTGGCCGGCCTCGATCGTGCCGATCTGGCGGCCGGGCTCGCCGCCGACGGCCCGGGCCGCGTCGCGGGTGGCGGCGAGCAGCGCCGCGGTCGGTGACAGGCCGATCGAATCGACCAACAACCGCATATTCCCGAATACCGAGGCCCGGTCTTCCACCGGACCGTACGCCACGTGGTCGCTGCCCGCACTGATCCGCACACCCCGCCGCACCGCCTCGCGGGTGACTTCCATGCCGAAGCCCGATGCGGCGCGCGCGTAGCTCTCCTGCAATGAGGGAATGTGCCGCCGCTTGGCGTCGAACGACGCGACGCTGTGCTGAACCGCGTCGAGCGTCGGCTCGAACATGGTGCCGAGGCGCGCCATGGTGTCGAGCGCGGCCAGAATGCGCGGGTCGTGAGCCGCGGCCACGGTGGCGAACTGGGCGGTGGCGATCTGCAGGTCACCGTCCTTGACGAGAGTGTCCCGCTCCTCGGCGGTGAACAGCTCCCCGGCCAGGCCGGCGGCGTGAACCACCCCGTCCTGGCCCGCCGACGCCTGCTCGCGAACGCTCGTTGGTTGCACCCACGCATGGCCCCACACCGGCATGCCGGCCCGGTGGGCCGCGGCCACCAGTTGGCGCACCGAGCCGCTGTCGAGCTGGGCGTAGAGTTTGAGACCCATCGCCCCGACCTCCCGGGCCGTGGCAACGATCTGGTCCGGATTGTCCCCCGGATTGAACTGGAGCGGCGTCCACCCCAGCCACTGCATGGTCACGGCGGGCGCCTGCCGGAGCACGGGGCCTCGAGCGGTCTCGGTGGCCCGGAAGCCGTTGAAGAAGAATCGCCGCCCCGCGACCAATTGCATGGCGTAGACCCGGGGCGACGCGGGAAGCGCATTCACCCGCGCGAGGAGCTCCGCTGGATTGGTACCCATATCACGGACCGTCGTGACACCCTGGGCCAGCAGATCGCGGAGGTCGAGTGAGAGCTCTTCGCCGGCGCTGCCGTTGGTGAGGAACAGCAGGTGCACGTGGCTGTCGATGATGCCTGGGATGAGATACTGGCCCTGGGCGTCGATGATGCGGGCGCCCCGCGGAACGGGACACTCGCCGGCGGCGCCGGCGCAGAGGATCCGATCGCCTCGGATGAGGGTCACCGCGTGGGTCACCGGCGCGCGTCCGGTGCCATCCCACAGGGTGGCTCCAACTATCGCTACCGAAGGATTGACCGGCTTGGGCTCGACGACGTGTACTCGGTGGGGGCCGCAGGCTACCGCCGAGAGGGCGAACACAGGGGTAAGAACTGACGAGATGAAGGGCTTCATCGCGCTCGCGCTCCGTTGCGACGGCGGGGTCCGTCGCCGCGATCGCGACGCCGCTGGACGCCCTGTCCGACGTAAAGTTGCCACCGACCCAGCCTCGCGAGCGGTGATAGGCGCTGGTCCTGCGCCGTGACCCCGGCCACTTTGACCCTTGGCAGGGTGCAAACCGTAACCCACTTTCCGCACCGCGGATGATTTCAGTAGGAAGCCGGGACCCAACGGAAATGTTCCCCTATAATAATGACGACGCCGATAGCCGTGTAAGCGGCCCCGCGGTTCGGTCAGGTGCGGTTGCGGTGCTGCCCCGCGCTCCCTAGTCTTCCCTCCGTGTCCTTCCCCGAGATTCTTCGTCCCAGGCGCCGCCGTCGTACCGAGGCCATGCGGCAGCTCGTCCGCGAGCACGAGCTAGCTCCCCGCGACCTCATCCAGCCAGTGTTCGTGGTCCACGGCCGCAACGTCGAGCGGGAAATCGCCTCGATGCCCGGTGTGTTCCATCTGTCGGTCGACCAGGTCCTCGATCGCGAAGCGGATCGGCTCGAGGCGCTGGGCATTCCGGGCCTGATCCTCTTCGGACTTCCCGCCGCGAAGGACGAGGTCGGCTCGGAGAACTTCGCCAGCGAGGGGATCGTCCAGCAGGCGCTGCGCCGCTTGAAGACACGACACCCCGATCTGCTGCTCTTCACCGACGTCTGCTGCTGTGAATACACCAGTCACGGGCACTGCGGCGTCCTGCGCGACGGCACGGTGGACAACGACGCCACGCTGGCCATTCTCGGACGTGTCGCCGTGACCCACGCGGAGGCAGGAGCCGACATCGTCGCACCGAGCGGCATGATGGACGGGATGGTGGCGGCCATCCGGAGCGCGCTGGATCAGGCGGGATTCACCGAGCGCGCCATCCTCAGTTACGCGGTCAAGTACGCCAGTGCGTTCTACGGCCCGTTTCGCGAAGCGGCGGACAGCGCGCCCGCGTTCGGCGACCGGCGGCAGTACCAGATGGATCCGGCCAACGTCCGGGAAGCGCTGCTGGAAGCCTCGCTGGACGAGGCCCAGGGCGCCGACATGCTGATGGTGAAGCCGGCACTCGCGTTCCTGGACGTGGTGCGGGCGGTGCGGGAGCGGACCTCGCTGCCGCTGCTGGCGTACAACGTGAGCGGCGAGTACTCGATGGTGAAGGCCGCCGCCGCCCGGGGCTGGATCGACGAGCGCGGCGTGGTGCTCGAGGCCCTGCTCGGCATGCGGCGCGCCGGTGCGGACGCGATCATCACCTACCACGCGAAGGACGTCGCCACGTGGCTGGGCACGGACTCCCGCCCATGACCGACGTGCACGCGGCCCGCTCGAGCGCCGCCTCGGAGCGGCTCTTCGCGGCCGCCCGGCGGGTCCTGCCCGGCGGGGTCAACAGCCCGGTCCGCGCCTTCCGGGGCGTGGGCGGGACGCCGCGGTTCATCGAGCGGGGTGAGGGTGCGTGGCTGGTCGATGCCGACGGGAATCGATACCTCGATCTGGTCCTTTCCTGGGGGCCGCTGATTCTGGGCCACGCCCATCCCGAGGTGCTCGAGGCGGTCGTCGCCGCCGCGGGGCGGGGCACCACCTTCGGGGCGCCGACTGAGCTGGAGGTCCGCCTGGCCCAGATCGTGGTGGACACCTTCCCCTCGCTCGAGATGGTGCGGTTCGTGAGCTCCGGGACCGAGGCGGCAATGAGCGCCGTGCGCCTCTCCCGCGCCGCCACCGGCCGCCGGGTCATCCTCAAGTTCGATGGCTGCTACCACGGTCATGCGGACGCCCTTCTCGCGGCCGCCGGATCGGGCGTCGCCACGCTGGGGCTGCCGGACTCGCCCGGCGTGACCCCGGCCACCGTGGCCGATACGCTCATCGCCCCGTTCAACGACCTCGCGGCCGTCGAGGCGATCTTCGCCACCCGCGGCGAGGAGATGGCCGCCGTCCTGGTCGAGCCGGTGGCGGGGAACATGGGTGTGGTGCCACCGGTGCCGGGCTTCCTCGAGGGGCTCCGCAGGATTACCCGCGGTGCCGGGACGCTGCTGGTCTTCGACGAGGTGATGACCGGCTGGCGGGTGCACCACCAGGGTGCCCAGGTGCTCTACGGCATCGACCCCGATCTCACCATTCTCGGCAAGGTGATCGGCGGAGGGTTGCCGGCCGCCGCGTACGGCGGACCCCGTGCGCTCATGGAGCAGATCGCGCCGGCCGGGCCGGTCTATCAGGCCGGAACGCTCTCAGGCAACCCGGTGGCCATGGCCGCGGGGATCGCCACCCTCGACGTGCTCTCCCGTCCGGGCATGTGGGAGCGGGCGGAGGGCTGGGCCCGTCGCGCCGAGGACGCCATCGTCGCGGCCGCGTCCGCCGCCGGCGTCGCGGTGACCGTGCAGCGGGTCGGAACCATGCTCACGCCGTTCTTCTCGGCCGAGCCGGTGCGCGACTATGCGGCGGCGCGCCGGAGCGACCGGGCCGCGTACGCCACCTTCTTCCATGCGATGCTCGATGCCGGCGTGTATCTGGCGCCGTCGGCCTTCGAGGCGGCGTTCACCTCGACCGTGCACGGCGCGGCCGAGCTCGCGACGCTCGAGGCGTCGCTGGCATCCGCATGGCCGCGATAGCCGTCATCGGGGCGGGAGTGGCGGGCCTCACGGCCGCCTTCCGCCTCAAGCGACACGGCATCCGAGTGGTGGTCTACGAGGCGGCCGATCGTGCGGGCGGGGTGATCCTCACCGAGCGACGGGACGGCTACGTGGCGGAGCTGGGCCCGAGCTCGCTCGCCGCGCCCGCACCCCCGGTCCAGGCCCTGCTCGCCGACCTCGGCCTCCAGGGCAGCCTCGTCTCCGCCTCAGCCGAGGCGCGGCATCGGTACATCGCGCGGAAGGGGAAGCTGATGGCGCTTCCGACCTCGCCGCCCGAGCTGCTGACCACCCGTCTCCTGTCGAACAGCGCCAAGCTCGCGGTCTTCGGGGAGCCGCTGGTCGACGCGAGCGATTCGCCGATGGAGGAGAGCGTCGGGGCGTTCGTCCGGCGGCGGTTCAATCAGGAAGTGCTGGATTACGTCGCCAATCCGTTCGTCGCGGGCGTGTTCGCCGGCGATCCCGAGCAGCTGTCCGTTCGCCTGGCGCTGCCCAAGCTCGCCGCCCTGGAGCGGAGTCACGGCTCGGTCATCAGGGCCCTCGCCGGCATGGCGCGGGCCCGCCGGCGGGAGGGGGAGGGCGAGGGCCCGGGCGACGGGCTGGTCTCCTTCCGCACCGGACTCCAGGAGCTGCCGGAGGCGTTCGCTCGCGAGCTTCGCTCGGAGATCCGGCTCCGGTCGCCCGTCACCCAGCTCCGCCAGGGACCCAAAGGCTGGACCGTGGGTGCCGCCTTCCAGCCGTCCGAGCTCTACGACGGCGTGGTGTACGCCGCTCCGGCGCACTGCATCGACGACATCGACCTGGAGTTCCCCGGCGGCGACCGGATGAAGACGCTCGCGAGCATCACCCACCCTCCGGTCGGCGTGCTCGTGCTGGGATTCCGGCGGGAGGACGTGACCCATCCGCTCGACGGATTCGGCTTCCTGGTGCCCGAAGTGGAGCGGCGGCACGTGCTGGGCGTGGTCTTCTCCTCCACCGTCTTTCCCGGTCGCGCGCCCGAGGGTCATGTCACCCTCACCACCTTCGTGGGCGGCGTCAGGAATCCCGACCTGGCGCACGCCGACCTCCCGACCATCACCGCTCGGGCAATGCACGACCTCCACGCGCTCCTCGGCGTGAAGGGTGAGTCGACGTTCCGCAGCTTCCAGCTCTGGCCCAAGGCGATTCCGCAGTACGATCTCACCTTCGGACGCTACAAGGACGTCATGGAGGAAGTGGAGCGTCGAAATCCGGGGCTGGCGCTGGCCGGCTCGTACCGCGAAGGAGTGGCCGTCGGTGAGGTGATGGTCTCCGGCCAGGACGCGGCCGGCCGGCTGATCGAGCGGCTCGAAGCGGATGTCGCCGCGGACTCGCGGTGATGGCCGCGGCCCCTCTCCGGATCGGCACGCGGGGCAGCGCGCTGGCGCTCTGGCAGACGGAGCACGTCCGCGCGTTGCTGCACTCGGCCGGCCACCGGACCGAGCGGGTCGAGATCCGGACCACGGGCGACCTGGTCCAACAGGTCCCCCTTGCCCGGATCGGCAGCCGCGCCCTCTTCACCAGGCAGATCGACGATGCCATGCTCGACGGCCGGATCGATCTGGCCGTGCACTCGCTCAAGGACCTGCCGACCACGCTTCCCGCCGGGATCACGCTGGGGGCCATCGGCGAGCGGGATGATCCGCGGGACGCGTTGGTGGGACGCGGCCCGTGCTGCTGGGGCGACCTGCCGGAGGGCGCGCTGCTCGCCACCAGCAGCCTGCGCCGGAGGGCGCAGCTGCTGCACCTGCGCCCCGATCTCCGAGTGACCGATGTGCGCGGCAACGTGGATACCAGGCTGGCGAAGCTCGACGCGCAGCCCGAGTGGACCGGCATTCTGCTCGCGGCGGCCGGTCTGGTGCGGCTCGGGCTGGCCGGCCGGATCGGCGAGCGGCTGGCGCCCAGCCTGATGCTGCCGGCCCCAGGGCAGGGGGCCCTCGCGGTGACGGTGCCTGACGGCGACGAGTCTCTGGCGGCCGCCGTTCGGGCCGCTGTTCACCACCCGCCGACCGCGCTCGCGGTGGCGGCGGAACGTGCCTTCCTCCGGCGATTGGAAGGCGGCTGCCAGGTTCCGGTGGCCGCCTACGCCGAGTTTCCCGGTGTGGGCCGCAGCCTCCGGTTGCATGGCCGGGTGGTCAGCCTGGGCGGGGAGCGGTCGGTCGACGGTGTCGAGAGCGCCGAGGTGGTCGACCAAGTCGGAGCGGATGCGCTGGGTGTCGCCCTCGCCGAGCGGCTCCTGGCGGAAGGCGCGAGCTCGATTTTGGCCGAGGTCCGCGCTGCCGCGATCCCGGCCGTACCGGAGCCATGATGCGGGGGACGGTCGTCGTTACCGCCGCGGCCGGCACCTTTCCCGGGCTGCTGGCGGCGCTGCAGGCGATTCCGGTGGCGGTCGAGGAGCACCCGCTGATGTCGTTCGCGCCGCCGCTCGACTGGAGACCGGTGGACTCGGCGCTGGACCGGCTGGGTCGCTACGATGCCGTGGCATTCACCTCACCGCGCTCGGCGCGGGCGTTCGTCGATCGCGTGATGGCCGCGGGGAAGCAGGGGGAGCTCGAGCCGCCGGGTGGGCCGGGCATGTGGGCTGGTGGAGCGGGCACCGCCGCGGCACTCGGCGATCTCTCCGTGCCGCTTCACATGCCCGAGGGGCGGCTCACCGGCTCGCTCGGCGCCGCGGGCGCCCTCGCCCGGGCGATGCTCGAGGCCGGTATTCGCGGGCCGGTGCTCTTCCCTTGCGGCGAGATCCGGCGGGACGAGCTCCAGGCCCGCCTGCGCGACGACGGCATCGAGGTGGAGGAAGTGGTCTGCTACCGGTCTGTGCTGGCCGGCGAAGTCGAGGCTCGGCGAGTGGCCCAGCGCGGTCAGGTGGTCGTGGTCGCGAGCCCGAGTGTCGCCGACCTGTTGGCCCGTGCCTGTCCCAGCGGCGCCCGGCCGGCGTTGCTCGCCGTCGGTCCGACGACGGCCGCCGCGGCACGGGCCTCGGGTTGGCCTCCGGCCGGAGTCGCGGCCCGTCCCACGGCGGAGGCACTCGCCGCCGGAGTTCGGACACTGCTGTCGAGTCGCTGATTCTCACGGGGGAGCATGAACGATCTCTTCCTCCGCGCCTGCCGGCGCGAGCCCACGGAGCGACCGCCGGTGTGGATGATGCGCCAGGCGGGGCGGTATCTGCCCGAGTATCGTGCCATCAGGGAACGCGCCGACTTTCTCATCATGGTGGGAACGCCGGAGCTCGCGGCGGAGGTCACCCTGCAGCCGGTGGATCTGGTCGGGGTGGATGCCGCCATCATCTTCAGCGACATCCTGGTCATCCCGCAGGCCATGGGAATGGAGCTGACGGTCACCGACGGCATCGGGCCCAGGTTTCCTCAGCCGCTCAGGTCGGCCGCCGACGTCGCGGCGCTCCGCGACATCGAGCCGCGGGAGCATCTCGCGTACGTGCTGGAGGCGATCCGACTGGCCCGTCGGGAGCTGGCGGGCCGGGTGCCGCTGATCGGCTTCGCCGGCGCGCCCTGGACACTCATGAGCTACATGGTCGAGGGCGCTGGCTCGAAGTCATTCACTCAAGCCAAGCGGTTGCTGCTGCAGGACCCCACGCTCGCACATGAGCTGCTCGGCCGGCTGGCCCGCGCGGTGGGCCGGTTCCTCCAGGCCCAGGTGGCGGCCGGCGCCCAGGCGGTGCAGCTCTTCGACTCTTGGGCGAGCGCGCTGGGGCCGCGGGATTTCCGGGAGTTCGCGCTGCCTTACCTGGCCGAGGCGGCGCGGCTCGCGCGGGAGGCGGGGGCGCCGGTGATCGTCTTCGCGCCGGGGGCGGGCTGGGCGTTGGAGGAGATCGCCACGACGACCGGGGCCGACGTCGTGAGCCTCGACTGGCAGACCGACCCCAGCGACGCGCGGCGGCGCCTGGCGGGCCACGCCGTCGCCCTGCAGGGGAACCTGGATCCCTGCTGGCTCTACGCCCCGCCGGCCACGATCCGAGAGCGCACCCGGGAGATGCTGGCCGCGTTCGGGGGTCATGGACACATCGCGAACCTGGGACACGGCATCCTGCCGGACATTCCCGTGGCCCATGCGCGCGCGTTCGTGGACGCGGTGAAGGAGTGGAGCTGCCGGTGAGCGGGACGCCGCTCAGAGGGCTGGTGACCGCGTCGCTGGAGGCGCTCCACGAGGAGACCACCCGGTTCTTCGCCACGCTCGATGGTGGCGGTGCGTTCCGGGAGGATCGCTGGGAGCGGCCCGGCGGGGGTGGAGGCGTGGCGCGGGTCCTGGAAGGCGTGACCTTCGAGAAGGCCGGCGTCAATCGGTCGGCCGTGGAAGGAATCCTGCCCGCCGCCGCCGCGCAGCGGGTCGGAGCGCGGCCCAGCGGCCTCGAGGAGGTGGGATTCTACGCCACCGGGGTGAGCCTGGTGGTCCATCCCCGAAGTCCGATGATCCCCACCGTCCATCTCAACGTCCGCTATTTCGAGATCACCGATCCGGCGGGCGTGGTCCGCGACGCCTGGTTAGGCGGCGGCACCGATCTGACGCCGACCTATCCCTTCGAGGAGGACGCGACCCATTTCCACCGGACGCTGAAGACGATCTGCGACCGGCACCACCCCTCGTTCTATCTCCGGTTCAAGACCTGGTGCGATCACTATTTCGTGAACACCCACCGGGGGGACGAGCGGCGGGGCATCGGCGGGATTTTCTTCGACAACCTGCGCGGCGGTGAGAGCGGGCTCGACCTCGAGCGGCTGGTGGCCTTCGTGCTCGACGTCGGCCGCGCCCTGCCGCTGGCTTACGCACCGATCGTCGCGCGGCGCCGCGAGCTGGAGTACGGCCGCCGCGAGCGGCATTTCCAGTTGGTGCGGCGGGGCCGGTACGCGGAGTTCAATCTGCTCCACGACCGCGGCACCGTGTTCGGGTTGCAGACCAGTGCACGGGTCGAGAGCGTGCTCATGAGCCTGCCCCCGATTGCCGCCTGGGACTATGCGCCGAGCTACCCGCCGGGATCGTTCGAGGCGGAGCTGCTGACGATGCTGGAGCCCAGGAACTGGGCGGATGCGAGCGGATGACCCGCGCGGCCGCTCACCCCGGGACCGCCTGGGAGCCCCGGTAGCGCGCCGGCGGCGTACGCCGCTGGCTGCTCGGCTGGCCGCTGACGACCCCAAGCAGCTCGCCCAACAGCTCGTACAGCCGGCCGAATCCCACCGGTTTTTCCAGGAACGGCAGCTCGGGGTACCCCCGGACGAGATCGACCACCTCGGTCCGGGGGTAGCCCGACATGAGGACCACCTTGAGCCTGGGGTCGAGGTCTCGAGCCCGCTCCGCCAGCTCCCCGCCATCCATGTACGGCATGATGAGATCGGTGAGTACCAGCTGGACCTCTCCCGGGTGCTGCTTCAGGTAGCGAAGCGCCTCCCGACCGTTCCGGGCCGTCCGCACCTGGTATCCCATTCCTCGGACCATCCGGCAGATGATCGATCGCGGCGTCAACTCATCGTCGACGACGAGCACGGTGGGGGCAACTGAAAGCGGGATTACCGCGTCATCCTCTGGCAGGGACATCCGGGCCTCCTCGCAGCGCGTGGCACTGGCGAAAGACCCTCTCCACGAAGAGGGGCGGTTGCCGAACTATGACCAATCCGCCAATAATTCTGCGATTCATGTCACAACCAAACGACATTTCGGGGCCGTTTTCGTAGCTGGCCCCGGGCGACCGGCAGGGTCCTTCTAGGCGGGTTGGGCCGGCGACCTCCGGGCGTCGATCATCTCGCGGACCATGCGGGCCAGTGCCTCGGGCTCGAGCGGCTTCTGCATGAAGTTGCGGTCTTCCCGCAACAGGCCCCGGCTCACGGCATCGATGCCGGTATAGCCGGAGGTGAACAGCACGGGAATGCCGGGCCAGCGCGCCGTCAGCTCGTCGGACAGCTCCCGGCCGCTCATGCCGGGCATGACCACGTCGGCGATCACCAGGGCGGGCGGGGCGAGCTGCTGCCGGGCCAGCTTCAGGGCCTCGGCGCCGTCGCCCGCCTCCAGGACGGTGTAACCGTACTCGCGGAGCGAGCGGGCGAGAATGGTGCGCACCGAGGGCTCGTCCTCAGCCAGGATGACCACCTCGCTCCCGCCCTTCGCCGGAGTCGGGATCAGGACGGACGTCGTCTCGGGATGAGAGACGAACAGCGGCAGATAGATCTTGAATGCCGTGCCCTGTCCCGGCTCGCTGTAGACCCAGACGAACCCGCCGGTCTGCTTCACGATGCCGTAGACCGTGGCCAGCCCCAGGCCGGTGCCTTCGCCGACATCCTTGGTGGTGAAGAACGGCTCGAAGATGTGCCCCAGCGTCGTCCGATCCATGCCCCGGCCGGTGTCGCCCACCATGATCATGGCGTAGGGACCCGGGACCAGGGTCTCCACCGACTTGCCGACACCGTAGGCCTTGTCGAGTATCACGTTCTGCGTCTCGACGGTGAGGACACCTCCAGTGGGCATCGCGTCCTTGGCGTTGAGCGTCAAATTGAGGAGCACCTGGTCGAGCTGACCCGGATCGGCCTTGACCGGCCCCAGGTCAGGGGCCAGCCGGAGCACCAGCCGCGAGAGCTCGCCCAGCGCGCGCTGGAGGATCGGCTGCAGGCTCGTCACCACCGCATTCAGATCCACGATCTGCGGCTGCAGCACCTGACGGCGGCTGAAGGCGAGCAGCTGCTGGGTGATCGCCGCGGTCCGATGGGCGGCCCGACGGATATGCTCGACGTCCTCCCGCGCCTCCGGGACCTGGAGGCGCCGGAGGAGAAACTCGGACGCTCCCAGGACCACCGTCATCTGGTTGTTCGCCTCATGGGCGATCCCTCCGGCGAGCCGTCCCACCGACTCCATTCGTTCGGCCTGCCGCAACCGCTCCTCGGCGACCCAGCGATCCTCGACGTCCGTCACCGTGCCGATCCACTCCCGCACCGACCCATCGACCGCGAGCACCGGTGCCGCCCGGGTGATGAAATGACGATACCGGCGGTGCTCCTCCATCCAGACTCGTCCCCGAGCCTCGAAAATGGATCGATTGTCACGGGCACGGAGCCAGGAGGCCAGCACGGACTCACGATCGTCCGGATGCAAGGCGTCGAGCCAGCCGAAGCCCTCTTGTTCCTGCCACGGCTGCCCGGTGTACTCCTCCCACGAGGGCTGCGGCTCGATGAATCTCCCCTCGGGATCGGTGGTCCACACGATCGAGGTAGTGGCCGTGACCAGGGCCCGGTAGCGCTCTTCCCGGCGCGCGATCTCTGCGGCCGCGCGCTTCCGCTCAGTGACGTCGCGCTTGATCGAAGAGGCCCCGATGACGACTCCGGACGAATCCCGGATCGGCGAGACCGTGACCGAGATGTAGATCCGGGTGCCGTCCTTCCTGATCCGCTCGGTTTCGGAGAACTCGACCCGCTCTCCCCGACGAATCCGCTCCAGCACCGCCCGCTCTTCGGGGTGAAGCTCAGGGGGGATCAGCAGGAAGATCGACCGTCCCACGATCTCGTTTTCGGCATACCCGAAGATCTGCTGGGCGGCCGCGTTCCAGCTGGTGACCACGCCGTCCGGCGTCTTGCCGATGATCGCGTCGGTCGACGAGGCGACGATGGCGGCCAGGCGGATCGCCGCCTCCTCGGACTCCTTCCGCCGGGTGACGTCCTGAATGGCTCCCACGGCGCGGATGGCCTTCCCCTGAGCGTTGCGGACCACGAAAGCCCGTTCCAGGATACGCGCCCAGGAGCCATCGGCGCACCGGAAGCGATATTCGTGCTCCCACGACTCCGCGCCGCTCTCGAAGGCGGCCCGGGAGCTCGCCTCGGTGACCGCGAGGTCGTCCGGGTGTACCCGCTCCGCCCAGAGCCCGTAGTGATCGCCGGCCGGTGCTGCATACTCGCCGGGCGGCTGTGCGAAGAAGCCATCGGTGGCACCCTCCCAGATCACCTTCCCCCGATCCAGGTCCCAGTCCCAGATCAGGTCCTGGGTGGCTCGGGCCGCGAGCCGGAGGCGTTCCTGAGCGCGCTGCAGGTCCTCCTCGGTCCGCCGCTGAGCCGTGATGTCGCGGGTGACGCACCGGCTATGAACGAAGCGGCCGCCCTCCCGGTAGCTGCTCGAGTCGATGAGCACGGCGCGGACCGCGCCATCCTTGCAGCGCAGCCGGGCGGGGAACTCGCTGACGATCTCACCGGCCCTGAGGCGGGCCAGCAGTTGGTCGACGGCCGCCCGGTCGAGATGGAACTCGGCGATGTGGTGGCCCACGTAATCCGGCGCGGTGTAGCCGAGCAGGTCCAGCTCGGCCTGGTTGGCGCGCAGGATCGTGCCGTCCGGTCCGACGCAGTGCAGCGGTACCGTGGCGTTGTCGAAGAAGTCGGCCGACTCCCGCTGGTGTTGACGGGCAGCGACGAGGTCGGCACGCAGCCGAATCAGCTCGCGCTCGAGCTCCTCCAGGTCAGCCGGGGGTGCCTCTACCGAGGCTCGTCTATCGGCACGCACCAGCGAGCCCCCGTTTCATAGGGTTGGAGGACTGCGACGTTCGACTAGTGCCCGGACTGGCAACGCCCTTCTGGTTCGAGGGAAACCCAGGTGATGATCTTGTCACATTTCGGAGCAGCCGGTGGTGACGCAAGTCACGTTGTCGCTGGCATTAGAAGATTATCGTCCCGAGTCCGTTGCGGTCCTCTCGCCCACCCCCTAGCTTGATGCGTTCTCCTCGGCGCCGGCGACCTGCTCGGTGCCAGTCACTTGCGAGAGGTTCATCAATGTCCTCGTGGAGGCAGCTGATCGAGCGGGCCGAGCCGACTGAGCACGTGGTTCAGCTCTACGGCGGCGACGACCAGCTTCTCACTGATAACGTCACTCGCTACCTGGCGGAAGGACTGAAGCGGGGAGACGGCCTCCTGGTGATTGCCACCCCCGAGCACCGGGAGGCGATCATCCGCCGGCTGAGCGAGGACGAGCCGCGGGCGAGGGGGGCCATGGAGAGCGGCCGGCTCGTCCTGCTCGATGCTCGAGAGACCCTGGACAGCTTCATGGTGGAGGAGCAGCCGGACTGGGCGCTCTTCGAGCGGACCATGAGCGGCCTCTGCCAGGAGCTGCGAGCCCGGGCGGGGCGGAGCGGGATTCGGGCGTTCGGCGAGATGGTCGGGCTGCTCTGGGTGGAGGGCGCCTACTCCGCCGCGATCAGGCTGGAGGAATACTGGAACCGAGTGCTCCAGGCCAACGCCATCTGTCTCTTTTGTGCCTACCCGATCGACCTCTTCGGACGCGACTTCGAATTGCCCAGGCTGCAGGCGCTCCTCGGAACCCACACCCATCTCCTGGCGGGGTCGGCGACGCTGCTGTCGAGCGTCGTGCCGGTGCGGCAGTAGTCCGCGGGACGGCTGCCACCGGATCTCCTTCTCGCCCTGCTCCCGCCGTACGTCCCATTCCGTAGTGAACTCCACAGGACAATGAGCGTGGATTTTGAGCTTTCGGTCGATGCTCGCGGTCACCCCCTTGACGGTCTGCGTCCCCATGGTGATCCTCACACTCCCCTGGGCGAAGCGATGTGGAGGGTCACGATGCCAAGGTTCACCTGCCCATCGTGTGGAATCGCGGTTCGCGCTGACACGGTCTACTGTCCATTCTGCCGGGCGCTCGTCTCCAAGCCGAATGTGCGGCGGCTCATGCTCTGGACGGCCGTCGTGGCCGAGTACCTCTCGATAGCGGCGCTGTCCGTCCATCGCTGAGGCAGAAGCCTCGCTCCTGCACGCTGTCACCGGTGGGATCGACGTGCGGGGCCACCGGCGCGTCACTCCGTCGCAAGTCCCTGGCTATGGTCACTTGATACCTTAACGTCCCCGGCCTCGCGAAGGGCCTTCCGCTCCCTGCTCTCTCCGACGCTCCGCTCCGCCCGTTCGCGGTCGCCATGTTGGTCACCTGGACGATCGTCGGCGCGGGGGGCGCCATTGGTGAGCGCACCTCGTTGTAGGGCGGCGCTGAACGCCTGGTCGCTCAAGGAGACGGTTTCCTCTCTAGTGGTGCACTCCTCTGACCCGTAGATTCTGGCATCTCCTGCAAAGTGTGGTGCCTGACGGACCTGCGCAGTAGCCCCGACCCGGTTCAGGCCATCTGCACGTCTGAGCCCCCGGTGCCCACGGCCGCCCAACGCCGCGCCATCGAGGCCCCCTTGGGACCCGTGCTCGTCGTGGCCGGTCCCGGCGCCGGCAAGACCTTCTGCCTGATCGAGCGCATCCGGCACCTCATCCAACATCACGACGTGCCACCGGGTCGGATTTGCGCGGTGACCTTCACCAACAAGGCGGCTGATGAGATTGCCCATCGCCTTCGCGATGCCATCAGCGCCGGAGCGGACGAGATCACCCGCGGCACCCTGCACGCGCTATGTCATTCGGTACTTCGTGCGCACCCCGGTGCGGCCGGACTGGCGCCGGGGTTCGGGATCGCGGACATGGACGACCAGCGCCGTGTGCTCCAGCGGCTGAAGGTGCCGAGAAAGCGCCACCCCGCCCTCCTCAGTCTGTTCGGCCGGCATCGGCTGCAGGCCTACGAGCTCACCGCGGGCGACCAGGACCTGTACGACCGATATCGAGCGGCGCTCCGGTCGCGGCACCTCGTCGATTTCGATGACCTTGTTGGATTGACGGGGGAGTTGCTGCACGAGTCCCCCGACGCCGCTCGGGCCACCCGCGACCGATGGGATTGCATCCTGGTCGACGAGTTTCAGGATCTCAGTCTCGCGCAGTACCGGGTGATCACCAGCATCGCCAGGATGCACCGCAACTGCTTCGCTGTCGGCGACGACGAGCAGTCGATCTTCTCGTGGACCGGAGCCGACCCGCACATTCTCGAGCGATTCCGGACCGACTTCGAGGTCGCCGAGCCGGTGGTACTGAACCACAACCGACGCTGCTCGATCCCGATCTTCGACGTGGCACGGCGGCTCATCGAGTGCAATCCCTCCCTCTTCGACAAGCGAATCGAGGCTGATCGACCATCCGAGCACGGTGTCACCGCGGTCGTGTTCGACGACGAGGCATTGGAGGCGAGCTGGGTCATCGCCGACCTGCGGCGCGATCACTCGGTGTCCGACCTCGAGTGGGGCGAGTATGCGCTGCTCTACCGCCAACACGCGATCGGCCAGTACCTCGAAACCCAGCTGTTGCAGGCGGACATTCCCTGCCGGCTGGCGACGGGCCAGGCACTGCTCGACGACGAGGTGATCTCATACGTCATCGCATCCCTTCGACTGATCCATTCGCCGGACGACCCGTTCGCCCTGGAAGCTCTGGCCGAGCGCCTGCTTCGCGGCAATGTGCTGGATCAGGTCCGGGCCACCGCGGGCGCGCCCGATCTGATGGCCAACCTGCGCCGTCTCGCGCGCGGGCTGAGCAAAGACGACCCTGACCGCCCCGCGGCATGGCGGTTCATCTATCACGTCGGGAATCTGGCGGCCATGCCGCGGGCGCATCGGTCGTTGGGCACACTGGTGGACGAGCTGCTGACGCAGCGGATCGGCCCCTACCGCAATCCCCTGGAGGAGCATGCGGCCGAGCTCACCGACCCGGCCGAGTTTCCCGCGGCACCGGGGCTGGCGAGGCGACTCGCCGCGGCGCTGGATGGAGGCCGGCGAGTGCGGCTGGTCCGGGATCGAGGGGTCGAGATCGCCGTCGCTCGAATGCTCGCCGCCGCCGGGATCGGAGACATCCAGCCCCTCGCGCCGGGCGAGGTCCCCCTCCCGGGCGAGTGCGTGCTCGGCCCCATGGACGCCCGACCGGGGCACTGGCCGCTCCTCGTGTTCAAGGCCGCCCAGCTTCTCGCCACGCGCGACCAGCGCCGTCGCTTGCTGGATTACGTGGCGTTCGACCTCGAGACCACCGGCAGGGACCCGAACGAGTGCGAGATCGTGGAGATCGCGGCGGTGCGGGTCCGGAACGGCGTCATCGTCGAGCAGTTCGAGCGGCTGGTTCGCCCGATGCGGCCCATTCCTCCAGCCGCCACCAAGATCCACGGCTACCGGGACGCCGACGTGTGCGAGCAGCCTCACTTCGCCGAGATGTGGCCCGAGTTCGTCGCATTCGTGCAGTCTGACGTCCTGGTGGCGCACAACGGCCAGCGGTTCGACGTCCCGGTGCTTCGGCGCATGGCGGCCGGCGCGCCCGGGCTCGACCGGCTGGTGTTCTTCGACACGCTGCCGCTGGCACGCTCCCTCTGCGCGGGCAGCGCCAAGCTCGAGGACCTGGCGCGCCAATACGGTGTCCACCTCGGGCGCGCCCATCACGCCCTGGACGACGCGAGCATGCTGGCCGGCGTCGTGCATTGCCTCGGCGACCTCAGCCTCGCCCGGGCGCGGACCTCGGCGATGGTCAGCGCGCTGGGCTATCTCGGTCTGGCCTTTGCCCTGAACGACTGCCGGGAGATGACGGTGGAGGAGCAGCTCCTCCGGGACCTCGCCGTGCCCGCCACGCTCGGGCGGTTCAGCAACTGCCTCGAGGTGTACGCCGACGAGCGTGAGTCCGCGGGGGCACCGCCGGTCGACGTCATCGTCGAGCGGCTCGGCGGTGTGCGGCTGCTCGAACGCCTTCGCGCGGAACGCTCGCCGTCAGAGCGGTACCCGGCGGCGGTGGCGCGCCTGCACGCGCTGGTCGACTCGATTCAGGCCCCGACGCTGGCGGACGGCATCGAGCTGATGCTGGCACGAGCGGCGCTCTCCACGAGCGCCGATGCCGAGCTGGACACGCGCCGGGTGAACCTGCTGACCCTGCACGCGACGAAGGGGCTGGAGTTTTCCCGGGTGTACATCATCGGGGCGGAGGATCGGTTGCTGCCGGGGGATCGAGAGCTCAAGAGCGACGACATCAAGGCGGTCCAGGAGGGGCGCCGGCTCCTGTACGTCGGCATGACCCGCGCCAAGGACAGGCTGGTGCTCACCCGGACCGTGCGGCGTGAGGGGTGGAGCTCCGGAGGTGACCTCTTTCTGCGTGAGGCTGGCCTCACGTCGGCGACGCCTGGCGAGCTGCATGGTGAGGGCACGCTCGCGGCGGATGAGGCGGAGTTGGTCTGACGGTCGCGGCTGCCACCTCGCGAAGACGGCGGTGGGCCTGCGTCCCACCGGGCGCGGTTGCATGAGATGAGGAGAACGTACGCCTGGCGTCGTGAGTCAGTGAGGCGTGGTCCGAGCCGCCCCGGCTTGGCGGGAGTCGATCGCGTCGACTATTCTGAGGGGCGCCCGTCAGCTAACCGGGGCACGTTGGGCCAGTGACAGGATGGTAGCAGCGTGAACGCGGTGCAGGTGTACGGCTAAGTCGCTGTAAGATCCACAAGGGGCGGTAGCTCAGCTGGGAGAGCACCTGCTTTGCAAAAAGACGTGAGAGCGGGCCGGAGCGCTAAGTAGCGTTCCGGCCTTGTTGTTGACAGAGTCCCATCGCGCACAAGCGCCACCGCAGCTTGCCAGCGCTGCACCATTATTCCGCACCATTCATGGCCCTCCGAACCGCCCGCTGATGTGTCTCTGCAATACGGACGAGGCGGGCACCATCCTCGGCGAGATTTGGTTCGCCCCGCCGACGTCCCCGCCATCATCCAGTTCCTCCAGGAGCAGCTGACGCTCGCCTACACGCCTGCGAGCGGCGCTGGCGCGGCAAGCCCGGCGGTCCGCCCCTTTACTTCGGTGAGGTCCCGCTGGTGCGCCGGGAGACCCCACCCCCAGCGGATGGAGGAGACGGGGGATGATCGAGACGTGACATGGGCCAACTCGGAACTACTTCTTCCGTGCTATCCCGTGTGCCGCGACCGCTGAGGTGCGCACTGGCTCATGGCCAAGGCTCGGCGGCTGCTCAAGCCGTCGCCTTGCGGCACGACGCGCTCCGAGCCCTCGGTCTTCAAAGCGGTCCCGCCCGGTGCCGTCCTTCCCGCGCCAGCGGTTCGGCCGGAACGTCACCGTCTTCCGGTCGAAGCTGATATCGCTCAGTTCCAGCCCGAGCACCTCCCCCCGTCGCCCGCCAGTCAACAGGAGTGTCGCGAGCAGGGGATAGGCGCTCGCCATCTCCGGCTCCCGTGAGGTGCGCGGGTAGGTGCGCGCGGCTTCGAGCAACAACGCGGCGTCGGGCACTTCGAGGAACGGCGTGGTAGAGCGGGGGGTGCGGGGGCGCTCGCCCCGGTCCAGCAACGCGACCGGATTATACCCCACCGCGACGTACTTCCGGCGTTGCGCCCGGCGGTAGAGGTTGCTGAGCGTGTTCAAGTGATGCCGGATGGTGCCGTCGCTCAGGGGCCGGTCGTGCGCGGTGCGCACCGTGCGGAGATACTGAATCCAGTCCACCACATGCTCGACTTCGATGGACCCGAGCCGTCGCTCGGTTCCCCAGAAATCGACCGCACGCCCGAGGAACACCCCGGCGCACGCATTCCAGTCCGCCGACACTTGGCCCTCCCGGTCCTTGGCGATGAGGTGCTCGGCGATGACGGCCGCGAGCCCTGGGCGCCGGGTGCGGGGGACGGTGACGACATTCTCCTTCGCCTCGGAGAGTTCGCTCAACCGCTTGGCGAGGAGCGTTTGCGTGGCAATCGGGTCCGCGGTCGCCCGGCTCTCCCCCGGGACGACCAACGCTTCGCGCTTGCCACCTTGCGCGCTCCATGCCCGGAAATCGCCGTAGGCGCGGGCCACATCACCGGACCGGTGCGCCAGTAGAGCCGGGCCGCCTGCTTCGTCCGCTTAGGCATCGTCGGGCTCCCGATTCTCAAAGAACTGCAACTGCTCCCCGTGGAGCTTGTCGACAGCCGCCAGCATCTGCGCGACGTAGAGGTCCGGGAAGTCTGGATTGCGGAGCAGGTCGATTACCGTCTCGTCCGGCCCGAGCAGGCGGGCAATGTCGATGAGTACGGGCGAGCCGGTTCCCCGGAGTTGCTCGGCGGTCATTTCAGCGGTGACGTAGGCGTCCCACACGTCTACGCGGTGCGGACAGAAGCTCCCCGCGAGTTGGGTGCGTTCTTTACTCTGGCGCGCATGCTGCACCTCATCCTCGTCGCTCATCCCCGCCTCCGCTTCGTCTCGGTGGTGTGCTCGATGAGGAGCACCGCGTTGACCCCGAGCGCCGTGGCGAGCCGTTCCAACGTCTCGAAATCAATCCCGCTGGTCTTCTCGTTCTCGATATCACTGATGGTGGCCTTCCGCACGCCGGACACGTCCGAGAGGGCGGCTTGCGACAACTGCTTGCTCTCGCGGAGTTCTCGGAGCCGAATCCGGATGGGTGTCATGTTCATGCCTCCCAATGATACGCTATACAGGAAGGAAGTGCAAGGGGGCGTCCGGGAGGTTTACCTTGCCTCGCCGATGCGCTATAGCGTATCGGTCAGTACCTCACCCCGAAGGGCATCCGGGAAGCTACGGGTGCAGAAAGCAAGACCCAACCTAGAGATCTATTGCCGCTTGCCGAGTTCGTTTGCCGTCGCCTGCTCCTCCACCCAATCGAAGCCAGCCAGGTAGAGGCAGAGGTCGCCGATCGGGATGCCCCGCGCCTCCATCTCGCGGAGCAGGCGCTCCAGTTCACGGAGATCACTCAGGGCGCGGCCACTGGGTTCCTCGCGGCGGCTGCCGAAGGGAATGACGTCGGTCATCGGTCGCGGATCTGGCTGGCGAACCGTCGGGCCGACGCCAGGTCCACCAGCCAGAATCGCCCGGCCACCTGCCGCCCTTCGACCTTGCCCTGCAGGAGCCCGTTCCTGAGCCGTTGGTAGTCGAGCTTCACCAGGTGGGCGGCCTGCGCGAGCGTCACTTCCTCCTCGACCTTCTCGGCGGTCATCATGGTCCTTCTCCCTAGGGGTAATACGAAAAAAGCGACCTCTGGCACCGACTATCCGGTGCGAGAGGTCGCTGGGGACCGTAACGTGTTCGGAGAGAAATATACTCCGTGTCGGGGGCCCCCGGTAGTACCCGGGTGAGCGTCGTGCATCCGGAAATTTCCGGATGAACCCTCCTACGGCGCCGACAATGTCGAGCGGCCGACTCCTACTGATCCCCGGATCTTCGGTATTAATACAGGAGATGTCACCCAGCCCCGGCGCGGCCGACTCCGACTGATCCCCGAATTCCGGGATCTGACCTCACCGGCGCTGATCTCCGCATTCGGCGATTCGGAGCGTAGAGACCCCGGGTAAGGGGCTGGGTGCGCTCGAGGGCCTGGACCTGACTCTTCTCATCGACACAGAGGACCACGGCGTGATCGGGCGGATGCAGATACAGCCCGACGATGTCCCGTACCTTCTCGACGAAGAAGGGATCCGTCGAGAGCTGGAAATGCTTCTGCCGATGGGGCTGGAGCCCGAAGGCCTGCCAGACCCGATGCACCGTGGACTTCGACAGCCGGGTTTCGGCGCTGAGGGCCCGGCAGGTCCAGTGCGTCCGCCCGTCCCGGGGTTTGGTCTTGATCGTCCGCCTCAGGAGGGTGGCGATCTGCTCATCGCGGATCGAGCGCGGCCCGCCTGGCCGTAGCTCATCGTACAGGCCTTGCACCCGCTGGCGCAGGTAGCGTTGGCGCCACTGTCCGACGGTGGGCTTCGAGAGGCCGAGTCGCTGGGCGATGACCGTATTACTGGCACCGTCCGCAGCCAACAGGACAATCCGCGCCCGCGTCACCAACGGCTGGGGCATCGACCGCGACCGCGTCAGGGCCACGAGCTCGTCGCGCTCCGCCGGCGTCACCGTGAGCGTCTCCAGGGGGCGACCGCGTGCCATGGGTTCCTCCGTTTTGGGCCCGAAGGGAACCTATGACCTCGCGGTTATTTAATCAAGCTATTCATGGGACAGCAGGTGGTGATGAAAGTCCGCCCGACCAGCTCACGCTCACACACCCGTCAGACGGCGCTCCGGTCCCAGATGGCTGCTCTCGCTGCGACGCCGCTCAGGGCCTCGGTATGGCCCAGGGCGCTCGGCGGCCTCGCCTTCCCGGCGAACCTTTGCCGTCGGACCCACACCTAGCCCCACCGGTTGCGGTTGTCCGGACCCGACTTCCTCTCCTTCCAACGCGGCAGAACCGGACTCACCAGCCCGAAGGTCCTCCTGGGTGATCTCAGGCTCACCCTTGTAAACCGAATCGAGCAGGACGGCCAGAACACCCTCCTGGCGCGACTGCTCGATGGCCTTATGCGTGATTAGCTCTCCCACATCCAGGATCACACTATCCTGGCGGTCGAAGATGACCCGGGTCACCGGGCGTCCTAGCGCCGCGTTGATGCGCTTCTCCTCCAGCTCCTGGACCCCCCGCTCCTTGGCGTCGCCCACCTTCTCCTTCACCTTCTCCCACAAGTTGGCCGCCCCTTGCTTCAGCTCCGACGCCCCCTCACGCAACTCGGCGCCGGCGGCGCTGGACGTGCCCTTGGCGCGAGCCAGCGCGGCCCCGCCGGTCGAGAGTCCGACGGACGCGAGCAGCTCGGATTCCCGGTCTCGGTCGCGGGCACGCTCCAACACGGGCTCCGTGACGATCTGGCCCGGAGCCACCAAGAGAAAGCCCTGACCGTCCCGCACGGCCTCCCGGGCTCTCCGGCCCTTCGCCTCCTCGAGGACTGCCCCCGTAGCGGCCGCCTGCGCGTCGTCCAATCGCTGCCGGACGGTCTCGCTGCCCGCTTGGAGCTTCTCCTTGGCCGACTCGGCACCGGACTGGATCTTCTCTCCCACCGCCTCGGCGCCTTCCTTAATTCTGTCTCCCAGGGTTTGCGCCGCCCCCTTCACACCACCCACCTGCTCCTCCATCAGACCGGCAGTCTCAGGAGGCACGAAAGCGACGTCCTCGCCGATCGTGAGCGTCTGGGGGGCCGGCACGAAGGACCGGCCCTCGTATGCATCAGCGAACAATCCGCCCGAAACCTCGAAGCCCTCGACCCGTCCGCTTTCCTCGTCGAAATAGAGATCCCGCATGGACCCGAGATCTCGCCCGTCCGTGGTCATGATCTTTGTGCCCTTGAGCACATTGTCGCGCTCCAGGATCTTGGCGACGGCAGGGACGCGCCCAGCCTCCACCACAACGGACTTGACAGGCACGATCAGCGCGTCAGGGCCCACGGTCTGCAGTGCCTCGAACGGCACGACTCGGGCCGAACTGAACCATCCCCCTTCGTCCACCAGAAACGCGAGCACTTGGTTGGCCGAGTGGTCGAAAATGATGTCGGTAACTTTTTCAATCTTCTCGCCGCTGTCGAACGTGACGACAGGAAGGCCGATGATATCGCTGCCCTTCAACATGGTGCGTACCCCCCTCAGACTCTGCCGAAGTTGGGCAGGACATTGATGACCCCGAAATACTCGAGCGCCACAAAGGCTGCTGCGAGTAGGAGGATGCCGGTCAGGAGCATGGCAGGCGCGTTGGATGGCTTACCTTGAAGACGTGGCATGGTGCCTACCCAGATCATACGAGTGGGTTGTGCGGGGCGCAGGAGGACTGCGCTGGCCAACTGCCAGATCGCTAGTATCGTTCGCCAGGCGTCTCTTTTTCTGTGTGCTCTGCCGTATTCCTGGGGTGATCTCCATCACCGGACACACACAACGCCCGGCCCGCGGATTCCGCGGCCGGGCGTCGGGAGTCACTGGTTCGGCTGCACCGCCACCGCATCCTCGCTCTTCACAATGTCGTACTTTCCGGGCTTCCCGACCAGCAACGAAGGTGTAACTCTTCCCCGCCTCCAGTTTGGCGCTGGCGAGGGTCGCCAGGGTAGGTCCTTATTGTCCGGCTTCAGACCAGGGTTCCGGCGGTTATTTAATCAAGCTATTCATGGGACAGCAGACTAGTGATCTGCGGTCATCGACTGGTGCTTGCTGTCCGGCGCCTGCTTGCCGGCGGAGCGGCCGGGTTGAAGCGCGAGGCCTAAGGAACGAATCGCCCCGGCGGCTCCGTCCTGGCAGGTGGGCTGGCCGCCCAGCGCCGCGAAACTCGAAGTGCCTGGGATCCACGGTACGCTGATGGATGCTCAACAGACGCGCCTTTCGCGCGCGCACGACTAACCGCTCGGCCCACTCGCGGGCCGGCACCCACTCGTCAGGAGTCAGCTCCTCGTATGGAGGGCGAACTCGGGTCGCAGCCGGCACTCCCTCACCTCCTCCGTCATCCCCTCTCCTCCTCCCGAGTATGACCCATGCGAGAATCGACATGCCAATACCTCCGGTCCGGGAACGGTCGTGCGTGATGTTGTCTTCCAGCGCTTCAGCTTCTCCAACCCGCTAGGGCTGGTCGGTTGGGCCGTGGCCGGCCATTTCGTCTTGCCGGCTAGGGCTTCCCACCGCCGGAGTTGCCCTGACCGCCACCGGAACCGCCTTGGCCACCCTTCTGACCACCGGAGCCGCCCTGACCGCTGCCACCGCCTTGGCCACCTTTCTGACCGCCGCCGGAGCCGCCTTGACCGCCACCAGAGCCGCCTTGACCGCCGCCGGAGCCGCCCTGACCGCCACCGGAGCCTCCTTGGCCGCCTTTCTGACCGCCACCTTGACCCCCCTTCTGACCGCCACCCGAACCGCCTTGACCACCCTGACCACCGCCCGCTCCACCTTGCGCGCCGCCCGTACCCGCGCCTTTGCCACCTTCACGATTGGCCATGCCACGACTCCTTGTTCACGACCGCCGCCGACGGCGGCAGTCTGAGTTCGGGACGGAGAATGACTGCATCGCCATCAGCGGTGCGAAGTGCCTCCGCCCACCCGTACTGGGCGCGGAAGTATGCCTACCCTTCGACTGAAGAGTCGTGAGCGGGATCACCCCGCGGCAGCAATCAGGAGAGCCGGAGTACCGGTTAGACCGACAAGAGCCAGCGATTGCGCGAGAAGCTGCTCGCTGACAGTGGTCGGACCTTAATCTTGGCCCGGCGTGCCGGTCCACTGGGTGCTAGCGCCGCAGGCGAGCCTGGGCGGCACACGCGTCCAGCGTTGAGCAGGCGTTGAGGCCATGCCCCCATGCCACAGTGGCGGAAAAGTAGTGCGACTGGTTCTCGCCCGCTCTCTACTCATCACGGCGGGACGACGGACCCAACCACCCGGCTCGGCGCTTTCGGCCGGCGGTGAATTGGAAGTGCGCCGAGGGGAGTATTCGCCCAGGTCCAAGCGTACCGTATTGACTGCCCGTGCGCTCCTGCCGCCTGACAACGTGCAGGGCCACGCCCGCCGCACCGAGCCAGACGTCGGGCAGAATCTCCGGGTACAAGTGGGCGTACTCCGGTCTCAGGCGAGCCTTGCGCATGTGCAGGTGCTGGACGCGACCGGGGGCGCCCCCGGCCGCCCCCGTGGTGAACCCGCTGGGCCGCTAGCGTTGCGCCATCCGGCGATTCGGCCCGCCGTAGTTCCGATCGTCGTGATATCGGCGTTCACTGCCGCGCCAGCTCTCCGCACCCGCGTCACCGGCCTCGGCCCTGTTCGTGTTCCCTTGGCTTTCGATCCGTGCCTCCTCGCGGCGCACGGTGTCGGACACCTGCTTGGTGTCCTCCACCTGGCGCTTGCGCACCTCGATCTCCTCGCGCACCACTGGGGCCTTCTCGACCCGCACCTCCTCCTCCATCAGTGGAATGCGGATCTCCTCCCCCTCCTTGATTGCCGCGCTAGCCCGCTGGTCACCGGACACCGGGTGGCGTTCGACGACGACCTCTTCCCGAGTCACCGGTACGTCCAGGGTGCGTTGCTCGGTGACGACTTCCTTGCGGACCCGGACCTCGCCGGCCTGCACTCGCTCCTTCTCCACATCGAGCTGCTCCTCGCGTAGCTCGAGTCGCTGGGAGCCTTCCCGGGTGCCCCCCGCCACGGCCCCGACATCCAAATCGTCGCGCTGAGTGCGGCCCTGCTGGCCCGAGGGCACGTTGTTCCTGTCCGCTCCCTCCGAGGTGAAGTCCCGCCCCATGGAGCCGAGGTCAGCCTCGCTGTCATGCAGGACCTGGCGTGCCTCCGTGCCGCGAGCGCCCGCTTGCACGGTGACCAGCACGCCACCCTCCTGGAAGCCGCGCTCAAAGTGCCGGGCATCCTCCTCGGGGATGCCCATCCCCACCAGTGCCCCGAGCAGCCCACCAGCGGCCGCGCCGATCCCCGCCCCGGCAAGGGTCGAGGCCAGCGCCCCGCCGGCGATGATTGGCCCGATGCCGGGGATGGCGAGCGCCCCTACCCCGGCCAGGAGGCCGATCACGCCGCCCACGACGCCGCCACTCATCGCGCCGGTCGCCGCACCTTCGGCGGCCTGCGTCCCGGTGCCCTCGGTGATGGCCTCCTGCTGCGCGCGGTCGCGGACGGCGACTCCGATCTGCCGCTCCGGGAACCCGGCCGCCTTCAGGCTCTGAATGGCCCGCTCGGCCGAAGGCTGGTCCCGAAACAGTCCGACCACGGTGTCGCCGTCGGCTGGGGCTTGAATGGTCTTTTTCGCTGGCGCCATGGTGCCGCTCCTTACCGCTAATATGGAACTACTTGGCGCACGCCCGGGGTAGGTGCTGAAAGTGCCGGCATGCGCCGCGTGATCGCGTATTCCCCTGGGGCGCGTGGCCCCTGGGACGGGCGGTCAACCTAGCCCCTTGTCCGGGCCAGGGAGGTGACTCCACTCACGGCGGGGGCACCACGAGCCGGCGGGAGGTGTCCTGGCTGTGATTGGTAAGGAGGTTGTCCACCAAGACACGCTGAGCAATGCTGAGGTTGCGAGACATCAACCTCGGCCAGCGGAGGTCCTAGTGAACAGCCATAAGAATGCGAAACTCACCCCCCGCGGGGCGACATGTCCAGCTTCGGCTCGAACCACCACGCCGGGTCATTAAAGGGCTCTTCCCGAGGGACCGGAATGAGCGCGTCGATCTAGTCGCTACGAAGGCTCCCCCCGGCGATCCAGCGCCCTGCGGACCTCCGCGGCCAATGTGGCCGGATCGAACGGCTTGTGCAGGATCGGAGTGCCTTGCGCTACCCGCCCCTGCCGCACCAGCTCCTCCAGCGCGAATCCCGACATGAGGATGACGGGAAGTCCGGGCCGCACTTCGCTGACGAGCGCCCGCAGCCTCGCGCCATCGAGGCCCGGCATGATCGATCAGGCCATCCGAGATTGGATGGCCTCCAAGGTTCGGACTGCCGATGTACTTCTCCGCGCGAAAGACGACGGCGCAGCTTGGGATCGTGTCCGATTCGCGCTGGCGCGTAAGAAGGATCTGAGCGGCGCTGAAGTGAGGAGCCTGGTAGCAAAAAGTGACATCAGACAGGGAGAACACCCCTGGCATTGCACGGCTGAGGTAGCCCAACGAGCTCTCGATCACCTTGGAGACACCGATGGCCAAGCGTAAGCAGGTTCATTCGCGCCTCTACTGGCGCACCCGGAGTGACGGCGCCCCGCGCGCCTGGGGCGATTTCAGGGAATACGGCCGGCAAGGTGGGAAGCGCGAGCCGCTGGCAGTGGAGGGGGAGAGCCGGGCGACGACGGACGTCGTGACAGCGCAAACCCTGTTCGCCAAGCGGCTGGCGGAGCTGGCGGAGGCGCGAGACAACGAGATCGTTCTTCCGGTTCGTCGGAAGCCCGGCCTCGGCCTGGTTGTCAAGGAGCATATCGCCGCGAAAGAGCGGGAGGGGGCGGTGAGCGCTGAGTGGGTCGAGTGCGCTGGCATCTTCCTCGGCCGTGCGGTCGCGTTCTTTGGGGAGGGTCGGCGGGTCGGGTCCATCGAGGTGCAGGATGTAGTCGAGTGGATCCAGTATCTCCGCGAGGTACGGACGGCCCACGGTCGCGCTCTCAGCGACGGCACGATCCGGCACCATTTGAACGCGCTGAGCAACATGTTCCGGCGGGCACAGCGGAGAAAGTACGTCCCGCTCGGTTATAACCCGGTCGCGCTGCTCGACCGCGGCGAGCGGCCCCGTCTCACCAAGTCCACCTCGCCTTTCCTCGAAGTCCCGGACGGCGCGCTCCTCCTGGAGTCGGCCCACACGTACCCCCGCACCAGCCGAGAGCCGGAGATGCGGCTGGCCTTGGTACTCCTCGCCACACTCCTGTTGACGGGCGGCCGCAAGAGCGAGGTCCTGGGGCTGGAGCTCGATGATATCAGCTTCGACCGGAAAACGGTCACGTTCCGACCGAACCGGTGGCGCGGCAAGGATGGGCAGGGACGCGATCGGCTCAAGACCGCCGGCTCGGAGCGCGTGGTGCCGCTCTGGCCACAGTTGGAGGAGCTGCTCCGACCACACGTGTGGGAGCGGCTCCAGGCCGGCGGTCGCCTCCTATTCCCGTCACCCTACATGACGCCGGAGGCTCCGATGGGCGACCTCCGCGACCTGCTTGACCGGGTGGCGATCCGTGCCGGGTTCCCGAAGGGGCGCATCCGGGCTAGAATGTTGCGCGTGACGTATGCGACGGCGAGGCTGCAGACGCTCGACCGCGGCGCGCCGGTAGCGAGTTGGACCGTAGAGCGCGAGCTCGGACACGGGTCGGGCAAGATGTTGGAGTCGGTGTACGGCCGGCTCGGTGCGCTCCGCCATCGCTCTGAGGTGGTCGAGTACCGCTTCGAGCAGCACTTCGAGCGGCGCGGGGACGGGGTGGTGACGAAGGCTGGCGAGGCGGTATCTGCACCATTGGCGCGCACCACTGCAGTAGCGCCACAGGGCCAGACGGTAGAAGTTTAGGGAACGAAAGAACTTGGGGCGGTAGCTCAGCTGGGAGAGCACCTGCTTTGCAAGCAGGGGGTCGCCGGTTCGATCCCGGTCCGCTCCACTT